>NZ_JBHSEF010000009.1:0-498903 GCF_042649045.1 Chryseomicrobium palamuruense | reverse complement strand
ATAGATTCCAGAATTCCCCTTTTAGGTACCTGTGCACCAAACTATTCTGTAAATTCACTACAATTCTATAAATATGTGAGATAAAGCCTCTTATATCAAGCTCCTCTTTTTTTATGCAAATTGTGTTGAATTGTTCCGTGCACAGGTACCGTTTTTTAATTTAGTCAACTTTAATTGACTATTGACTACACTTAATGGTTAAAATATAATAATAATATAAGAAAAAGCGAGGTGAATTTTAATGAATATTGAGGAACAATTCAATAAAGAGGAGTTTGCCAATCTTCTTGAACGAGCAAAAGGTGAAAGATCTATTAATCAGTTCGCCAATGAAACTGGTGTAAGTGCTGCTCACATTTCAAGGTTCCTCCGACAAATGATTGCCTCACCTCCAACCCCTGAAACAATATCGAAGTTTGCAGCAAAAGCTCATAATGAGGTTACATATCAAGATATGATGATTGCCGCAGGGCATTTGGCAAGAAATGAAGTTGATGAAAATAGAGAAGTGGTAGTTGAAAGAGAATCGCCGATGAATATTAGGCATCGTATGAATGAACTGGAAAAAAGATTTATACAAGTTATTTTAGCAGATCTTTATGAAAGGCCATTTAAATGGAGTGTTGAAAAGCATGAAGGAAGATTTACTCGCCCGGATATGGTACTTAACGTTGACTACGAAGAGTACAACAAATGGTATTTTGAATTCGTTCCAGTAATCCCTGAACGCCGCCATTTTTCCACTATGAATTTTATTCACCTTTATGGACGAATTTCAATGTATGAGCTGTCAGAAACTGATAAATTCACCATTGTAATAAACAGTGAGGAGTTATTTAATAGGATTATGAAGAGACCGCCATTATCTCTTCGAGCTAACTTATTTGTAATGCTAATTGATCTTGAAAATGGGAGAATTATAAAGGAAGAAATATTATGTAGATACAGGAAGGATTAAATTAAGTGGAATATTCAGGAGCTTGCAAAATAGTATTCGTTAAAATATATTTAATAAATTAACGCACTAAAGTATAAAGCAACAAAAAGATACCCGCCAAGCTGCCTAATAAGACAGCCCAGCGGGTAACAATTCACACTTTCGGTTCCCAATTTATAAACTTAAAACCTTCAGTTATGTTTTATGTTGCAGTTATATCTATCTTATTTATTTAACTTTAAATATTTAAACAAATTAATTGGACGAAATGATTTTATAATCATAATTGTAGATATTCGGGTTTCTTTAAATAAAAACAATACTAAGATATTTACTACCTGTGCCACAAGAGTCGCAGTCGCAGCTCCAAAACCACCAAACCTCGGGATAAATATTAAATTTAAAGTAACATTTACTATCAAACCAGCAATAGTATATATAATTGTATATCTTTGTAGCCCTTCACTTATCATCCAGATACTACGTGCTGAACCAAGCATTGCTAGTGTTCCAGCAAAGACGCTTATAGAGAGAATATTTGCTGCTTGTAAGAATTGTTCCCCATAAAGTATAGAAATGATCAATTTCGAGAATATTAATATTATCAGGGTAAATAAGATGCCCATCCATGTCACTATAGAATACAATATCTGAATGGAATTAAAGTATTTATGTTCATTTTCTTTCTTATTTTTCATAATTACTGGCTTAAATGATATTATAAGTGCCATTGGAATAAAGTACCACATTTCTGCAATTCTTACTGCGGCTGAATAAACTCCTAGTTCTGTGTCAGTTGCCATTGATCCGAGCATAACTTGATCAATTCTCATATATAATGTAACCATTAAACCTGAAATTATTAAGTGCCAGCTTTGGGATAATATAGTCCTAGCATATTGAAAATTAAATCGCCATAGTGAACTATTTTCTCGAAATTTAAAATATGCAATCATTAATGCAAATCCAATTAATAGTGCATCAATAATTAGTATAGTTGCATATTGTAGAACTGTTCCATTCATAAAAACAAGAAAAATCTTTAACCCTGAAGAAATAATATAGACGACCATACGGATAATTGAGGATATTTTTGCCTTTTGATGCGCTTGCACCCAATACTCTATGACTTCAAATGCCTTAATTACCATAGCAATAGACATAATTAACACCAAAATATGAAGATTAAAATCAGATGGCTCAATGATTTTAATAATTATAATAGAAAATATGGTTAATATTCCACCGCTTGCTATTCTGAGTATAAGACTAGTACATAATATAGTTCCTTCATCAAACTTTTTATCTAATATTGATTTTACAGTTAATGTTTCTAATCCAAGTGTGGATATTGCAGTAAATAAAGTAACAAAAGCAAGTGCATAATTAAATTGCCCAAATTTCTCTGGACCAAAATAACGGGCGACTATTGCTGTAACAAAAACTCCTACTATCATAGTAATAACTTTATCGCTGACTAACCAACTTGAATTCTTTATAATTTTTGTAATCGCCTCGTTATTAAATATTCCTCTTCTTATCATTTTTTCCCTCTTAACTATATTAGAACTCTATTGCAAATCCAGAAATTATTACGCATAAGCATTTCCTATTGAGACTAAGGAAAACCTAATAATTAAACCTAAGTTTTTGTGTATGATAATATTAACGGCAATATGTTTTATATAATACTTCTTAAATGCCTTCACTTATTCTGTGTAATACACCCGAGGAAAAAGATAGATATTTCTTTAGTATGATGCCCAAAGAAGAAATAGAAATAATCAATAATTAACTTTATTGTTTCTATGAAACAATTCTAGCATCATACTTTCATAATAAATCTACATTAACTTCTTCTGAATACAATTAAATCTTTTAAAGAAAGCTTAATAAACCTTATTTTTGAAACTAGTCCTTTTCTAAGGACCTCTTTTTTTATTGGATCGTTAGTTAATATTATCCGTAAGGGGTGTACTAAAATTCCCAAAATAAATCTAAATACAATACTTATTCTTCTTTTTAAGTAATTATCACTATATGAAACATATTTATAATATCCAATATCTAAACCCTTATATAATTTATTTATATAATCATTCTCTAGCCTTCTTTGTGGAATTATATGCCATAACGCTGCGTTCATATTAAAACCATAATCATATCCTTCTTTTAAAACTGCATATGCAATTTCACCATCTTCTCCAGAGCCTAATTCTTCACCACTTCTTCCCACATTTCTTGTCCAGCCTTTATCCAAAAAATTTTCTATTTCCTTTGTTCTGAGTATCATACCTGCACCAAATGGAAATTTTAATTTTGAATCAATGCCTTGTATATACTCATTATAATCATAATGAGTACATGCTAAATTCGGATATATTATCTTTAAATTCTTTTTTTGATTTTCCGTTGGTTGAAACCTAAGTAGAGGTATACTTGCTCCGTTAATAACTCCTACAGTCGGATTCTCTTCTATATATTTTTTGTTATTTATTAACCATCTAGGTAGTAATATATTATCATCATCTACATAGGCTACCCATGGAGTAATAACGTTAGCAGCATGTTTACGGGCATTACTGACTCCTTTATTAGATTCATATATATAATCAATTATAGGATTTTCCTCCATGTATTTAGTAACTATTTCTTTAGTTTTATCAGTTGATGCATTATCAACTACTAATATCTTATGAACAATATCACCAAGGCCCTCCTGGGATAATATGGATTCAATAACTTCAGATAAATAGGCTTCACCGTTGTAAGTACAAATGACGATAGTTAATAGTTTGTTCATTATTAGTCCTCCAAAAGAGAGATTAAGTAATCAGTGAGATTCCTTTTTATTTCTCTTTTAAATAATTATTTTTCTTAATTATTATCCCTAAAATCACCAATATTAATATCACTATCCATGAGCCTGGGAATTGGAAGTTCCATCTAAAAGAGGATGCAATAGATTGGTATGTTATAAATATAAATAGCATTAAAGTAACAATATTTGTCTTTCTTAGAAATAAATTTGTGATATAGGCGTTAATCATTCCGTAGATTAGTGGAATAATCAAAACTCCAATAATATTAAAATCTAGATAATAATTCATAAGGGATGTATAAAATGCATTGAATTCTACACCATTCCCAATCGTAATTGGATTTTGAGTTAATGGTCCAATAACATAATTAGCAATTTTGTAGTTGGGATCTAGGAAGAGGAATATATACCCAACTAGGTTTTCAATCCCTCCAAATGTTAATTTACCCCAAAATAAACCGTATATATTTATAATGTCACTGTTAATTAGATAATCTAATGATCTAAACGGACCAACAAAATAAACAATCGTTTGACGAAATAGAAGTGAATAACCCTCCATTAATGTATCGATTGTAAAAACACTAATACCTCTTCTTAGCATTGTTATATATGCCATTCCTGTAACTAGCACAAATATTAATATTATTAGCGTTACTGCTTTTAGTTTTCCCTTATGGGATTGTTCCTTTAAATAAGTTTTTCCCTTTAATTTTTGAGCATTTTCTTTAATGGACATTGATTTAAAAACAATGTATGTTACAAACAAATATACCATTAATTCAAAAAAAACTAGCCTTCCTAGGCCAATTTGACTACTAAGAAATATGTTAAATGCCATTAATAAGGTTGTAAAATCTTTTGATTTTTTCCTAAACAACTTTATAGAAAACAATAACATAGTTATTGACATTAATGGTTCGATAATTATGATATTAAACATATATTCCAATGGAGTAGAAAATAAAAAACCAATTTGATATTTAATATTCCTTGCTTCAATTATATTTAGGCTATTTAGAAGCATATTATATTTAATAAAGTAATAGAAAAGTATTGATAATAAAGGCAATTGCAAAATAAATATCCACTTATTATTAATATCAAATGAAAAAATTTTAGGTTGATTCAGCTTTTTTTTCTTAGAGATTACTAAAAAATACCCAATCGTAAACATAAAAATATTTACTAACAATAACAAATAGGTTTGAAAGGAGACGTTATATAAATTATATGGATTAAAGGAAGAAATAATTAACCAAAAAAGCCACCATACCACATAAAAAGTGAGTGGAAACCTATTTGGTCTATTTTTTATTAAAAAATATACAAATAAGTAAAACAAACAGAAAACCAAAATTAATAATATAATCATATGTTCCGCTCCTAAATAACAATAAACAGATTCTTTTATAATGGAGATGATGCAGAATTTTTAATGAACTAAATGATATTCAGAAATAAGATATATATGATTTCTGGTTAAACATCCAAAAATGCAAAAACTAAGATCTATACTTTCCGAAGTACCGTACAACAAATATTGGGAGATTAGATTATTAATGGGATATAACCTTTTAAAGTTCAATTCAACTATTCAATAAATACTTCTTAACGCTATTGTAAAATATGGGGGAATTTTAGAAAGATCATTTTAGTTGTACGTTACTGTGTGATTTGGTAATGAGCCAATATAACAATCCATTATAAAAGATACTTAACAAAAAAATATTATAGATATGACTTATTATAGCCCTCATGTTCAAATTAAATCTATCCACAACGATAAGAAAAGAACTTATTTATTTCAATTTTATCTCATGTAACAGTCAATATTTTTAGCTGAAAAATCTTTTTTTATAATTATAACTATCTTTAACGGGTTTTTATTGAAAGGATTATCTTGTAATTATGCTACAAATAACTCAACATGGGACACTAGTCGCTGGCTCTCGATTCAAGGAGCCCGCATTTCAATAGCGAGCTCTTTCATACAAGACACCATGTCCATCCTTACGTGTAAATCCGTTCTCTATTTTTACTCAATAGTTAATTACTGAATTAATTTGATACTCCCCAATCTTCTATTACTAAATCTACCTCATAATTTGTTTATCATATTTAATATCTTCTCAACTTGTTTCACATTATTTTTTTGTGATAGTACAAACTCTTTTGCTTTAGAACCCTTTTCATATAATTCTTTTTCCGATTTAGATAATGTTTTATCTAGAGTCAAAAAAAGTCCATCTTTTCCCTCAATAATTGGATATATATAATCGCCATATTCTTTTGGCATTCCATCTAACATAAACGCAATTACAGGGGTACCTGATGACATATACTCCATTATTTTAGAAGGAAAACTATATTTGGTATATTCTTCATTGTTCGGCCTCGGATTAACTAGTATAGTTGAAGATTTCTGTAATTGAAGCACTTCATCTCTTTTTAACAAACCTTTGAATATAATTCTTTTATCTCTTTTACAAGCTCTTCGAATAACCTCTTCAGCTTCTCCTGAACCACATATTATCAATCTATAATTATTTGCAGGCAGTTTTTCAAATGCCTTTACTAAATCTACAACACCATATTTTTCATTCAGACCACCGCTATATAAAACAGTTTTAATTCCTTCTTTTTGTGGTATATAATCAACTTTATCAAAAATATTAGTTGAGATTCCTTCTACCACCACAGAAGGAACATTGATATTTAATGCTTGACGCATATAATTCGTTAATAAAACATAGCAATCAATATATTCCATATTTCTATTGATTAACTTTAATTCTACTTTTTTTAAATTATTATATATATAATTCCTATTTCCGGATAAATTCATATACTGTGGTAAATCTGGAACAACTAAACAAGTTATTACATCACTATTCACCTTTTTTACATATTCTAGTAGGTGTGTAAAAGTTGATGTCATGGCATATGCAATAATAATTTTCTTTTTATTGCTTGTAGATAAGGCCCAATCTTTTAAATATGGCTTTAATGTAATGTATCTACTAATGTTTTTAATCCCTGTTATATTTAAGAATCCAACGTTGATATTATCCCGGTTATCCGTATAATTGGAGAAATTATAAGTATCAATAACTATCTTTTTATAGCGTTTTGGGAAGGAGCCAATATATAAGGAGTTGATTATTTTCACTGGTTTTTCTAAATTAGAATTAAGTCCCATAACTAATTCCCATTGCAAATTGTTTGCAGCGTTTTGTATACCACCAATTGAGTTTCCTAAAATTTCATCTTCTTTTTCTTTAGGAAACAATCCCCCTAGAAATACAATATCTAAATTAGTATACAAAACTACTTCCCCCAAACGACTCTATTTACATAATCTGTGTAGGAAAGAATGATTCTGAGTACTTTATCAGAAACATTCGGCATATTATAATCCCCAACAAGCCTTAATGTGTCTTTTTCTTGAGTTTCTAGAACCTCAAGCCCCTGTAAAATTCTCTCTTTTTGTAAACCTACCATCATTACTGAAGCTTCCTCCATAGCCTCCGGTCTTTCATGAGCTTGTCTAATATTAAGTGCTCTAAAGCCCAGAATAGAAGATTCTTCACTAATCGTTCCACTATCACTAAGAACAGCTTTAGCTTTTATCTGAAGTTTTACATAATCATTAAATCCTAAAGGTTTCATTGTCTTCACTAAAGGATTAAATTTTACTTTTTTAGCCTCAATCATATTTCTAGTTCTTGGATGTGTACTCACAATTACGGGCTTATTGTATTTTTCTGCAATCGCATTTAAACTTTCAACTAAATCCAAGAAATTATTTTCGGAATTAATATTTTCTTCTCTATGAGCTGATACCACAAAGTATTTACCTTCTTTTAAGTCCAATCTTTCTAATACATCTGAACTCTCAATATCGTCTTTTCTGGAGTTCAGAACTTCAAACATTGGGCTTCCAGTTTTAATAATTTGATCTGAAGGAAAACCTTCTCTAAGAAGATATTCTCTAGCTATATCACTGTAAGTTAAATTAATATCAGCTGTATGATCAACTATTTTACGATTGGTTTCTTCTGGTACCCTTTGGTCAAAACATCTATTTCCTGCTTCCATATGAAAAATCGGAATATGCCTTCTTTTAGCGGCAATTGCAGTTAAACAGCTATTGGTATCACCAAGAACCAAGAAAGCATCTGGTTTTACCTCTTCAAAAATCGGGTCAATTTTAACCAAAATATTACCGATAGTTTCTACAGCTGTTCCCGTAGCTGCATTAAGAAAATAATCTGGTTTCTTTAGATTAAAATCTTTAAAAAATACCTCATTTAATTCGTAATCATAATTTTGCCCTGTATGAACGAGAATATGATCAATTGCGTTTGATTCTTCTAGTTTATTAATAACAGCCGATAATCTTATAATCTCTGGTCTAGTACCAACAACTGTCATAACTTTTAATTTCTTCATTATTTATACCTCCACGAAATAAGTGTCTGGCCTTTCTGGATCGAAACATTCATTAGCCCACATTACTGTTACGAGATCACTTTCCCCTACGTTTACAATTGAATGTGTATATCCAGTTGGGATATCTACGACCTGTAACCTTTCACCACTTACCCTATATTCAATAATTTCTTTAGAGTCAACTTTTCTAAAGCGGATTAAACCCTCTCCACTTACAACTAAAAACTTCTCGTTTTTAGTATGATGCCAATGGTTTCCTTTTGTAATCCCAGGTTTTGATACATTTACAGAAACTTGTCCTCTTTCAGATGTTCTCATAAATTCTGTAAAAGAGCCTCTATGATCGGAATTCATTTTAAGATCATAAGAAAATTGATCTTCTGGTAAAAAGCTTAAGTAAGTACTATAAAGCTTTTTAGTTAGAGCATCCTCCATATTTGGGATACTTAAATTTGTTCTGCTTGCTTTAAAACTCTTTATACGGTCCGCTAAATCTCCAAGTTTAATATTATGTGTAACAGGTACAACACAAAAATCATCTTGAACAGTCGGCCTTCCCTCTAGAGCTCTAATAAATTCTTCTAACACATCATCTATATAACAAAGATTAAGCTCTGACTCCGGGTTATTAATGTGTATATCAAAGCCACTAGCTATATTATGGCAAAATGTAGCTACCACTGTATTATAATTTGGTTTACTCCACTTACCAAATAAATTAGGAAGTCGATATACATATACTTTAGCATCAGTCTCATAATAATAATTTAATAATAAATCCTCTCCAGCTTTCTTACTTCTTCCATATGGGTTATCCTTTTCTGCTTGAATAGATGAGGTTAGAAGCACAGGGGCTTTATTATTATGTTTTTTTAATAATTCTAGTAACTGAGAAGTTAAATCAAAATTACCTTCCATAAATTCCTTTTCATCTTTAGGTCTATTAACCCCAGCTAAATGAAAAACAAAATCACATTTTTTTGTATACTTCTCAAGTAATGATAAATCGCTTTCTCTAGTAAATTCAAAAATATTACTATACCCTTTATTTTTAAGCTCAGCTATAAGGTTTTTTCCTACAAACCCTTTTGCTCCTGTTACAAGAATATTCATCACTCAAAACCACCCTTTAATTCATAACGTGAACTTTATTATTCCACTCTTTTAATTCATTTTGTACATAATCTAATTTAAGTAGTGTTTCTTTAATTTGTTCAATAGTAAGGATTTGTGTATTATCCGAATTATACTCTTCTACAGTAGTAAGTTTTTGGTCACCTTCAGCAAAATACTTATCATAGTTAAGATCTCTTTGATCAGCGGGAACTCTATAGAAGCCAGGTAAATCCTCTGCTTTTACGTATTCCTCTTTTGTAAGAAGTGTTTCATAACGCTTTTCTCCGTGACGAGTTCCAATAATTTTAATTTCATTATCCGCATTAAATAATTCTTTAACAGCTTTAGCAAGATCTCCAATAGTGCTAGCTGGAGATTTTTGAACCATGATATCTCCTGCCTCAGCATTTTGAAATGCAAATACTACTAACTCAACTGCTTCTTCTAAACTCATAAGAAATCTTGTCATATTAGGATCAGTTACTGTTAAAGGCTGACCACTTTTAATTTGTTCAATAAATAATGGTATAACTGAGCCACGTGAGGCCATCACATTACCATATCTAGTTCCACAAATCAGTGTCCTTTCTGAATCAACAGTTTTCGATTTAGCAACAAATACCTTTTCCATCATTGCTTTTGAAATTCCCATTGCATTAATTGGATACGCAGCTTTATCGGTTGAAAGACAGATTACCTTTTTTACTCCATAATCAATAGCAGCTGTTAATACATTATCAGTGCCCATTACATTAGTTTTTACAGCTTCGAGTGGGAAAAATTCACATGAGGGAACTTGTTTTAATGCCGCTGCATGAAAAATATAATCCACACCATGCATAGCATTTTTAACACTTGCTAAATCTCTTACATCCCCAATATAAAATTTTAATTTATCATTTTTATAATGCTTTCTCATATCATCTTGTTTTTTCTCATCTCGCGAAAATATGCGAATTTCCTTTATATCAGTATCTAGGAATCTTTCCATAACTGCATTGCCGAAAGAACCTGTTCCACCTGTTATCAATAGAGTTTTATTTTTGAACATATGGTTACCTCTTTTCTATTATTTGAAATGTCTCATTATGATTTCATATGAGTGCTTGCTTGTATAGTTTTCTTCTAAATACCTTCTAGCGTTAACACCCATTTGTTTTCTTAGTTCTTTATCACACAACTGTTGCAGTGTTTTATTGAATTGTTCAGTGTTATTACTCTCACACCAAAATCCAAATTTACCTTGCTCAATAACTTTTCCAATATCAGTATTTACATCAGTTGCCGCTAAAACAGGCATAGATGCCTGCATATATGAGAGAAGTCTGGATGGGAAATTTGGTATTGTAAAGCGTTTGTCTAGAAAAATTAGCCCTACATCACATGAATTAGCTAGAAGTTCATAATCATCTTTTGGTAGTTGAGCAAATAACTGTGCATTAGTTAGCTTTTCACTATTAAAAAAGCTTTTAAGTTTATTAAACTCTGTACCTGATCCGGCAATAACAAAATAAACTTGATTATTATCTTTATTGGCCTTTAAACACTTAATTAAGAAATCAATACCTTGAGGCTTTCCAAGATTGCCTCCATATACAAATACTGTTTTATCAAAAGGTATATTGTACTTTTGTCTAATTTTCCTAACCTTGGTTTCATCTTTTTCTATCGTTAAAGGTTCTATACTATTTGGGCAGACCTCAACTGTATCAGTTGGAACTTCAGCATTATTTTTTAAGACAAAATCCACATTCGCCTGTGACATACATCCAATAAAGTCTGACTGAGCATACAGCTGCTTTTCTTTTAACCTAAAATATTTATAAATAAGACTGTTTTTACTAAACATGTTTAGATCAACAGCGTTTTGAGGGAAGATATCTTTTAACAATAGATAGGATTTTGCATTATCCCTTTTTTTTACATAGCCAATTACTTTTCCAAATGTTATCGGTGGAGTTGAATAGATAACTAAATCAAATTTTATATCCTTTATATGTTTCTTAATCGCCTTTAAAAATAAGCTTTCTATCATAATGGTTGAAATTCCCTTTTCAATAACGTTCGTTTTGGTAATATTACCAATTCTGACTCTAAGAAACTGTACTCCATTTTCATTTACATACTCAGTCGGTTTATTCAATCTTTTTTCTCTTGGACTAACAACATATACCTTATGCCCTTTATCTCTAAATTGTCTTAGCAAATCAGTATATATTCCTCTAAATTCCAAATCATTTAAACGACCAATTGATAAAAATAAGATATTCATTTTTTCACCCTGATCACTAGTTTCAGCATTATGTGAAGGCAATTACTTTATTCCTCATGACTATTATTTCATTAAACTTCATCATATTAATTCCTTCTTCATACTCGCCAATTACATCCACATTCATATTTCCGTTTATATTATTAATAATCATCTCTGGTATGTTTACCCCACTTTCAAAAGCATGTGGGTAGCCTCCACCAAAACGAGGGTTAACTTCAGAGATGTAATATTCTCCTTTAACTTTAAAAATATCAATATCAATAATACCTTTAAATCCAATCACCTTTACGAACTTCTTAATTAGTTCAAATAGCTGATTATCTTTAATCGAGACCGACTTATCAGTTTCACCGGCCCTCATTTTTAACTTTTCCTTTGTAAATATGGCTACCGGATCACCAGAGATCATATCGATGTAAACATCTGCTCCGTATTCAGTTCCGTCCATAAACTCTTGAATCATTAAATTATCAAATCTACCAAACAATAGTTCAATTTCTTCTTTGGAAGTAACCTTGCTTATGTTGATACTTGCGCTCCCTTTAACAGGCTTTACAAATACTGGATAGTTAATAATTCCAGCTTCCACATCCATATAAAACTGCTCTTTGTCTACATAACTTTTAACAGTTTGGAATCCATTCTGAACCAAAAACTCAAACATTTTATACTTGTCAAAACACATATCAACTACATTCGAATCTGAGATAATAGGCATCGTACCAATATCTAGGAATGCTTGCTTGTGTTCTGCGAGAAGACTAAGTTCAGGATCTATCAATGATAAGACGGCTTTAATATTATTCTCCTTGCAAATAGAAAGAATAACATCTAGGTATCCCTCATCTCCCATTCTTGGAACAATAAAGTGTTTGTCTGCTTCATATAAAGCAGGTGCCAAATTGCTGCAATCAGTAGCAATAACAAGCCCATTGTTGCCTAGTTCTTTTTTAAAGTACTGTACAATTTTATTTCTTGTCCCGCAGCTTAGTATTAGTATATTTAAATCGTTACCCATTAGTCAGATCCTCCCAAATGTTAGACTGCTAAAAATCAACTGATTTAATTAGCTACATTGCTATAATCAAATGAATTTTTCCATTAATACTAAATCCTTATATTCACCTTTAATAAATCGTTCATCTTTAAATTTTCCTACTTTTTCATAACCTAGGGAGTGCCACATATGTGTAGCTGATTCATTATCCAATACAACATTTAACTTTATTTTCCTCAAGTTTAAATACTCTTTCGCAAACTGCTCGATTAATCTACATGATTCTTTTCCGTATCCTCTACCCTGAGTACTTTTGTTTCCAATGTAAAGGCCTATTTCACAGGTACGATGAATCCAATTAATACTATATAAACCTACCATTCCGATAGGTGAATTTTCATTATCACAAATGATAAATCGCTTATTATTACCTGTAGTATCTATCATAGAGTCCATCCACTTTTCTTGTTGATCAATAGATGTTGGCATAAACCCCCCACCTAAATATCGATAAGTTTCCTCATCGTTTTTCCATTCATTTAAGAACGTAATATCTTGCTTGAGAATAGGCCTAAGATATACTTTTTCTCCTTTAATCATTTCCCCATCCCTTCCATTACGTATAAAAAGCCTTTATATATTACCCATAATTAACAAAATATTAATAATCCTATTAAACTATCCAATATAAATTTTTCTATAAAATGCTCCTCATTAACATAAAACTCTCTGCATTTTCAACACAAACTGTTGAACCTCTAAACTTTGAAAGAGCTTCAATCGCATCTAAAGATCTAGGGTGTGGAAATTGTTTAATTTGTGTTTTAAAACAATCCATCGCCTTAAGTTTAAGACCTATCGTATCAGTAATGTCGCTCCAGACATTTGGAATAAATGCGTTATCTACAGTAGGAGTATTCCACTCAGTTTCCGATAATGTTTCATAAGCATATATTGCTTTTAATTGAGGATTATTAAATGGGCGTAAGGCTACCATAGCGCTATATGTTACCTCTGCGTGGTCAAAGTTCATATCACCTTTATGAGGTATAAATACTATGTTCGGTTTTATTTTTTCAACAACTTCTAATATTTTAGAATTAATATTCACAGTTGGTGTATGTCTTAATTGGATTACAGGTAATCCTAAAAAGAATGTTTCTTTCACTCCTAACAATTTATGAGCCTTCAACGCTTCTTCCTGAATCAACTTAACTCTTTCTGGATTATCTCCACTCGTAACCTCACAAACATACACTTCATGACCTAACTTGGAATACTTTGCCATCGTTCCGCCTACACCCAAAACCTCATCATCATTATGTGGTGCAAATACTAAAATTTTCATATATCCACCTCTATATATTTTCAAACTATTTAACTTTTATTAAACTTATGCCCAATTATAAATTTCACATCCTCATTCGTCTCAAGATGATGAACCCGAAGAAGACCGTCAACGCAAACAATATCTATAAATTCATTTGATATATTGGCAATTTGCCCTGGTATTCCAATGTACTTGGTATTCTCTATACATTCAGCTTTCCAAAATATAGTTTTAATTTTTCCATCGTAGTAGGAAAAAGCTCCCGGGAAAGGCTTTGAAGTCGCTCTAATAAGCCGGTAAATATTAGAAATTGGCTCATTCCAGTTGATTACTCCATCCTCAGGTGTTCTTTTTAATAAATAAGTTGCTTCTTCCTCATTTTGACGCATCGGTTTTATCGATCCATCCTTAATTTTAGGAAGTACTCTTCTACTCAATGTTTTCAATGCTTCTCTAGACTTATATATAACATCTATTACATAATCTTCTTCTGTAATAGTGTATTTTTCCTGACCAATAATATCGCCGGAGTCCATACCTTCATCGATAAAGAAAAGTGAACACTCTGACTCTGTAACACCTAGTAGTATCTGCCATACTAGTGCTGCTCTACCTCTATACTTTGGTAGTGGCGTAGGATGAAATCCTATTACTCCTTTTTTCGCAGAATCTATAATCTCTCGTTTTACTAACTGAGACAATCCAATTACAAATATATAATCTGGATTAATATTTTTTATTTCATTTACATGTTCTTCATCATTTATCTTCCTGAATTTCCTATAAGGTATATTATTAGCTTCCGCCAACTCATGGATTGGTTCATAACCCGAAACATTCAAGGAATATTTTTCATCTAGTGAATAAACCATATCAATCGGAAAATTCACCTTTATCATTTCTTCTAATAACACCTTACTCGAACCAACAGAACCAATTAGAATAGACCTCATATCAATCTCCTCGAATAGTAAACTTTGACATATTAATCATTAACTACATTACTTTTTGATTTTGTTTTTTCCCTTTATTGAAACGTTCTTCACCAAATAAAACTATAGCAACTGTTTTAAAGAGTATTTTACAATCTAGTAAAACTGAAAAATTTTCTATATACTCAATATCATATTGAATCCTTTGTTCCCACGGTAATGTAATGTTTCCGTTCACTTGTGCAAGTCCTGTCATTCCTGGGCTCATGTTAAGTCGTTTCAACTGATACTCTGTATATTTCTCTACTTGTTTCATTACCGTTGGCCTAGGTCCAACTAAACTCATATCACCTACCAACACATTAATAAGTTGAGGAAGTTCATCAATCTTTGTCCTCCTTAGAATTTTACCAATGCTTGTTAACCTATCTTTGTCCTTTGAGAAATCTAAATCTTTTTCTGCTTCCGTATCAACCTTCATCGTACGGAACTTTAAAATTTGAAATAACCGTTTATTTTTCCCTACACGTTCTTGTTTAAAGAAGATAGGACCGGGCATTGTGAGTTTAATAAGTAAAACCACAATAAGAAGCAGGGGTGATATAATAAGCAATCCTAAACCACTTCCTATGATATCCACTAACCTTTTAATAAATAAGTTTAAAGTTCTCACCGCTCATCCCCACAACCCTTTAATTATCTTAACGACTCTTTCTAAGTCTTCATCCAACATTTTCGTATCAGAGGGCAAACAAACACCATTCTCAAACAATTTCTCCGAAACACCTTCACCAACAAAATCATATTTCTCAAAGAATGGCTGCATATGCATCGGTTTCCAAATCGGCCTTGACTCAATATTCTCTGTTTCCAATGCATTAAATATATCAATTGGTCGTACTTTACCAGTCAACGTAATGGAACTTAGCCAATAATTCGGTTCATCCCATTCATTACTAGGCATGAATTCAACACCTTTAAGCCCACCAAGCTCCCTCTTATAAAATTCTAAGATATAATTCTTCTTTGCAACTCTCTGATCTAACACCTTAAGCTGCCCTCTACCAATCCCCGCAACAACATTACTCATTCGATAATTAAACCCTAATTCGCTATGCTGATAGTGTCTAGCTTGGTCCCTTGATTGAGTTGCCCAAAATCTCACCTTGGCAATTCTCTCTTCATTATTGGAAACCAGCATTCCACCCCCGGAAGTTGTAATAATCTTGTTTCCATTAAAAGAGAAGATGCCATAGTCACCGAAAGTCCCAGTATGCTTACCTTTATAGTAAGTACCCAGAGACTCAGCAGCATCTTCAATAACCGCTACATTATGCTTCTTACAAATCTCCATAATTTTATCCATATCTGCTGACAGACCATATAGATGAACTACCAGTACTGCCTTTACTTCTGGATACTTTTCAAAAGCTTCTTCTAATGCTTTTGGGCTCATATTCCAAGTTTCATAATCACTATCGATAAATACAGGAATAGCATTTTGATAGATGATTGGATTTGCAGTAGCAGAGAAAGTAAGTGTTGGACAGAAGACAATATCCCCTTCTCCCACTCCTGCTGCTTTAAGAGCTAGATGAATAGCAGCTGTTCCTGAAGACAATGCTGCAGCAGCTTTAGAGCCAACCTTCTCAGCTAGTTCTCTTTCAAATCCATTTACATTTTCACCAAGGGGCGCAATCCAGTTTGTATCAAAAGCCTCCTTTATATATTGCATTTCATAACCCTCATCACTCATATGTGGTGAAGAGAGGAATATTCTTTCTTTCACTTTTGTAGACTCCATCTTCTAGACTTCCTTCCCTTGTTAAGTTATTATTTTAGTAGATTAGGACTTAATTGGAATCTGTTATTCTTGCATTCCAAACAACTACTAAACCACTAAAATTGTTATCTACTACTGATAGCCACCTCGCATTAAATATGCAATATGAGAAATAGATAAAAATATCAATATATAGTATGTTTAACCGTTATAAAACCAACTTAACTACTACATATTGTGTTTTGTTATCGATTTCCAATACTCACCTCGTAATATCTATTCAATCAACTACATTCAATCACGAAGTATTTTCATTTCCACACTAATTTCTACCTTGTTTCTTCCTATTAAACTACCATTCAATCAAACCTTAAAAACTACCAAAAACACCCGAAACACTTATGTCCCAAGGCTTCCAGCGTCTTATCTTATTACGATAGTCACTTCCATATATACATTCAATCAAATACATTTTTACCGAATTAGTAACATCAGAACAAACCCATCAAAACGCCGTATTTTCAACGTCCGTAGCTGTTCCTATCTTTTTCGATAAGAACAAAAGCTATTCTGAGGTGGTCGACATTTTTCATCTCCCACCTTTCTTACCTTTTCCTTGTTCAAGCTGCTTCTGAGTAGTCTTCACATGTTCAATAAAGTCTCGTTCAACTTGCGTTAATTGATCTTTACTATGTTCTTTATATTTTTGATACTCTGATTCTGCTTTAAGCTTTGCCTTTTCGTGGCTAATTTTTCCCGCATGATTTAACAATTCACTACCACTCATTTTAATGAAGTCATCCAATTTCTTTATCCAGTCCTTCATATACATAGGCCTTTGTCTAATTGCCTGTAGCTCAGCAAATTCTAAATAAGCAGTAACTAATCTATTCAAAATTTTCATCTCATCTTCACTTAAATAATTCTTGGCAACAGAGGCATCCGCTTTTCTTAAACTTTTCCCAGCAAAAGATGTCATTCCCATGAATTCCTTCTCTGCATCGGCACGCAAATATACAACTTCTGCAGCTGTGTGACCATGAGCTGCATAGTGCATTTTATTCTGTACTATCTGGAAAAACTCTGTTGATTCAGATGTTCTTGGATCATAATCTATACTCGTTGCATAAATATCAAGTATTTGACGATAGAAGACTTTCTCACTTGATCGAATATCTCTAATGCGTTCTAGAAGTTCCTGAAAATAATTACCCCCTCCCGCATTCTTAAGGAGGTCATCATTCATAGCAAAACCTTTTTGTAAATACTCTTTTAAGATACCGTTAGCCCATATACGAAATTGTGTCCCACGTAGTGACTTTACCCGATAACCGACTGAGATTATAACATCGAGGTTATAGTAGTCAACTTGATATGTTTTACCATCAGTCGCAGTTGTTGCAAATTTTGCAACAACTGAATCACGTTCGAGCTCTTCTTCAGTAAATACATTTTTTATATGTCGTGAAATTGTAGACTTATCCCTCTGAAATAGATCAGCCATTTGGTCTATTGAAAGCCATACCGTATCTCCATCAAAATTTGTTTCTATTTTAGTTAAACCATCTACAGACTGATACATGATTATTCTCGAATCCATCAGATCACCTACTTTATATAGATTCATTAACTTCCATGGGTTCTATCTACCATACATTCTCACGTCTCATTCCACAATCAATCATCACCATTCAATAAACACTTAATTCCATTTTATTACTTAACCCATTACGATTGAATGGTATTACCTACACCCTTTTTAAACACTTAAACTTTCTTAAAAAACAGCCCAAATCCTTGGTAATTCTAGCATTCTATAACTATATCTTAATAGCGTTCTCCATTCTTTGAATTTGTTCAATCTGTTTTCAGAATACTCTTACTTAAAAAGCCTGTTAAATCAACATTTTCATAACCCATATATTTATAAAAGGGCGTTTTGTATCTAATTTATCTACATCATAGTGGCCCCATAACCAGTATACACTATAGATAAAATCTATATATCGTGTGATTCATTGATTTCCCTTACTCCCCACACACTATATCTTGTGTTTATCTCTGTAACATTCTCACTTCCATTGATTCATTCAATCCTTCTCAAAACCCGAAAAGGTTTATCCAAACCAAATAGCAGCTCAAACGAGCTTACCAGGCATCTAACCCACCCTCACACCACTCCCCCGGCAACACTAGCCTAAGGATCACTCCCACAAAGTAGTCGAGTACCTCCATTGATAAAGATTAGGAGACATCACCTAATAACAAAACAACCAGCCAGGCACACCGCACCTGACTGGATTAACTCTCTTACAAAAATGGCACCTCTTCCTCTTCATCAGAATCCTCATGATCCGAATGAATTGAACATTCTACATCGCCTTCTTCATAAACAATCAAACCATCCTCAGGACATATCACACCATCCATATTCTCTCTAAAAAACTCATCAAAAATCACTTGAGAATGATCCACATTATGTAACGATAAATGTCTTTCATAATGATTTTTCAATTCGAGCCTCGTACTATCACATACACCAGCTTTCTTAGCCTCTATTAAATTACTAATACCAAAGGTAGCAATAGATGCTACAATTCCCAAAATCACAATTACCGCTAACAACTCGACCAAAGTATAACCCTTTTGATTAATACTCCTCACCTCATTGCACATATTCAATCCTGGTTCATCTATTATAAATACCGAAGGTTTAGCAGGAGTTCCTTCTATTATATAGTCTCTTTCACAACAATCTTATCTAAATAAGCGAGCAGGTCATCTCGCAACTCCGGCCGCTTCAAAGCCATCTCAATCGTCGTCTGAATAAACCCTAATTTCTCTCCCACATCATACCGTGTACCTTCAAAGTCATACGCATACACAAACTGTGACTCATTCAACGTCTGAATTGCATCCGTTAACTGAATCTCTCCACCAGCACCCGTCTCCTGATTCTCCAAAATATCAAAAATTTCCGGAGTCAAAATATAACGACCCATAATCGCCAGATTAGAAGGTGCTGTACCTGCTTCTGGCTTCTCCACAAAACGATTTACCTGATAACGTCTCCCGTCCTGAACCGAAGGGTCAACAATTCCATACCGATGCGTCTGCTCCGGTGAAACCGTTTGAACTCCAATCACCGAACGTCCCAACTTATCATACTCATTCATCAACTGCTTCAACCCTGGCACTTCCGCATCCACAATATCATCACCGAGCAGAACCGCAAATGGTTCATCCCCAATAAACTTACGTGCACACCATACTGCATGCCCTAACCCTCTTGGTTCCTTCTGACGAATATAATGAATCTCAACATTCGCTGACTTTTTCACTTCATCCAGAACATCCAATTTCCCTTTACTTTCTAATAACTGCTCTAGTTCCAACGAATTATCGAAATGATCTTCAATCGCTCGCTTCCCTTTACCAGTTACAATCAAAATATCTTCAATTCCTGATGCTATTGCCTCTTCAACTATGTACTGAATCGTTGGTTTATCAACAATCGGTAACATCTCTTTTGGCATTGCCTTAGTTGCAGGTAAGAATCTTGTCCCCAATCCTGCAGCAGGAATGATTGCTTTTTTAACTTTTACCATTCTCTTTTCCTCCTACAGCACCGAAGGTGATGCTTCTTTAAATCTCTTAAAAAGTCCGAAGGACCGCCCTCAAACAGATTGCAAAACCTCAGCCTCCACAACCTGCTTCCTCTCCATCAAACTCCCCACATTCTTCCGATTCGCCAACCCAACCAAAACGCCTTTCAACTCCGAAGGAGTCATCCCAGGTATTTTTTCTAACACATACGCAAGTTCACTGCTCGATATCGGCGTCGCCCGCCCAATATGAATCTTAGGAAATACGAAACCTTGTTGAATCTCCGCCGGATCAAGTAGCTCTTCATACATCTTCTCACCTGGTCTTATCCCCGAGAATTTGATACCTATTTCGTCCACCGTATAACCTGACAACTGTATGACATTTTTCGCCAAATCCACAATCTTCACCGGCTCACCCATATCCAACACAAACACCTCGCCACCCTTGGCTAACGTCCCTGCCTGAATCACAAGCCGTGATGCTTCCGGTATCGTCATAAAATACCTTGTCATCTCTGCATCCGTCACCGTCACCGGCCCACCTGCTGCAATCTGCTTCTTAAACAGCGGCACCACTGAACCACGTGACCCTAACACATTTCCGAATCGTACTGCTGCAAAGTTTGTCTTACTCGTCTTCGCTAAATTCTGCACGATCATCTCCGCAAATCGCTTCGTCGCCCCCATGACATTCGGTGGATTGACTGCTTTATCAGTAGATACTAAAACAAAATGCCCGACACCAAATGTATCCGCTGCTTCAGCCACATTCTTCGTCCCGTAAATATTGTTCTTCACCGCTTCGAACGGATTCGACTCCATCAGTGGAACATGCTTATGCGCTGCTGCATGATAAATCACATCCGGACTGTATGTTTCCATTATGGTAAAAATACGCTCTCGGTCTTGGACATTGGCGATAATAGGAAGAATCTCCGTTCCTGCGGGAACCTTATCTCGGAGTTCCATGTCAATTAAGTAAATGGAATTCTCTCCGTGCCCGACTAACAACAATTGTTTCGGATTAAAACGTAGCACCTGCCGACAAATCTCCGAACCAATCGACCCTCCGGCACCCGTGACAAGAATCGTCTTGCCTGTCAGTTTCTCAGAGATGGCGCCAAGATCCAGTTGGACTTCTTCACGTCCAAGAAGATCCTCGATCTTGACATCTTTGATATCACTCACTGATACTTTCCCAGTTAACAAGTCTTCAATCAGTGGCATCGCCTGCACCTTCACACCCGTATCCACCGCTCGCTGTTGAAGAACAGCTGAAGTCGTCTTATCGAGAGAAGGAATCGCAATAATGATATGCTCCGCATTCAGCTGATGCACATGTTCTTTTAGTTGTGCTGTATCTGTTAATACCGGCATGCCGAGAATCTCAAGACCTGCTCGGTTTTTGTTGTCATCAATAAACGCCACCGGATGTAATGGAGAGTCGTAGCTACGTAGTAACTGACGAGCGACCATGGTTCCTGCTGAACCCGCTCCGATAATAATTGTGCGTTTCTTGTTCGTGTTCTTTACACGAGGGACGACACTATCTCGGAAGACTCGCCATGATAGTCGTGACCCACCGATCAAGATAATATGTAACATCCACGTAATGATCAATGCCCGCATCATCACATTCCCCGTGAAGATAAGTTGTGCTGCTGCTACTACAACAATCGACAATGTAACTGCTAAAGCAATCGACACCAGTTCTCGAATGGATGCATACTCCCAGACTTTCTTATAGAGTCCGAAGAACATCGCAAATGCATTATGGGCCATAAAAATCGCGAGTGAACTAACGAGCAAATAACTTTGCGCGAAAGGATTATCGACAGGATATAAGAAGAAATAACCGATAAAAATTGAAAATAAGACAATAATTGAATCTATGAAAATAAGAGCAGACATCCGTCGTTTCAGCGACACATGGTAGCCTCCTTTCCCTTATAATCTTGTAGGAATTATACCATTAACCTAGGTTCTTCGGAATGTATTATATGGATTTTTACACCATCCCAATAGTTAAATCGAAAGTCAATGCGACAATTCACTTGTTTATTTATTAAATTTCCATACAAACCGCGCAATTCGACAAACACCCCTTCTAAATATATGTCTGAATTACAATTTTTTTGATTTAAATCCAAATAATCGATTTAAAACCGTTTCTTTCTTCTCAATTTTCAGTAAAACTTTATTTTCCAACAGTCTTTCGTTATTTTCGAGCAAGTACTCTACGAATTCTTGTCGATTTTTGTTTTCTAAATAGGATAACCCGTCGTCGAATTTGAAATCTCGTGTTGAATCATTATGTACATCAGACCCATAACAATGTATAAGTCCTTCATCAATCATTCGTAAAGCAATCTTTTGCACGTCTTTCCCAAATGCCCCTGCTATTGTGCCTGCTGTCACTTGTGCATAGGCTCCTAAATCAATCAACTCTTTTAACTTAGCCGGTTGATTTGCAAGAAGCTTATTTCGTTCAGGATGGGCAATAATCGGGAAATACCCCTGATTCACTAGTTGTTTCACAATTTCTTTTGCAAAGAGTGGGACAGTTGCAGATGGAAATTCAATCAGGACATAATTCGTATTATTTAATGTCGCTACTTGTTGACTCTTAATCTCAACCATGATGTTTTCTGTAACGCGTATTTCATGTCCTAAATATACTTGCATCTGTATGTTCTCACTCTTAATCCACTCCGTAAGCAGCTGGAGCTTTTCTTTCACTTCTTCTATGTCCGCATGGTACGAAGGATGCAGTGCATGAGAAGTAGCAACAATCTGCTCTATCCCCTCTTTTTCTGCTAGTCGAATCAACTGTTGCGTCTCCTCAAACGTCTTTGGCCCATCATCCACTCCCCAAATGATGTGTGCATGCATATCGATCATTGTATAGACTCCTCTCTCATGAAATGTTCTTCTAACTACATTCATTCTTTAGCAAGAGAATAAATTCACGCAAGCCACGATGACTCCTAGAGCATCAGAGGATTCTCAAGACCCCACAGTGGTGAGCGAAGCGCAAGCTTCGGGTACCCACGAGGAGGCTTGAGGATTCTCGCTCAGGAAAGCGAAGTGGTTTGCGCGGATTTTAAATTGTCTCTTCACAGACCCAAGGTTTGAATGTAGTTATAAAAAAAAGAGCACGCATGCTCTTATTCTTCTTCACCGTAATATTGGTAATAGTAGTAATGTTCTTTCTCAAACTTGTATTGATTAAGGATGACACCCAGTACTTTCGCCTGCGATGCCTCAAGAAGTTCTTTTGCACGACGTGCGCTCTCTTTATCCGTATTACCAGAGCGGATGACCAAAATTGTGCCATCTGCTTTATTGGCTAGAATCTGTGCATCGGTAACAGAAAGAAGTGGTGGCGCATCAAAAATGACCATATCATACTCTTCTTTCAATGTAGCAACTAGCTCATTAAATTTATTCGACGCAATCAGTTCAGATGGGTTTGGTGGGATTGGACCACTTGTAATGAACGAAAGGTTCGATCCCTCTGTATGCTTGATTACTTGGTCAAGCGTACCTTGGGCCGTCAAAAAGTTGGAAAGACCCATTGTGTTGTCACTGTGCATCGTCAAGTGAAGCGTCGGTTTCCGCATATCACAGTCGATAAATATGACTTTCTTTCCTTCTTGCGCAAACAAATGAGCCAAGTTAACAGACGTCGTCGATTTCCCTTCTGCTTGAACAGAAGACGTAAACAACAATGTACGAAGTTCACCAGCAGGGACAGAGAAGTTGATATTCGTACGTGTCGTCCGATACTGTTCACTGATTAATGATTTCGGGTGTGTTTCGACAACAATTTTTCGTGATTGTTCGACCACGACTTTATTTTTCTTTGCCATCAGCTACACCTTCTTCCTGCGTGTTGTCTTCGTACCTGTTTCTTCCGGAATCGATCCAATCAGTCCTAATACCGGAAGACCTAGACTTTCTTCTACATCTTGCTCTGTGCGAACACTTGTATCTAAATACTCAAGCAAGAATGCGATACCTACGCCTAGCATTAATCCAACAACAGCTGCAATGGCCATGTTCAGCATTGGATTTGGTTTGATTGGAGATGGATTGTCCATATGTACTGCAGGTGATAGAATGTTGACATTATTCACGTTCATGAGTTCAACGACTTCTTCTTGGAATACTTCTGCAGTCATGTTCGCAATATCTACCGCTCTAAAATGCTCGGTATCTTGCACACTGATATTGATAATTTGTGAGTTTTGTTCATTGTTTACTGTGATTAAATTCGTTAATTGAGTGGGCGTTGTATCCAGCGCTAAACGTTCAATCACTATATTTAAAATGGCCGGGCTTTTGATAATCCCGTTATATGTATTAATTAATTGCAGGTTTGTTTGAATGTCTTGTGAGGAGAACTGAGGAAGCTCGGTCGTCTCTTCTTTTTTATTCACTAAAATCTGTGTTGTAGCTTGGTAGACGGGTGTTAATACTAAGTAACTGATTAAGCCGGCCGCAAGCAAGCCTAATGCAATGAGGGAAATAATCATCCACAATCGCTTCTTCAGCACTTTAAATAGGTCTTGCAAACTAATCGTTTCTTCCATTCGTGCCTGTGTCTCCTTTATCGGTCATTTGGTTTACTTGTAGTAGTATAGCATAGGAAGTGTCAAACATTAACAAAATTTCATGAAAAGGAAAAGGACCGCATTCCTGAGCACGTATCCCGAAGCCTCCTCGTGGTTACCCAAAGCTTGTGCTTTGCTCCCCACTGCGAGGTCTTCGGAATCCTCTGATGCTCTAGGAGTCGGTCCTTTTCTCGATATTTCTATATAGCAATTAAAAACGAATTCTTTATAATTCATTCTTTTTTGAATAAATGCTCTTCTTACTTATCCAACGTTAGCGTACTTGTGAAAGGATACTGTTGCGGCGTTCGGCTTTACGGGCTTCGTAGTCGGAGACGAAGCTGTCAGCGTAGCCTTCGGAGAAGCCGTTTTTCTTCAGGTCATTCTTGATAGCACCAAGAAGTGCGTAGAAGGCCCCGTCTGTATTGGCTTCAAGTTCACGAGCGGCAGCGTTGTATTTGTTGAAGAAGTAAGCATAACTGACGCCTTCTTCTGTGTTACTTTTTGATACATATTCCGTTTTCGCACGACCGATCAAAGCGTTTAGTTTTGTGTCGGCTTGTCCTTCAAGTGCAGCAAATGTTGGCTCATATTTTGATTTGATGCTTGCAACAGTTACCGTTGCTTGTTCACCGGAACCACCAGTGGAACCACCGCTCGAGCCAGAACCACTTCCTCCAGAAGAACCTCCAGTGGAACCACCGCCTGAGCCGGAACCACTTCCTCCAGAAGAACCGGATCCTGAAGATCCCGTTGTTCCTGAACCTGTCGACCCAGTCCCATTGTCAGTTGAACCAGACGAATCATTTGATGAAGCATCACCAGTGGATGTTCCATTAGAATCACTCGATGACGTATCCGCAGAAGCGAAGTTATTACCTTCTGCCTCTCCGTCTTCGATGACATTTCCTTGGTCGTCGATTTTCAGTACTGTACCGTCTGGTAATTCAATGACGTACGGTTCACGAACAATTTCTTCGACTTCCGTATCTGCAATGTCGTACTCTTTTAACGCCAAGAAATAATACACGGTGCCCCCTGCCAGTAACAATAAAGTCAGAATGGAGCCCAAAATAACCCATAGTTTCTTTCGTGATTTTTTCTTCGGGACGACCTTTACTTTACGTTTTTTTCGAACTGTTTCTTCCATCGTATGTTCACCCTCTAGCTATAGAATCTCATAAAAATTAGTATATCATACTGATTCCTGACACTGTATAGACCCATAGTTGGGAAATACGACTTATTTTTTGGCATCAATATATTTTTTATAGGCCTATTGTCCTTCTGTAATATCGTTCGGTTGGAACAAGTTCAATTGGATATCTTTGTACCATTGGTTGTATGTCGGATGATCATATGTGCGCATCCGGTGAATCATATCTCGGTCTTGATAGAATAAGAAACTTGAATTTTTCAAATCATATCTGGCAGCGAAGTTCATATAGAGATCCCATGCTTCTTGCCCCTCATCGATTTGATGCGGACCATATGAATTTACTTCAAGCGTGATCCCGCTTCCGTAAATCTGTGCATTGACAAACGCACGGTGTAACCGTTCTTCTTTGTTCTTGACACTTGTTCTGAACGCATTTGGTTGAAGGAATGCTGCGTCAAAACTATAGTTTTGCCATTTTTTAAAGTTGGTTGACGTTGCGTGTGGTGCATAGACAAACTTCTTTTGGTATTTGCGGATATGCGCACTCAGTGAGCTCAGTAATGCACCATCGCTATCGACTTTAACCGTTTCATTCAACCAGTAGAACCCTTTGAAGTTGATATTCGAGAATCCTGCTTGGTTCCATCGTGTGATCATTTGATCCACATACCAACGCGTCAGATCGCTTCGAGTATAGTTGTCGACTTCAAATTGGCGACCATTCAAGTCTTCAATGATGCCGTTACGTTTTGGATATGGAATCGTCAAATAGACATCTACTTGGCGGTTCTGCAGTTTCGCTGCTTCGTTCAATTGGTGAAGAGCCCCGTCTTGCTGATAGGTACGTTCGATGTACCACTGGTAGTCACGGTAATGGGCGTTGTTACGAGCCGTTTCGGCAAATTCTCCGCCCGGATAGCGAAGTCCGAGCACGACGAACGAATCAAACATCGCCTGCGCGCTTCCGGAAGGGTCTTGATAGCTTAAATACGAATCAAAGAAGTCTGTTGTGAACGAGTCATTCTCGGTCAGACCGTTATAGATAAGAGCCCCTGCTTTGATATCGGTTTTGTTGGCGCTTGAGAGTTCTTGTGAAAAGTTCATGAACCGGTTATCTTGCGGATGGATAGTTCCATCATTATAGAAGGCCGCCATATCAATGGTACGGTCAAGAGAGGCATCTGTATAGACGACTTCTCCCCCGGAACGCAGTTCATACGCAATCGGTTGATGGAATACTCGGGATAAGAATGCACTGAACTGGGCACGAGTGACAAGTTCTAGTGGACGATAGGTTTTGTCGGTGTAACCTTCCGTTACTTCGAATGCAAGGATAGCATCTATGTATGGATAATATGGATGATTATATGGGACGTCAGTGAAGACGGATGTGCCGTTTCCTTCATACGCAAAGGCGGTGGCGAGAGCTTTCGCCATTTCATCGCGTGTCAAGATTGCATTTGGCTTGAATTCGTCTTCATATGTAGAGAACCATTTTTGCTGGAGCGCAATTTGCACTTCTCGGTAGCCCGGTGATGTGTTGCGCATGTCTTTTAACGGGACAGGTTTCGTTACGTCATCTAGCTGCAAAGCTCTTACCATCATGACAGCGGCATCTTTTCGAGTAATTGTCGCTCCAGGTTTGAATTGGCCCGTTGAATAGCCATTGATAATCCGGTGCTTCGTCATGAACTGAATATCTTGATAAGCCCAGTGGGTATACGTGACGTCTTTATAGTAGGTAGCCGAGGCAGATGAAGCGAAAAGAAGTGTTGCGAGTAGTGCGGCAATGAGTGTAATCCACTTTTTCATGTCGTTCCTCCATGGTGTCATTTGGTTTCTTTTGATAGTTTACCATATTTTGTTGATTGATTTGTGTCAAATTATATATTATTACCTGTTTGATAGCGTCCTAAACCTATGTAACACAAATGAAATATTTCTGTAAAATTAAAAAGTGGGTATCCGTGTTAAGCTAAGCGCAGAGATTTTTTACAGAGAAACTTTTGAACTCGAAGGGAGCACTACCAGGGAAATGAAGAAATTGATTCAAGTCACGGCATTAAGCGCAGCTTTAGTCGGATCGTTATTTACTGGCACACTAACCACGGACGCAGCATCTTCTGCACAATTAACAGCAGAAGCTTCTAAATATATCGGAACACCTTACCGCAGCGGCGGAACAACTGCAGCAGGATTTGATTGCTCAGGGTATACACAATTAGTTTACAAAAACTTAGGGATTTCACTTCCACGTGACTCACGTTCACAGTGGGCCGCTGGAACTACGGTTTCAAAAGCGAACTTACAAGCTGGAGACCTCGTTTTCTTTAACACATCCGGCTCTGGTATTTCTCATGTTGCGATTTACATTGGCGGCGGAAGAATGATCGGTGCAACAAACTCAAAAGGAATCGCCATTGATTCTATCAACGACCCTTACTACTGGGGCAAGCGTTATATTGGCGCAAAACGTGTAGCGAACTTCGGTTCTGCTGGAACGGTTACAACAGCAGCGGCGTCAGTTCAGTATTCTACTCGTGCTGAGATTGCAGTAGCAATCGCAGATGACTTGAATTTACAGTCTTCTGGTTCAGCTGCTGGATTCAGTGATGTAAGTGCTTCTGCATCATACGCTGACGCAGTTTTTGCTCTTCAAGAGCGTGGAATTATTGCTGGAAACGCTGGACAGTTCAAACCTAGCGAAAGAGTAAAACGTTCAGAAATGGCGAAAATGTTGGATAAAGCATATGACTTAGGACAAGTAGGCGCTTCTGTAAGCTTCTCAGATGTTCCTTCTCCTAGCTGGATGGAGCCACACATCGACCGCTTAGCACAAAACGGGATCACTCGCGGTATGGGCGATGGTAGATTTGGTGTAGATGGCCACGTGAAGACAACTGAACTCAAGTTATTTATGGAACGTGCAGGGAACTAAGAAAGTTTCCCGTTTCTACTAGAATATTTTCAAACGTAACCACTGCCCAATGAGGGTGGTGGTTTTTTGGTGTTCTGGTGTACAGTGACCGACGGATTAAGTGACTCCGACGGTCACGTCTGTTGTCCTGCTTTTGGGTTGGCGTACAGTGACCGACGGATTAAGTGACTCCGACGGTCACGTCTGTTGTCCTGCTTTTGGGTTAGTGTACAGTGACCGACGGATTAAGTGACTCCGACGGTCACGTCTGTTGTCCTGCTTTTGGGTTAGCGTACAGTGACCGACGGATTAAGTGACTCCGACGGTCACGTCTGTTGTCCTGCTTCTGGGTTAGCGTACAGTGACCGACGGATTAAGTGACTCCGACGGTCACGTCTGTTGTCCTGCTTTTATCAAGTAAAAGAAGTATGCTTAACGCGACCGCGGGAGTCTTTCCAATCCCTCGGTCGCTCCCCCGCCATGACAAAAAGAAAAACCAACTTCCACGGGGGAAGTTGGCCAAAAGAGATATAAAAAGGTTGGTTACCAAATATGTACTTGGAAAGACAGGCACCGGTTGGACAGTGCCTGTGTTCCGCCTGACAATGGTTGGCTTTATATAGTACGCAACAGTATGAAAAAAGTTACACTGAATTTAAAATTATTTTTAATTATTCTTCGAAGAGTCCAGAAAGTGTTACGGTGATGCCACTCATCGAACCGTCCTCGTACATGGCAACGGCGATCATGATGTCGAAATCTTCCCGGATCCAGTAGGCTTCCCATGCTTCTGCGCCATACTCGTCCATCGTCCAGTCTCGGTCGATTTCGTCCGCTTCTCCTTCGAGAGCAGCCATTTCTGCATACATTTTCTCAAAGTATGCTTCCGCGGTTGGTTTGTCCATGATACCGTAGCCTTCGTCGTGCAGAATATCGATCCAGACAAGGTTGTCATTGATGAACATTAAGTAGATGTCCGCCGTGGAGCCGAGAATCGTTGCACCTGTATAGTACATCGCGTCTTCGTATTGTTCCAATTTGCCACCTAGGTTCAGAGCCTTCACTTCAGCTTGGGACATGCCGATTTCGAGACCGCCGACATTAGGTACATCTAGTTCATTGATGTAGTCTGTAAAACTAGCTGGAATGCTTGCATAGCTTTGTTTTGTGTAACTTTGTACATTCGCGTAGAATGCTTCTGATGCAAGGGCGAAGTTGAGGTTCGCTGTCGAGTCATATCCAGAAGTGGTGACACCGATCAGCTCACCTAAACGGTTGAAGAGCGCGCCGCCCGAGCTTCCGTAGTCGATATCCGCTGTCGTTTGGATAACCGGCATGCCTTCCCAGTTACGAATCGAGCTGATGACACCTGTGGAAACTGTGTTTTGAAGACCAAGTGGACTACCGATAGCCACCACTTCATCTCCTTTTGCAAGTCCTGAACTTGATGGGCGGATTTTAACGCCTGCAGTCGAGTATGGTGCCGCTACTTTTAGGATGGCGTAATCATTGGCCTCATCTTCCGCTACGATTCCCGCGAGATTTAGAACTTTTCCGTTGTAGAACGTGACCGTTCCGGAAGTTGCTTGGTCAATGACATGATGATTCGTCAAGATCAGGCCATTACCAATCAAGATACCACTTCCCTGCATGTCTCCCCAGCGAGAAGTCATATCAAGTAAGACGACTTTTTCGTCATTTTGCTGGACGATTTCTTTTACAGTCAGTTCGCCAGGTGGTGTAGGCGTGCTCCCTTCCGCTACGCGAATCGCACGTGCCATGAACATCGACATTTGGTCTTTTTTCACGGTGTCGTTTGGACGGAATGTGCCATTTGAATAACCAAGTGTGACTTTGGCTGCCACCAGTTTGCTGACGAACGGATACGCCATCATAGAAGGTGTGACGTCTTTAAATTTTACTGCCGCTTGTGTATTGAGCTTAAAACCACGAACAAGGAAGGCCGCCATTTGGCCACGCGTCACAGGTTCGAGTGGACGGAATGTACCGTCTGTATATCCGGTAATCACGCCTGCTTTCACGGCTGCGTCAATGTAGCCGGATGCTCGGTGGGAGGCTGGGATGTCTTTGAATTTGGTGGTGGTTTGAGTGCCGTCTAGGTTGAGGGCTTTTGCGACCATTACTGCCACGTCTTCACGCGTCATCGTTTTGGTCAAGTTGTAGCTTGAGGTCTTTTGAGCGACGCCTTTTTCAACGAGCAGCTGGATATCGTTGTAGGCTGGGTGTGTTTTGGGTACGTCTGTGTATGTGTGCGGTGCTGCACCAACAGTCGGTGCGAGCAGGAGCAAAAACATCAGCGTCAGACTGCTGATCCATTTTTTCAAGTAAAGTTTCCTCCTGGGGTGTTTAGTTTGACCGGCTTTGTGGTCGGCTTCATTTATTATAGGGCCTCGTAAGGGTTTCGTATATAGGGAAATATAGGGGATGGGCAGGAAATTTTTAAGGTATTTTGGTGGGATTTGGCGAAGTGAATTGGAGATATATATGATTATGCAGCAGACATTTATTTATGCCATAAATTGAACCCACCTATAGGAATAGGCGGGTTCTGAATCAAGAGTGATCATCATTTTTGATTTGATGGTAATAGGACCATGTCGTGCGGGTTGGGGATGCACCTTTTCCTTTTGAGCGATAAAGGGCTTGGTCAGCGAACCTTACTAGTTCATGCACATCACACGTATCTTGTGGGGCAATCGCGATACTGATTCCTAAGTGAACGTTGAGAAGATAGCCTGCCGCTTCTAATAGAAGGAATCTTCTCATTAGACTCAATGATAAAGGTGGGACAAGGTGATTTTTGAAAAGCTTGATACCAAATTGGAAGGGTAGAGGTCATAGACACTGTCCTTTCCAAAAGTAATATGTGACTATTCATTAATTTTCAGTGTATCAAAAGGCTTATATTTTAGAAAGAAAGTTCTTATAAAAGACATTACTTTTTATACCCTTATATTGTATACTCTTCTTAAGTAGATATAATTATTTGACAATGAGGTGTTTTCATGAAACGAATTGACCCAAATACTCAACCACTTGATACGCACCAATTAATTACGCCTCGAAGCGGATCCGTAGTGATTGACTGTTTATTGCGGTTTTCTGAGAATAAAAAATTGATTACACTATTATTGTTATCTCTTACTCCCCTTGTTATTTATATTGAAATGATTGCCATGCCAAATCATCGAAGCTTTACTCTATACGTACTTTTGATTATATTATTTAGCTTGATGTTTAAGAATGTAGTATTAATTGGACTATTTACACTATCGCTCGCCCTTCTGAATTACGTTTCGTACATCCAACATTCCAATGATTATTACCTCGTGATGTTAGTGATTGAATTTATTATTTATTTGTGTTCAGGTATTATTGTGTCGAAATTAGTCGTTTCTTTGAAAGAAGGAAGAGAATTGCATTTTCGAAGTATCTATTCATTCCTGCAGATCATCCAGATGAAAGATCATTATACAGCTGTACATTCTCGCCATGTGGCTGAACATGCCCTTGCCATCGCTAAAGAAATGAATCTTTCTAAAGAGATGCAACGCGATTTATACACCGGTGGTCTCCTGCATGACATAGGAAAGATCGGCGTTCCGGATCACATTCTTTTAAAGCCGGACCGATTGACTCCTGGTGAGTTTGAAGAAATTAAAAAGCATCCCGAACAAGGTGTTGCTCTCTTGCAGAATGTACCGTACATGAAAAATCAAGTTGTCCATGATTGCGTTCTTTATCATCATGAGCGCTACGATGGATGGGGGTACCCTAAAGGCTTAAAAGGAAAAGATATTCCGCTTGCCGGTCGCATTTTAGCAGTTGCGGATACATACGATGCCGTGACAACTCACCGAATTTATCAGAGTCAACGGTCGCCTAATGAAGCCAAGCAACTCCTTCAGACTCATGCTGGAACCCAGTTTGACCCGGAAGTAGTGAAAGCGTTCATTGCGGTTTTAAAGAAAGAAGTACCCGTGTATAAGGCGGAAAAGATGAAAGCAGAAATGAAGGCAATGGAGACGGTCCGATAAGGGCTGTTTTTTTGTGTGTTTTTTAGAAAGGGGTTAACACTTTAAGGGCTTTATTTGGGGAGGGCTTGCTAGTGGTGCGGTGGGAATGTGGGGGCGATTGGTGTTTGCGGGTAGTTTTTGGGGGCTTTGGGTTGAATGGGGGTGGCGTTTGGTATCAATGAGGAGGACGATAGGGTCACTTTGAGGGAGTGTTTGGTCCGGGGAGGGTCGGGGCAAGCTTTTCTGTGAAGGTTTGGTATCTTTTGACGAAGGCTTTGGTATCAATCAAGGGGTCGTTTGGTAGCAATAGGTGGTACTACGACAGACTAGGAAAGGGTTTCCTAGAAAGCTCTTCCCCACTTCAGCTTTTAGAGTGAAACAGTCGCCGCACTCTACGGGAGAATGCGGCGACTGTTTATTTGGGTTTTAGTGAATATACTGAATTTTTAGTGGTACCAACTCGCTCGGTAGGTAAATGCTTCAATGACCGGATGATGGGACCTTTGTTTGAAAGCGCCATATGGTGTTTAAAATTCCGGACCTGTTGGTGCGGCCCTAAAATGGTGAACAATGCCCTGATCGTTCGTCGTAAAGACAATGGATCCGCTTTATGACACGCACTGCACTTGTAGGATGGAGTTGACGGGACCATGTGACCTCCACACGATGTGCAGAATATGCCTGTCCGCAGGTAGGCAGGATCCATATTATAGCGCACGACTAGGGCTTCTGGATGGAAATTTTGTGTGACCTGTTTAAGTTTCTTCACAAGTTTTTGGAATGATGGTTTGTCCAGGATCTCTGGGAGGGTATTCAGCTTACCGAGGTAATGGTCAAGCTGGCGACGGTACACAATCTGTACCTCATGTTGCTGGGAGATAACTGTGGCGGATGAACTGGTGAAGACAATTGCTGAAAATACCGGAAGTTTCGAGTTGTACTGACGGATGAGATACTGCAGCGACTGGTGATTTCGTTTTGTTTGGACAAGCGGGCAGGACATGAAATCGACTTTTCCTTCTAGAGTACGTTTCAGTTGCTGTGGGTTTGTCGTAAATTCAATGGTTCCCCGAATATTTTTCACTTCCAGATAAAGTACGTACCGATTCGTCACAAGCACCGTGTCTAATTGGTAATGCGACCCGTAGCTATTTCGTGTCGTGAAATTCGGAATCACCTCGTGCAGATAAGGCATTGGCAATGTCATCAATTTCTGATCGACTTTCACTTCTCCTCTATGTCCCGCTTCCATACGGGCCAGTTGTTGAAGTAAATAGGCTTTTGCTTTCCCATCTGTAGCGGGTATTCGGCGAAGCAATTCATGAAGTCCCTCTATTTCTATGGGGATGGTTCGTTCCTTCATTTTCAATTTGATATAGTCTGGCATATATTTCCTCCCTTCTTCTTTTAGTCTACTACTTGATTGATTAAACGGGAAATATGAACGTTGATTTTAGTAATCTTTTTATAATAGAGGGTTTCCCCCTGCGTTCTTTCTAGAAAGGGGTTGAGCATTTAATGGCTTAAATGGGGGTAGGACTTTCTAGGAAGTGCTAAATGAGGGTGGGAATCATAGATGCGGTTGATGTTTGCGGATAGTTTTTGAGGCTTTGGGTTGAATGAGGGTGGCGTTTGGTATCAATGAGTTAGGGTTTTGGGTCACTTTGAGGGAGTGTTTGGTCCGGGGAGGGTCGGGGTATGCCGTTCTAAGGGTGTTTGGTATCATTTGGCGAAGGGTTTGGTATCAATCAATGGGTCGTTTGGTTTCAATAGGTGGTACTACGACAGACTAGGAAAGGGTTTCCTAGAAAGCTCTTCCCCACTTTAAGATCTATTAATGGGCGAACCACTTACTAGGAAGGGCGGCGTGATAGTGAGTTTGTCACTCTTAAGGGTGATATGGAGGATATCAACTGAGATACCACCGATCATCAGAAAAAGAGCCTGCAGCTGCAGGCTCTTTCAGATTCTGTCGTTTAATTCCAAATCATCTCAGCCCACTGTGGGTTGTCGATGAATGGGTTGCGGTTTTCTTGTGCTTCGTAGATGCGGTTATTGCGCTCGATTTCTGTTGCATCGACTGGATCCAGTTTGTGCCACTCTAGGAGTACAGATAGTTTCCCATGGTACGGGGCCGTTCCATTGTTTACTTTTTCATTCAGTTCTAAGTCCACACCGTCTTCTGCTTCATAACGCGTGGCCATGTAGAACAACATGCGAGCGACGTCACCTTTGACTGAAGTTGGTGGCTCAAATGAATCGCTATCGCGCTTACAGTCTGGACAGTTGACGACTGAGCTTCCACCCCAGTCAAAATCTAAATTGCCGCGTGAGCTATTTACTTGGACGTCTGTTGCACGCAAGTGATGGATGTCTGTTCCCGGACCGTTTGATGTCCCGAAATTCCCATGTGATTGCGCCCACACGTGCTCGCGGTTCCAGTTCCCCACGTTCCCACCGTTCAAGTCTTTCGAACGAGAAATACCAGAATAGAACAATTTCACGTTATTCGTGTTGTTAGGGTCTTCATCCGTATATTTTAAAGCGGTCCATACTTGATTATAGGATAAAACGATTTGTTCATCGATAATGTTATGGAGAGCAGCTTTTAGTGCGTCTCCTTCAAGACCTTCCAGGCCGGAATAGTAGCCATTTGCTGTGTTGTAGTCACCTGATGGCGTACCTGGTTCCTCCGGATTCGTTGGCTCTTCCGGTTCAGTCGGCTCCTCAGGTGTCTCCGGGTCAACTGGCTCATCCGGAGTTTCAGGTTGCTCTACGGTTGGAGACGTCGTAAGGAACGTGACTTGTTTCTCACTTGCTCCTTTCGCGTAGGTGAACTTCCCTACATTTTCCGCGTTGCGAATTTCAGTTTGTTGTTTGCCTGAGATGACGACCTCTTTGACAACCGTGCCTTCAAAGTCATACTGGGCATTTGGTTTATTTGGGTTCAGCAGGACTGTGCGATCTGCAAGTCCGGAACCTGTGATTCCTGCAACTTGAGATTTGATTTCAATGCCGTTATTAATACGGACATTGTCTCCAACTGTTAAGTGAGTTTTAGGTGTCGCAATGACAATCTTGCCTGTTTTCGTATTGCTGTATTCCACATAACGGTCATAGGTTAGTGGTGGAATTGGTGGAACTACTTCTTTTGTAAAGTCAATCTGGATAAGAATTGGATCGTGGTCAGATGCACGGCCATGCTCTTCCATTTTGTTTGCATTGATGTGAAGAATGTCTACGACTGTGTTCGCAAGTAAGTTCTTAGTGACTAGGATGTGGTCAAGAACTTGGTTGTTTCCTTGGTAGTAGTACGTGAAACGATCTTCTACCGGAACTTGTTCAATCATGTTGACTAAGATATCGCCTTTAAGCGCAGTTAATGTTGGTGTGAATTCGAAATCATTCATATCTCCAGCTACTACGACATTTAAATTTGGATCTTTTTCAAGTCCACGTTGAATGAAACTATTGATCATTGCAGCTAATTGGATACGCTCTTCTTCTGAACCAAGAACTGGTGGTTGGTTCTTACCAAATAGACCTTGGTCACCTGATTTAGAGTTTAAGTGTGCTGTGATGACGACTACTTTTTCGCCATTGAACATAAATTCAGCAGCCAGTGGTTTACGTGTGTTTGGTTGTGGAAGGTCAAGGATACGACCTGGGTTCAGTGTCAATGAACCGTCTTCTGTCCACTGAACGGCTTCCGTCGATCCACCCTTCGTTCCTGCAACTAAGTCAACGCGTTCTGCATTGTATAGGTAACCAACACGGATGTTTCCGCCAGGTTGTCCACCATCTTGGTTATAGACAGGTGCGATATCTGTGTACGAGTACGTAGGTCCGCCCGCTGCTTTGATTGCTGCGATTAGACGCTCATACGATTGAGATGCATCTGAGTTGTTGGAAGGAGTCGACCCGTCGTTATCTTGTACTTCTACAAGTCCGATAATGTCTGGAGACTTCATATCCACTACAAATGATTCAGCAATACGCGCAGCTTTGGCATTCGATGTTTCTGATACGTTCGCTGAGAAGTTCTCAATATTGTACGTAGCGACTGTTAATTTCTCTTCAGCTTGTTCGATTGTTGTGACTTCACTTGGGTGATCCACTTCAATCAATTCCGGAAGTTGTCCGGCAGAAGTAAATACTTTATAGTTTCCGAAACCATAGCCGACAACCCCTACAGGAGCTTCTGCAAAACGGTCTCCTGATTTCGCTACATACGATTCATTGTCGATATCAAAGATCACGCGCTCTGGGTTGTAATCATCCGCAGAGATGTTGATACCACCAAGAATGTTGAATTCGTTGTTTGTTGCTTCTGTGTTGACCACGATTACTTCGCCATACTTTTGTGGTCCCACGACTTGTGCATTTGGTACCGAAACTCGCATTCCTTCAAGAGATTCCCAGAAGTCGATGCCGTCTTCTTGTGGATCAAATGATGTCAATTCATCGTTGTCGATAATCGACGTTGGAATGTCACGGTCTACTCCGATACGAACTGGGTCCGGAAGTGCAGCCATACCTGATTTCGCTACAGTTGAGTTTCCGATTCGTGTAATCGGTAGGTCTGTCTGGCGGTTGTCAGAGTAGCCTTCGTAGAAGTGTTCTTGGACAATACCAGACACTGTAACTACATCCCCTACGCTATAGCTTGATGCTGCGCTTGTTAAGTTAACAGCAATCCCTTCCGCTGTTGCTGGGTTGTTGTCTGGTGATAACGTCTGGATAAAGAAATTGGCTGTGTTGTAGAAGTGTGTGATGACTCCTGTTACGCCCGTTACTTGTGCGCCTGTGTAAGGAGAATAATGATCTTCTCCTTGGATCTCTTCAATTGTTACATTTTCTGTCTTCAGTACTGTGTATTTAAATGAGAACACGTCAGATGTTGCATTCGCCGTCACAGCGATTGCTCTGATTGTTGTTGTTGCTGTTAATTCGATTGGTGCTGTGTAAACTGTGCTAGCTGTTGTTGGTGTGGAACCATCTAGCGTGTAGTAGATTGTTGCATTGTCCCACTCTGTGAGTAACTCGATTTGTGTTCCTTCACTTACGCTACCCGGGAAAATGTTTGTGAAGACGGCTGGCTTTACAGAAAGTTCGAAGCTTTCCGCACCAATCGTTTTTAATTGGAATGTACCGTTAAAGATGCCTGCAAATCCGTAGATATTTAGAACGTCACCATTCTTATATTGTTTGATGAAATCTTCATACGTGTAGCCGTTACGGTTGTCGTTACGAACAAGTACAGAAGATCCATCTTCAGTAGTTGCTGTAAATTCGATTGTACCAAATCCAGCATCACGGATATTCGAGATCGTTGCTTCTTCGACAAGAAGACGCTCGCCTAGTGTATCATTGTTGATGCTTGAAGCTGGTACAACTTGAACAGCTGGGAGTGGATTGTTTGCCGTTAGTTTTGCAACGACTGGGTTTGTAATTTGAATGTCGCCTTGATAGATGCCAAGTTTCCCTTGGATCGATACGCGGTCACCCTCTTTTACACCTGTGTCAGCAGATGTGAAGACATAGATTCCTGCTGTGTCGTCTTGGATATAGAATCCGTTATTACCGAACTTCGCGATGTCCGTTGTAACAATAGCTTCTACTACCACGGCAGAACCTTGTGCAGCTGCACGAACGTCCGCAACTGTCATTGCTGATAAGACTTCATACGTAAACGTTTGAACGTCACTTTTTTCTAAACCATTTTTTACAGCAATTGCTTGGATTGTTGTGTTTTCATTGATTTCAATCGGCATGGTATACAGCGTGCTTGCTGTTGTAGGCGTCGAGCCATCTGTTGTGTAGTAGATTGTTGCATCAGCCGTTGCAGTCGAAAGCGCAACAGTTGTTCCTGCTACAACATTTCCTGCTGTTGGTGTTGCTGTGACATTCGCTACTTTTGTTTCAACTGGAGGAGGTGGTGTTGTGCCGCCTTCCATTGTGTGAGAGCCGAGGTATGTGAATGTGTCGCGTGGGTATGAATCCCATTCAAGTGATGGATTAAATACGTCAGTTGGATCTGCGTCACCAGTAGTGATGGTTGCTTTACGGACTAGTGTTTGGTCTAGAGTTGATACTCCGTCTACTGTCCAGCTACCTGAAGGACGGAAGCCAAGTTGTCCGATAGAGTCGATGACAACGCCGTCTTTTTTAAGTAGAACTGTGTCATCCCCATTAAAGAACGTAGTTGTCGAAGCGATGTCACCGACTGCTTTGACTGCATCTACTGAACCACTATTATATAGAACAAATACATCACCGTTTTCAATTGTTCCTGATAATGTTTCTGAGTTTTGAACCGTTGTTCCACCATTAGAATAAAGTTCAACAACATAGCCGTCTAAGTTGACTGCTGCCCCTGTTCCATTAAAGATTTCAAGTGCTTTGTTATTAGAACCCCCTTCGATGTACTCAGAGAAGAATAAGTCTTCTGCTAGAACGACTTTGTCTTCACCTTCCTCAACTAATGTATAAGCTGAAGCACTGCGAAGTCCTGGTACAGAGAAGTATGCAGAAAGTGAACCTGTAATTTGAACTTTTGTTTTAAATAGATTTGGATTGTCTACTAAGTTCAGTCCTGCACGTACAGCTCCTGTTGGAAGTTGTACAGGGAGAATTTTAGAAGCATCAGTTTCATCTGGTGAGTCAGCGATTCCAATGTTTGTGGAAATAGTAAAAGGAGGCTCCTGGTCATAGTTCGAACCAGAAATGGCGGCTCCGACAATGTAACCTTCTACTGTTGCCGAACCAGAGTTATTGGCAATGGCTTCCGCAACTGTGATTGATGTTGTCGCTGCCTGTGCTGGTATATAGGGAACAATGACAGAGATTACGAGCATCATAGCGAGTAAAATTTTGCTGAATACACGTAAATGTAAAGAAGTTGTGTTCAAATTCTTCATCCTTTCAATTTTGATTAAATGCAACCCCTATTATATCTGAAAATTGTAAATTATACGTTGATTTTTCGTAAACGCTTACACTTTTTAATAAAAATGAGTCTGGCGACTGGGTAAATAAGAATGATCAGTTTATGTATTTTATATTCCGCGTGACATTCGTAGTAGTATGTACTTAATTCAGATAGGGGGATGCATTTGGAATAGTTATTCGCAGAGGGCTTGGAATTTGTGGGGGTAGTTACCATTTTGACATTCAGTGATACCTTCGAAAATTAAAGTTAAACTAAAAACCGCAACATCTGCTATGGTTTTAAAGAGTATTATTTTATGTCTTTACTTCGTGTTTAATAGTAGTAAAAACTTCCCGTAGAAACAAATAATGATGTGGCGCTGTGCGTTAACTGTAACTTCATGTCTTCAAGGACGAGTGTCGAGTGTCGAGTGTTGATTCTCGATGGCCATTTTTAGTTTTTCTTTGAATTCGCCTTCATTAATGGAAGGGAAGCTCTCTTTAAAGAGATCATAGGCAGCGGAAAGTGCTTTTTCATCTGAATTGGTTACTTGAATGAAGGATGTTATGTCATTCATTTGGATATCGAAACGCCATTTTTTCGCATCACTAAAAATATACGTTCCTGTGATTGTTCCATTTAAAAGCTCCAACCCTTGGGCTTTCCATTGAAGATGACCTGGAATAGTATATTCACACAAAAAAAAGCCCAGCAAATCGTGCTGAACTCTCGTTCTTCTATTCCATTTCAAGCGTGCTAAGTGTCTTTCCGGATTGCACAGCTGTCACAGTGACTGGTTGATCTGTATACTGCTCTTTCAGTTCCTTCGCAAACTCTTCTGCAATGGCTTTTGCTTCGTCTTCTGATGGGGTATCTGTGAACATGATGCGCGCCTCGATCACGCCATCACGATCACCCACTCGTGCACCCGCGACTTCGTCCATTTCGCTATATTTCGTTGAGATATCTTGTTCTACAGGTTCTACACCTGGTGCATTGTCTGAGATGTCATCCGCCTGCTGAGCTTCTTGTTCAGTTGGTGTATCCGGTGCGACATCCTCATCTCCACAAGCTCCTAGAAGTAAAATAGTACTGGCACCTAAAATCCATGCGTATTTTTTCATGATGTTTTAACCTCCTATGTAGTTCTTCGTAGTCCTATACCCTTATCTGACGTAGATTATGCTAAAAAGTTCGACACCCACTATATCCCGTATCCTTCTTCATTGTTGCTTGATATGATAATAGTAAGTCCCATACTACTCCGGACTAGATTATAAAACGAGCGAGGATTCACAATGATAATTGGTGTTTATAATGCTAGAAACCATCCATTTTTAGGTACCTTTGCATCAAACTATTCAGTCAATTCACTACAATTCTATAACTATGAAAGAGGAATCCCGTCACAGCAGGGCTCCTCCCCCAATTATGCAAATTGTATTGAATTGTTTCGTGCACAGGTACCGTTTCACAGTGCGGTGCACACCGTTTCACTAATTGCGCCGTGCACAGGTACCGGTTTTTTAAAGATGCGCGTAAAAATATTCCAGAATTCCCCTTTTAGGTACCATGCAAATTGTATTGAATTGTTTCGTGCACAGGTACCGTTTCACAATGCAAATTGTATTGAATTGTTTCGTGCACAGGTACCGGTTTTTAAAGATTTCGCTATAGCAATTCAGGAATAAGAGTAGCTTGAGGAGAAGCTGCTCTTTTCATTTTCCAAAATTACCCTTTCAGGTACCTGTGCACCAAACTATTCAGTCAATTCACTACAATTCTATAACTATGAAAGAGGAATCCCGTCACAGCAGGGCTCCTCCCCCAATTATGCAAATTATATTGAATTGTTTCGTGCACAGGTACCGTTTCATCCATGCTAAAAAGTTCGACACCCACTATATCCCGTATCCTTCTTCATTGTTGCTTGATATGATAATAGTAAGTCCCATACTACTCCGGACTAGATTATAAAACGAGCGAGGATTCACAATGATAATTGGTGTTTATAATGCTAGAAACCATCCATTAGCCTGCCTTTCGTCTTTACGGATTAAAGAATATGTGCGAGTTTCGAAAGAATTAGGAATCACTCTCGCTTTTTTTGATATCAGAGATGTGAATCTATAAGAGAAGACAATCCAAGCAAAAGTATTGAATGGTCCTAAGCCTGTTTCTTTGGTAATCGACTTCCCACGGAGGAAAGAGAAAGGATTCGCGCGGAGCATAAATTGGCGTATGCACTTCAGGTTCATCAGGCGATTGAGAAGGTACCTGTGGAGAATCGAAGAGGTTTGGTGTTTAAGATTTCGCTATAGCAATTCAGGAATAAGAGTAGCTTGAGGAACAGCTGCTCTTTTTATTTTCCAAAATTACCCTTTTAGGTACCTGTGCACCAAACTATTCAGTCAATTCACTACAATTCTATAACTATGAAAGAGGAATCCCGTCACAGCAGGGCTCCTCCCCAAATTATGCAAATTGTATTGAATTGTTTCGTGCACAGGTACCGGTTTTCAAGGAAAAGCTGCTCTTTTCATTTTCCAAAATTACCCTTTCAGGTACCTGTGCACCAAACTATTCAGTCAATTCACTACAATTCTATAACTATGAAAGAGGAATCCCGTCACAGCAGGCTCCTCCCCCAATTATGCAAATTGTATTGAATTGTTTCGTGCACAGGTACCGTTTCACAAAAAACCAGACCATGGAAAGTTTACAAGGTCTGGTGACCAATTCTAATATAGAAAGACAAAAACTCCCTCTACTATGTGTAGAGGGAGTTTGACAGTTTCTTTTAAAATTACTGAGTTACAGTAACGTTAGAAGTAAATACTGGCTTGTTACCAACTGCGTCAGTGATGTCTAAAGTGCTAAGCGCTTTTAAAGATAATCCTGAAGTAAGTTGTGCTGCAGTTACAGTTGGAATTGAAAGCGTTACTGTATTAGCAGATCCATTTACTGGAGTTGCGTCAACAGTTACAGGTGAAGCTTGCGATTGACCACCAACTAGTACTTCGAAATCTAAGTTAGCACCATCTTGAATTGCTTCAGAGAAAGTAACTGTAATTTCGTTGTTAGCTGTTAAGCGTGCAGAAACTACAGTTGGATCAACGTTCTCGTTCAATGAAACTGTGTTTGTGAAGTATGGATCCATTACTACTGTAGATCCTAGAGCTTTTACTCCAGTAACGTTGATGTTACGAACACCAGTAAAGCCGTTTGAGTTTGGAGCTAATTTCACTTCAGCAACTTGAGTTGTTGCACCGTTAAGAGTTTGTGGTGCACGTAGTGTTACTGATTGTACAGTAGCACCGTCGATGCGGTAGTTAGAAGCAGTTGTTGCAGATGCTCCGTCTACAGCACGGTTGAATGTTACCAATACTACATCGTTATCAGTTTGGCTTTGAGCAATGCTAGATACAGAAACTTTATCTGTAGAACCTGGAGTTACATCTTGGCCACGTGTGAATGTTACAGTTGGGTTAGTTACAGCAACTGCAGACTCACTTGCTACATTAGAGAATGTAAGGTTCAAGTTGTAAGCTGCATCACGAACATCGTTATTGCCTAAGAAAGCATCCAATTCAACACGAGCAACAGTTTTGTTACCTACAGTTTTGTAAGAAACAGCTGTTGGACCAGCAGTTACTGGTGTTGTAATGAAGTCTTTCGTGTAAGTTCCGCTACCAGATACAGTTGCGCTTGCAAGATTTACATTTTTATCAAAAGTAAATTCTAAGTATTGCTTGCCTGTAGGTACGTCAGTAACTACATTTGTTGAAGTTACACGTGGAGCTACAGTATCAATTGTGAAGTTAGCAACCAACGTAGTTGACGCTCCATTTACACCGCTTAAGTCTGTGAATCCAGCAGCATTAACATTCTGTACTCCACGTAAAGGACCATCAACAGTTACAATATAACGAGTAGTATCAGCTGAATCTTTAACAATATTTGTTACATTATAGTTAGAAACTGTAATTTGTGGCGTGCCATTTAATTCTTCAGAGAACTTAACAGCAAATGTAGTAGCTGAAAGTTGAGTTACAGAATTAAATGTAGGTGCAACGCCATCAGCTGCGCCTTTTTGTAAAGTAACAGTTGTTGGGTTTGGAGAAATTAAGTTACGGTTTTGATCTTGAGCACCAATGAAAGTAGCGATAACTTGACCGTTTGCAGGAACATCAGAACCAAGGGTGAAAATTACTTCTGTGTCTCCAGCATTAAAGTTATAAGTTACACCGTTCGGTCCAGTGATAATTGTACCATTAGCTAAACGGAAGTTAGGTGTACCAAGTGTGCTTAATGGCTCAGAGAAAGTAACTTTCACTGTACCTGCAGTTGGTTTTGTAGTTGAAACAACAACTGGAGCAGTTGTATCAGCAGCAAATGTGTACATTTGTTTGAATGCTGTTACACCCATACCTGAAGTAGTTTCTAAGTTCTTAACTTCTAAATCATAACGCTTAGAAATTGGGTTAGATGTTGTAATCCAAAGTGTTTTTCCATCTGCACTTAATTCTCCAGTGATAGCACCTGGTGATACATTATCAAGTGAAGTTAAAGAAACTGTGTTTGGTAAAAATGTACCTGTGTTGTTTGCAAATAATGAATCTTCATCTACTGCTTTATTGAATTTTACTTCAACTACAGTTGCACTTAACATAGATGCAGATGTTACTTTAGCGTCTACTTCGAACACGTAAGTAGCAGCTTTTCCACCAACAGATAATGTAGCTGAAGTTCCACCTAAAGTAGAAGCTAGATCGTCAAGGTCAGTGTGAGAAACCGTTACAGTTGTGAGGTCTGCAGAAACTGTAGCAGAAAGTTTAAGTGCTTCAAGTTGTGCAGCAGTTGGAGCAACACCGTTTAGAAGAATTGAGTAGTTTTCTAATACGTAGTTTAAGTCAGCGCCTTCTGGAAGAGCTTCAGCGAACTTAAGTACGAATTGGTTACCTTCAGCGTTGAATGTTAATGATTCAACTGCTGCTACTTCGTAAGGTTGACCTTCAGCACGGTATAAGAACAATGCGAACTGTCCACGAGTTACGTCGTTTGTAGCACCGAATGTAGTTTCGTTAAGACCTTGTGCAATTCCAGCTTGCTCAAGAGCAGAAACGAAAGGAGCCCAGTTAGAGTTTACATCAGCAAATTTAGTTGTACCAGAACCAGTTAAACCATAAGCGTTTGCAATGATTTTAGCTGTTTCTTGACGAGTGATGTAAAGATCTGGAGCAAATGTTGTAGACGTTTTACCAGAAGCGATTCCAGCTGCTACGATTGCGTTTACAGCACCAGCAACACGAGCGTTCACATCAGTGAAACCAGCGTCAGGAGCAGTAGTTGTGTTCAAACCAAGAGCTGTTGCGATCATAATCGCTGCATCTCCACGTTTGATTGGTGAAGTTACACCAAATGTTGTTTCAGTAAGACCTTTAGTGATTCCTTGGTCTACTAAGTAAGTTACTGCGTTTTTGTAGTTAGCGTTCACATCAGTGAAGTCAGCTAATGCTGTTGGAGCTACTGCTGTTGCTACTAAAGTAGCCGTTGCTGCAGTTGCAACGAATTTCTTGTACGACTTTGGTTGGTAAGCCATGTGTAGAATTCCTCCTATGTGGATGTTTTTTAAGCCCGCGAGTACTCTCACAGATTCAGCTTAAATTATAGCAATAAACAGTTGGAAGCGCTACTATAATCTAGAAGATTGCGAAAATCGCGACAAATTACTTAGATTACGGTTATGTTACCTCTCAACTACTCGTATTGCTATAAAGTTAAACTCTCTTCATATTCTACCAAAATAAAATGGCATTACAAGTATTTTCCGAAGAAACTTGTAATGCCATTGTCTTATTTTTGGTTAAATTTAGTTTTTCGCGTCACCCAACACATAAACCGAATATCCCGCTTTTTCCCATTTCTCCCGGGACAAAGCGTTTTTTGTGTCAATTAACACTTTTGTACGCATGAATTTTGATAGATGCTCCGGTTGGTAATCACGGAATGCCTGATGGTCCGTTAGTACTAAGACGGCATCTGCATCTTGAAGCGCCTCTTCTATGTCTTGCGTCTGCTTCTCTAGATTGTTTTGCTTAATGTGTGGGTCATATGCCACATAGTCAAGATCAAGTGCTTCAATATGTTCGACGACTTCTACCGATGGGCTTTCGCGCATATCATCAATGTTTCCTTTAAACGCTAAGCCTAGAACTGCCACTTTCGGTTTCTCGATGCCTTTGGCTTTTAGAATATCTCTCGTTAAGTTCGCCGTGTAGCTCGGCATGCCGTCATTTGTTTTACGTGCCAAGTGGATCATTTGTGCGTTTTGAGGGTCAAGTTCTACTAGGAACCACGGGTCAACCGCGATACAGTGCCCACCTACTCCTGGGCCAGGCTGGTGAATGTTTACACGTGGATGGAAGTTCGCTAAGCGAATTGCCTCCCAGATGTTGACGCCTAATGTGTTTGCGATTTTTGCTAGTTCATTCGCAAACGCGATATTGACGTCACGATAGGTGTTTTCCATCACTTTCACGAGTTCTGCCGTTGTTGCATCTGTTTCGTGCATCGTTCCTTGCACGAAAGATTGATAGAGGTCAACAGTCATCTTCGCCGATTCCGAATTGATGCCTCCAATAATACGGTCGTTCGAAACCAGTTCTTCAAATACGCGGCCAGGAATGACGCGTTCTGGAGAATGGGAAACGAATAGCTCTGTTCCAATATCAAGGCCTGCTTTGATCAGTTCCGGCATCATGACATCTTCTACTGTACGTGGTGGTACTGTCGATTCCAGAATGATCAGGTTTCCTTTTTCAAGATAAGGCACAATCGAAGCCGTTGCTTGACGCACGTACTCGAGGTTCGCTGTCTTGTCCGGATTGATCGGTGAAGGTACAGCAATAATGAAGACATCCGCTTTTTCAGGAGTTGTTGCTGCTGTTAAAAGTCCTGCGTCTACTGCTGCTTCTAACCGCTCCTGCAAACCGTTCTCTTCTATATGAAGTTGTTTATTATTGATTAAGTTTACTGCGCGTTCGTTGACGTCGACTCCGTGTACTTGGTGGCCACTGTTGGCAAACATCACGGCAGTCGGTAAGCCGATGTAGCCAAGTCCAACGACGCATAAAGATTTTTTCGTCATACGAGTGTCTCCTTTTATTTCGATAGAAGTAATTTGAGTAGAAATTTTGGTAGGTTGAGTTGGCGCTTAATACGCTTCGGGTCACTCATCAGGCGGTAGAGCCATTCGAGCCCTTTGTTACGGTAAAAGTCCGGGGCTAGTTTCACGGTCCCTGCGTACACGTCAAAGCTGCCTCCCACTCCCTGATAGACCATGACGTTTGGAAGGTTCGGCATGTTACGCTTGATCCATAATTCCTGTTTTGGGGAACCGAGCGCGACAAAAATGATTTGTGCGCCACTTGCTGCGATTTGTTCAACGAGCGCATTCTCATCCTGTACATAGCCATTCGCGTATCCGGCCACCTGAAGTTCCGGATAGTTTGCTTCAAAGTTCTGTACAGCTTTACTGACCGTCTCTTCTTTGGCACCGTAAAAAAAGACTGAGTAGCCTTTCTTCGCTGCGTGCTCGATGAGTTTGCCCATCATATCCACACCAGTAACGCGTTCACGGATGTTGCCGCCTTTTAGTTTGGAAGCGAGTAGAACGCCTACTCCGTCCGGAATTTGAAAGGTGGCTTCGTTGATCATGGTCTTGACGGTTTCGTCGCGCTGCGCAGACATGATCTTTTCCGGATTCACGGCAATGATGGTGGAAGGCTCATGACGACTTATACGCTCGTCCACTTCCGCTAGTATTCCTTCATATGTGAGGGGCGATACATCGACGCCCAAATATGTTTCTTTCATTATATAAGTAAACTCACTTTCGTTTAGGTGTCGCGATAACTAATACAGTATAGCAGATTTGATGTTTCCTTGCATAACGCCTTCTATCAGTGATAAAATTTGGTGATATCTCATCTAGGAGGAACTGAAGTTGAAGATTGTACTTTCTGGTTTTTATGGCCTAGGCAACACAGGTGATGAAGCCATTTTAAAAGCGATTGTTGATAATTTACGGAGTGAACTGGATAACCCGGACATCACGGTATTCTCTCTTTCCCCTGACCAAACGGCAAAGGAATATGGCGTGAAGTCCGTCTACCGCGGTTGGCGTCATCAAAATAAAGAAAAGGTCGCTGAGCTTCGCAAAGCGGACTTATTGATTTCCGGTGGAGGAGGTCTACTACAAGACACGTACCCGACGAAGTTCTTGTTTGGCCCCCTTCCCTATTATTTACTGATCGTGTTCTTAGCGAAACTATGCGGCACAAAAGTGATGTTCTTCTCGCAAGGGATCGGGCCTGTTACGTCAACATGGGGCAAGATCCTCATGAAAGTATTCGCGAACATGGCCGATTTCGTGACCGTCCGTGACCAGTATTCAAAAGATTATTTGGAGAATCTAGGTGTAACCCGTCCGGAAACGGTTGTGACGGCAGATATCGTGTTTGCGTTCCAAGGCACACCAGACGATTCCGCATACGAGTCTCTTGGTTTAGATGGCTCGGAGCGCATTGTGGCGGTTGCCCCTCGTCCGTGGTTTGAAGAAGAGGAAGCGTATATCGAGAAGATGGCGTGGACACTGGATCAGTTGATTGAAAAGCGCGACGTCCTCCCAGTATTTGTTCCGATGGAGCCGCCGTATGACACAAATATCTCAAAACGCATCATGGAGAAGATGACGCATGCGGACAAGACACGCTTGCTTGATGACCACTACTCACCGAACCAGTTCTATCAGTTCATTCGCCGTGCGGATGCGACGATTGCACTGCGCTTGCACGCACTGATTTTCTCTGCCCTTGGCAACGTGCCGCATATCGGACTGAGTTATGACCGCAAAGTCGAGAGTTTCTTAAAGCGCTCTGGCATGTGGAAACATAGTTTCCCGCTCGAGGACTTCACAAAAGAGCAACTGTTCGAGTCCGGACTAGCCGCTTTAGACAATAGCGCTGAATGGAAAGCAGAAATGGAACCTAACGTAGAACTCCTTCGTCAAGAAGCACGACGTAATGTGGGACTACTTATTGAAAACTTTGGAGGCAAGTAAGCAATGAAACTTTTAATCATGACGTCGTATGACTACCCCCATCTTGGCGGGTTGTCGACGCATATCACGACTTTAAAGGCAGGCCTGGAGCAGCGCGGACACGAGGTTGATGTGCTGTCGTTCTCAGACGTACCAAACTGGAAGAAACAAATGATTGCCCGCGGTCCAGCGTTTGCCCTCAATAAAATCAAACAAGGTGCGGGATACGTATGGACGTTGAAGCGTCGCCGCGACTTCTTGAAAGAGCTTGTGAAAGAACGCTTAGCAGGTAAATCGTACGATGTAATCAACGCTCAAGACGTCTATGCGACGATGGCTGCTTTAACGAGTGGTATTCCAACCGTCAGCACAGTGCACGGATACTTGACGTTCGAAGGCGTATCGAAAGGTTCGGTCATCGAAGAGTCGATTCAAGCAAAAGAACTGCAAGAAGCAGAATTTGATATGTACAAGAAAGCGAAAGCCGTGATTACGGTGGATACGCGCATTAAAGATTACATTAAAGAGACAACTGGTGTAGACGGCAACATGATCAAGAACTTTATTGATGTGGAGTCGTTCAAACCGGAAGTGGAGCGTCGCAGTGAGTTCCGTAAGAAGCACAACATTTCCGAGGACGAGTTAATCTTCTTCGTCCCTCGCCGTTTGACGAAAAAGAACGGTGTCATCTATCCGGTGCTCTCCTTCCCTCCTGTCCTTGAAAAATTCCCGAATGCACGCATCGTGTTCGCGGGAACCGGCGAGATGATGGAAGAGATTAAGATAAAAGCGAGTGAACTTGGTGTTGCGAACAACATTACGATGCTCGGTGCAATTGATCACAAAGAGATGATTGAGTATTATGCGCTTGCTAACGTCGTATTAGTTCCTTCTATATATAGTGCAGGTGTCGAGGAAGCCACTTCGATTTCAGCACTTGAAGCGATGGGTTCAGGTGTTCCTCTCATTGCGTGTGCCGTTGGTGGTCTGAAAGAAATCGTTGATCACGAGAAAGACGGGCTATTGGTTGAAGAACGCAACATCGAGGCCTTGTCCGATGCGATGATTGATTTATTGTCTCACCCGGAAAAAGGCGCAGAGCTTGCGACAGCCGCGCGTCAGAAAATTATTGACGAGTATTCTCACTTCGCTGCGGCGGAAAAGTATGAGCAGATCTACATGGAGGCCCTGAAAAAGTGAGCAGTTTAAAGAAAGCAGCGATCTGGACTACCCTCCTGGCGCTGCTTTTAAAACTTTCTGGATTTATCCGCGAAGCGATTGTCGCCCGAGAGTTCGGTGTTTCTGCGGAGACGGAAGGTTATTTTCTTGCGTTCGGCTTTATCACCCTTGTGATTGCGATGATTTCTACTGGGTTTAACAATGTGTTCTTGCCGATGTACATCAAGGCGCGCCAAAACGGCAAGATGGCAGATACGAATGCCAACGCGTTATTGAACCGCGCGATGGTGTTGTTCGGTGTGATTTCTGTAGTCGGCTATTTCACGGCAGAGCATTTTGTGCCGTTCATCTATCCGACAATGAAAGCAGAAATTGCGCCGTACGCGATTACGATCACGCAGTTCTTCTTTGCGGGAATGTTCTTGATTGCATTGACAAGCATCTTGGATTCGTACTTGCAGTCACGCCGCATCTTCGTACCTTCGCAACTGTCTAAGTTACTTGGGACACTTGGTGCCGCAATTTTTGCGATATTGTTTAGCGACGTTTGGGGCATCTATTCCCTCGTCTACGGATTTTTAGCAGGAACATTGATTGGAACGATCGTGCAGCTGGTCTTCTTGCGCCGCTCGAGTTATTTATGGAAACCGGATTTCAAGATGCAGAAGGACTTCCAGAAAGCCTTTTTAATTTTGATTGTGCCGTCTCTACTGAATTCGGTGGTCGGTCAAGTGAACTTGTTTGTGAATAAAGCATTTGCGGCTGGAGAAAATGTTCAACTCGGTGCAGTCACGTATTTAAATAATGCGTCCTTGTTGATCTCGATTCCGAATGCGATTTATGCGACGACTTTAGCTGCGATCATCTTTACGTTGATGAGTGAGCAGATAGAAGACGGGCGAAAGTTCCGCGATACGTTTTTCCGCGGGATGGAGATTTCCTTGATTACATTGTTGCCTATTGCTATAGGTTTGTTCTTTGTCGGTGAGCAAGCTCTTGCTGTCATTTATGAGCGTGGGAAATTTAGTACGGAAGATACGTACAATACGTATGTGGCACTTATGTGGTACTTACCAATTATCGTCTTCCAAGGAATGCAGTTGATTCTGTCAAAGTCGATGTATGCGCGTGGGAAAACGGCGGTCGTGTTCCGAATTTCAGTGACAACCATCGCTGTAAACTTTATTTTGAACTGGTTCCTTGTGGATCAGTACGGCTATCCCGCTCTAGCGTTTGCGGCTTCCATCGTCAGCGTGTACTATTTCACGGTTTCCATGATTGTCGTGTATAAGGATCTTGGCATGGCTGAGTTTAAGCGGTTCGCCGATATGGCGTGGCGCGTGGTGATACCGGCAGCTGTGATGGGTGTAGCAGTCTGGGGTTCACGTGAAGTGTTGCCAGTGGACGCATGGCCAGCTGTGGTGGCCCTTGGTGTGCTTGTACCGATTGGTGTTATCGTTTATGTAGGTGCGGTGCGTGTAGTGTATCCTGCTGGGTTTAAGCGATTGGTTGGTATGGTACGACGCGGTTAATTTTGTAAAGATGAAGTGGGCAGCCTCCTTGGGGAGGCTGTTTTTTTCGTTTAATCGCTAGAATTCGCGTTGGGTATTGTGCATTTACTCCGTGGGAGAAGCGTGCTTGGCGCGATTGCATGGAGTTTTTTCAATGCCTCTGTCGGTGGACGAGAATAGTCGGGCCGTTTTGAATGGTTTGGTATCAATGGTGAGCCTGTTTGGTATCAATGACATGGCGGTTTGGTATCGATGAAAAGGGTTTTTGGTTCGCAATACTTTGTAGGACGCAGATTGAAGTGTATTTGGTACCAATGAAGAGCCTGTTTGGTATCAATGGAAGGTCTCTTTGGTATCAATCGGTGGGGCCTCGGGATGGAAGGTTTTATTAGAAAGTACTTCCCCACTTTAAGGGCTTTTATTTGTGGTAGGGCTTGCTAGAAAGGGCGGATGGATGGTGAGGGTTCCTCACGTGATTTGAAGGGTTTTAGAGAGAATTGGCGTGTTAGTATGGGTGAACGGGGGTTTGGTATGGGTCCCTCCTGTTACTTTGTGTTTTAATCAGGCAGGAGCCTGTCACTTCCACAATTCTCCCGCGCTTTTGATCAGCCATATTTCTTCGACGGGGGTCTCGAATTGTGTCTGTCCAAAAGCCAGAATTGATTCTAATACGGGCACCTACTTCTGGCAGTCACGGATGGGCGCTGCAAAGGAATACGTATGCGAATAAGTGTACAGTGACCGACGGATTAAATGACTCCGACGGTCACGTTTGGTGTTGCGGTGATACTTGGTTAAAGATGTGTGATTATTTTAAGAGAATGAACCTTTCACAAAACCAAAGACTCTTGAAACATCAGAGAATCTACGAACTCCAAGACGGGGGAGCAAAGCGCAAACCTCAATGTGTAAGAGGATGGTCCAGAAACTCCGTGAAAATCAGACGGGCCAGAAGAGGCGCTCTTCGCCTCTACTTGAGCGAATGATTTTTGCGTGTGTTTCTAGCCTTTGCAATTGGATATAGATTTGGATAACCTGCAGGAGACTTGGGGATTCTTGCTTCGGAAAGCAAAGGGTTTGTGAAAGGTTCATAATGTTAGAACAGCAAAAACCCGCAGTCGCTATAAAAGCGTTGCGGGTTAGTTTTTTTAATTAGTTAATGTGTTTTACAGACTGTAAGAAGTTATAAAGGATTTTCGCCATTTGTGCACGGTTTGTTTCAGCACCTGGGCGGAATGTATCATCTAAGAATCCATCAATGTATCCTGCTTCGTATACGCGCTCAACGTGTGGACGAGCTGTTGCACCGATTGCAGTGTAGTCTTTGAAATCGCTAGAATTCTTATCTTTATTAAATGCAACCTTCTCATCGCCAAGGTATGCAATTGCACGGCTGATCATGATTGCCGCTTGGTCACGCGTGATACGGTCGTATGGACGGAATGTGCCATCTTCGTATCCTTGGATGATGCCAGCTTCTACTGCTGCATAAACTTCACCGTTTTTGTTCGCTGCTTGGTCAGTTGTTACATCTTTAAATACCTTTTTGTTCAAATCTGCAGCAGAGATTCCTAATCCACGAGATAGAAGGGCAGCAAACTCACCACGAGTAATGAAGTTAGAAGGTTTGTATTCTTCAGAGTTTACACCTTTAACGATCATGCGAGAAGCTAATTTCTCTACATAATCCTCAGCCCAGCTCTTTCCACCGTCTATATCTTTAAACGTTTGGAAGTTTTCAATTAATGTATATACAGATGTTGTATTACGGTAGAACAATGCTTCTGTGTTTCCAGCTGGTACAAATGTAGGAACAGCTGAATAAGAACCGTTTGGTTGGACAACTACTGCTACTGTAGTTGTTGGATTTAAAGTTCCGTTTGCCACTAGTGCACGTGTCGCTGGTTTAGAGAAACGATTAATGACATATTGCTTACCTTGTGCATCAACTAGTGCAACTGTAAAGTCAACTGCAGGTGCCAATACTTTTAGTCCAGCTTGTCCAGTTAATGGGTTTGTCACTTCTTCTACTTTTACAAGTAGCGAAAGTTCAGCTTGCGTAACACCTAATTGTGTTGCTGCAGCAGCTAAGTTAATTTCCGCTACCGGTAGGTTGAATGATCCTGCTTCCGCTTCAACTACAATCACAGCGTCTGCATTTTTCGCTTTAAGTGCAGCTACAATCGTAGCAGGTACTTCTACTTCTTCTGCACCAGCAGGAAGAGTAATTACTACTTCCTCCACTGTAGTAGCAGCGTTGATTGCATCAATTACGGCTTGTGGGTTTGTAGTTAGTGTTCCTGCATCGACTGTTAATTCACCATTTACAACTGCTGGTGGCGTTACAGGAGTACCGCCACTACCTCCATCACTCGTGTTCTGTAGTTCATCATATTGTTTAGCTAATTTAACAAAAGCATCAGCTGCATTTTCAGGAACTTTGGAATTGGTTACGATATTCTGCAATACTGGCTTGACAGCATCGACATTAATCGTCTTAGCAATACCTGCTACAATTGGTCCATGATTACCTTCTGCTAAAACATCATATAATGAATCTTCAAAGGCCTGATAGTAAGAAGAATATGTTTGACCAGAACCTAATTTATTAAACACTTTTGTTTCGATTGCAATTAAAAAATTAACCCAATCAGTGATTTTAACACCGCTTGTTCCAAAAGCCGAGTTTAATTCAGCTTCAGTTGTCTGATTTGTGAATTTATAGAACTCATTTTGCATGTTCACTCCAGTTGTAGAAGCAGCTAGAAGCTCTACTAGTTTACCGACTACATCTTTTGAGACTTCACTTGGTACCTCAGCTTTTAGAATCTGTTGAAGATATATAGTTTGTTGAGCTTCATTGCTCAAATGTTTTGAAATTTCATTATGGGCATTGACTAACGCATTTCGATCATCATCTGTTAAAGCTGATGAATCAAATGCTATTCGTAAGTCTGAAATAAACTTCTCCACATTTGGGTATGTAACTGATGTTTCAGCTGCATCCGCAGTAGGAGCTACCGCTAAAACTGGTGTAAAAGCAACAGCACCAACTAGAGTTGCTTTTAGGACTTTTGATTGAGTTATTGATTTCTTCATTAGATCACCTCGTGAGTTTAGTTTTATTACATACAGAAAATTATAGCGTACTATTTTTCCAACAGCAACCAATTTTTAGAGTGTTTCTGTCGATATAAGACTATATATAGGTAACAGCACGGATTTTTGTGTAAAAATGAAATACTTTTATTACGATGATGAAACAGAAATAAAAAATTTCATTAACTTGAACATGTTTTTCTAATAAAAATAACTCTTCTCATGAAATTAAAGTTATATATACCTATAAACAAATCTATTATTTTCTTATCGTTCAAAATATTATGACTATCCACTTATTTTTCATTTTTCTAATAAAAAACTCTCGTTCGTTCAAGAAACGAGAGTAATCATGTTAATTCGAAGATATTTTTCTCACAAAGTTCGAGTGAATCCATCCAAATTCAGAAGGTGGGTTGTTATCGGATAAGACTTTGTACCACAGATTACCGTCTGCACCGATTGCTTCTTCAACAATGATGACAGGGAATCCAAACGCATTGTTTTTCCCTAAATACTTTTGTTTGTAGGTGAACAATAACGTATCATTTGCCACTCGTGGTTCTGTTCGGACATTTAAAGTTGTCGTGGCTGTCGTCATCCCAAGTTGATGACGGTTTGTGTCTTTATTCCCCATGGCAAGATCCATTCGGTACATGTGTCCAGCGATTTTGGATCCCCAGTGCGGATCGGATGCATAACGCACATTCATACCTGTTGTTTTATTACCTGGAACAAGTCCTGCTGAACGCCAATCGGACATGGACGCGTAACCACCTGCTGCATAGCGGGTAACGAATGCCAGCATACTTTCTTGTGGCAGGTCGTAGCCGACAGTTTCCGGATTCGAATCAAAGACACCGATGCCGTACATGTTCTTACTCTCTTGTGAGTGACGGCTCATACCATAATCACCCTCGTGAACAGCCGCCGCAATGATAAATAGAGCATTGATGTTATACGTAGCTTCTAATTCTTTCGCATATGCACCAATTCCAATCATCATAGATTTTGTCGTTGCATCTTTGTAGCGAGCAATATTCAATGCTTCCCGTTCTGCGAGCATCTTCATAATTTGTGCATCGAGTTCTGCGGCAGTGTAGCTTGATTTCGCACGTAGTGATTGCCACTGGAAGTATGGGTAATGTACCCCTACCTCTTTGCCGGTTTCATCAACAAAGTGCACGCCGTCATAACTGTAATAATCTTTATAGGTTTCCATAAAACTTGGAGCTGGTCCTATGGAATAAGAACCTTCTACCCGTTTGGTAATATGATTGTAAATAGAGTGGATAAGCGTTCCCCACTGACTTTTTTCGTAACGGTCGCGTGATGTCACCAGTTGAATTGGAATCAAGTCAACTGCAGCGTGACTCACATAACCTGTTGTTCCACCAATTTGAACGATGGCGTAATCAGGTCCACTTCCGAGATATTGCATCTCGCGGCCTTCTGTGACATACGTCAATTGCCCTGTCAAGTTGGTATTTTGATAAATTGATGTTGTGTTTGCCGACGTATTAGCTGCAAAAGCAAGCCCTTTCTTTACTTTGATAATGTCATTTCCAAAGTACATCGCTTCGATTCCTGGGAAGTTATACGCAGTCAATGCCTCATTATATGTTGCATACGTTTTCGTATCCCGCACCAATTGATTGTCAACAATGCGAGCTACCGTGAAAACATTGGATGGCACTGGCGGTTGTGTCACCGGTGGTGTTACAGGTGGCGTCACAGGCGGTGGTGTAGGCGTCGTCGGTGGTGGAACCGGCAATGCTAAGTCCAATTTGAAGTAACGGTCCCACACAGCTGCTACTTGATCACGTTTCGTTAAGTCTTTTGGTTTAAACATAATTTCATTGGATGCAGTATGTGTCGGGTAGCCATTCATGACTTTGACAGCTGCATTTTTCTTAGCAGCAAGTCTGCCTTCGTCACTTGAGAAATCTTTTTCATCCGCTAATCGGATGCTGTCCCCTGAGACAGTCAAGCCTTTAAATGTATACACACGTGCCATCGTGATGGCCATTTCTTCGCGTGTGATGTTGCGGTCCGGGTTGAATTTTCCGTCGAGTGTTCCGCGCATGATGCCCGTGTTCTCGACAGCGCCAACCGCTTTTGCAAGTGCGCCGTTTTTATTGACGTCCGTAAATGCAGGGTCCGCTTCCGGAAGTTCTAAGACACGTTGAACGAACGCCGCGAACTGTTGACGAGTGACATTGTCCTTTGGACGGTATGAGCCGTCGTTATACCCTTTCATGATGCCTTTTTCAATCATGGCAATCATTTCTTTTTCGAGCGTGAGCCCTTTCAGTTCATCGTAGGTGCTTGCTGATGCAGGTTGCACGGCGAATAGCAGCAACAAACTGATGAGCAGTAGTGCAAGTTTTTTCATTTCTTGTCAATCCTTTCATTGCTGGACGCGCGCTAAGAATGCGGCGTACTCTGATCGGGTCATTGGCTGATACGGTCGGAACGTTTTGTCTGAGAATCCAGTTGTGACATTTTTTGCGACAATTGCGCGAATAGCGTTATAGGAAGCCATTCCGGAAGTGACATCGGTAAATGGATTCGCTGTTGTTGGTGTTGGTAACGAGAATGCACGTTGAACCAGGATGGCCATTTCCGCTCGGGTCACTAGTTTATCCGGTCGGAATGTTCCGTCCGTGTATCCACCCGTGATTCCCGCTTCTACTGCGGACTGGATATAACCTGATGCAAACGAGGCTGGGTTGACATCCGGAAATTCTGTCTTTCGCTGTGCCCCGTCAAGACCCTTCGCACGCGCGATCAATGTGATGGCTTGTGCCCGTGTGATTTCCGCTTGAGGTCGGAAGGTGCCGTCAAGAAATCCTTCAATCTGGTCTTTATAGTGAAGGAACCCGATATGACGCGCGTACCAACTATCTCCGCGAACGTCTTTATAATCCGGCTCAGTCAAGCTCACTGGAATCATTTCACGAATCGTCTTGCCGTCTTTGTTCCATTCTGCGGCTACCGAGTAGTTGCCTTTGACACCGTAAACAATAGATTTACCGTTCGAAATCGGATACTTTGTGGATCCGATAGTTATCGAAGTTAGCCGTGCGGGCTCTTTGGATGTTACGGTCAACTGGCTTTTTGAAACAGTGGTGGTCAACTCGAGATAACCTGGAAGCACTTTTTTATAGCTGATCAGCCCGTGGCCATAGAGGCGATCTCGTCCTGCTGTTCCGAGGTCTGTCACGGTTCCAACGAGTAAAGTACGTAACTCTTTATTCGTTAAATCTGGGAATCGCTCTTTATAGAGGGCCAGCAGTCCAGTAACATGTGGTGCAGCCATAGAGGTACCGGACATCATGGTATAACCGTCTGCTTTGTCGTCTGTGAAATCCCACTCCATTGGATAAGTGCTCAGGATTTGTTCGCCTGGCGCTGTGAACTCGACTTCCGGACCAACAGAGCTCTCGAGCAATTTTGTGTTCTTAGATGTTACCGCCCCGACAGCAATCACCGTATCGTATTTAGCTGGGTACGTGACGGTCGATGTTTCTGCGACTCCTTTGTTCCCTGCTGCTCCCACAAGAATCATACCTTTGTCGTACGCGACTTTCAGCGCGTTCGCAATGGCCGGCTCATTTTCGTCAGAAGTGATACTTAGATTTAGAATGTCGAGATCATTTTGAATAGCCCACTCAATACCGCGGACGATAGATGTCGTTGTTCCTGAGCCGAACTCGGATAGGGCTTTGATGCTGTACAGTTCTACGTTTGGCGCTACACCTACGACTCCTGTCCCGTTGGCAAGTGCTGCAATGATTCCAGCCACGTGAGTACCGTGACCTTCGTCGTCATCATAGGGCACGCCTGCGCTACAAAAGCTATCATATGTACAAACGCCTCCTACCACTTTTAAATCACGATGCTCCGTATCTATTCCCGAGTCGAGAACACCTACTTTGACACCGCGTCCTGTGTACGGACTTGTAAACGATGCGGCCGTCTGAATCTGTGTCAAATTGCCGGGCACGCGATCGGCGGAGATGCTATGGATCTGTTCAGGATGGATGCGCGCTTCCGGGAAATGGGTGGAAAGGTTTTTCTTTTGTGTATCTGTCATTTCGATGACATAGGAGCCCACGACATCAAAATGTTCTGCGATGGTCAGGTGGCCTTGTTCCGCGAGATTGTGAATCAGCTCATGTTGGTTTGTGACAATGTGATAGGTGGTCGTTTCTTCGGCAAAAGTTGTTGTGGCGCCGAAGGTAAGTGTGGCAAATAAGATAAATGTGGCGGCGGTTCGTTTGAAGTTCATAATCGCTCTGACCCCTTTAATTCTCTCTTTTTTCTAAGTTTACCTTAAGAACGCCACGTGTGTCTTGGGTTCACTGGAAATCTCGTGCGATATTTTAAGAAAAGCCCTAATGACTTGAGATCATTAGGGCAGATAGTTAAATTAATAGTGTTTCGCTGATGGTTTCGCACCGAACTGGCTGTAGTAGTTCGCAGCTTCTGAGTAGTTCTCGTAATGGTAGAGGTAATCCATGATGCCGAGGAACAAGGCACGCGCCATTTGTTCGCGGCGTTCTGGTGATGCGATGTACGCATTGTCTGTACGGTTGTCGATGAAGCCGATTTCCGCAAGAGCAGATGGTACGGTGTTTTCACGAAGGATTGCGTAGTTTCCACGTTTCACACCACGGTCACGAAGTCCCCATGCTTCTTGCATACGCTTGTGAACGTAGGTTGCAAGAGCTTTCGATTGATCCACGTTTGTATTGCTCGCATAGTAGAAGGTTTCTTGTCCTTGCGCAGAACCGTTTAGGGCATTTGCATGAATACTTAAGAAAGCATCGCCGTTATTCGCGTGTGCAAATTTCGCACGTTGGTTCAGTGTCAAGAAAACGTCTGTTTTACGTGTAAGTATGCCATTGAATGGTACTTTCGCAAAATACTTTTCCATGCTAAGCGCGATGTTGAGTACAACGTTCTTTTCTTGGAAACCGTGGCCAATTGCGCCAGGATCATGCGCTCCGTGACCTGGATCGATAATAATATTGATGTTGTTGAATGGTTTCTTTGTGTTTGTCCAGACGTTTTCAGGCTCTTTCGGTGTCGAGCTGATTGTTGGTTGGTTCGTGCTTAGGAAGTTTTTGTGGAAGAATCCAGTGCTTCCAGCTCCTTTTGCATACACCCAGTCGCCTACGCTGTAGAAGACTTCAATCGGATAAGCTGTGAAGAATCGTTTTGTTGTGTTGTAGCCTGTTGCTGGTCCTTGACGAAAGTTCAGTGAATCCGTTTCAGAGACATTGACGAACATTTGTGCACCAGCCGTTGTAATGGCTTTCGTGCGGAAGTCTGCATTAATGGCACGAGCTAGGAATACAGAGAAGTCTCCGCGCTTCATCAGCTGAGTTGTACCGAAGTTACCTTTGCCGACTCCAGCCGCGATGCCTTTGTTCATGAGTTCAATGGCTGCTGCATTCGTTGTAGTTGAGTTGTACTGGAACGCGCGGGCGATCATAAGGGCCATCTCACCGCGAGTCAGTGTTTGGTTTGGACGGAACTGGTACGTACCGTCTGCATTTTTGTAGCCGTTAATGATACCACGGGCAGCTGCTTCGTTCAGGTACCCCATGTACGTGTTAGATGATGAAACATCTGTGAAACGTACAGTTGTGTCTGTTCCGGAGAATTGCAGTGCTTTTCCGATCATAGCCGCTGCATGTTCACGTGTCATCGCATTGTCTGGATAAAAGTGAGTTGCACTTGTAGATGTCGTGATTCCACCTTGTTTAAGGTAGTTGACTTCTACATGTGTACGGTATGTATTAGGCACATCGGTATAGGATGCCTCCGTTGTCGTTGGCAGTAGGGACAGTGTAAATAGGGCGATTAGTCCGAGTAGAACTGAATAAAGTGGTTTGGTCACTCGTCTTTTCTCCTTTTCCATTTGTTCTATAGCTATACTACCACAGGAAAATGTAAGGCTACATCATACAAATGGTCCAAATTCTTAAAATTTGGTTTAATAATTTGACAAATTGGGTAAATGCCGTCGTTTAGGCATTTCAGGAAGATTCGTTTCAAATTGTAATGGGTCGATGGTTGGATGGATGGGGGTATTTAGGGGGCGAATGTCGACATAAGTTGACCTAAATTGTGGCAATGGAGTGACAAGCGGGACGTAGTTTGGAGCGCGACACGGTCGGACCCTGGGTCGACGAGTGGGAACGCGGGTAGGAGCGCGACACGGTCGGTCCCTGGGTCGACGAGTGGGAACGCGGGTAGGAGCGCGACACGGTCGGTCCCTGGGTCGCCGGGTGGGAACGTGGGTAGGAGCGCGACACGGTCGGACCCTGGGTCGACGGGTGGGAGCGTGACACGGTCGGACTCTGGGTCGCCGGGTAGGAGCGCGACACGGTCGGACCCTGGGTTCCACCCAGGGTCTAATCGGAAGGCAGAAAAAAATCCCCTCTCCGCTATTGGGAGAAGGGATTTAAGTAGTGAAATTAGTTACCGATAGTTGTGATGCGGCCTTCAATTGTTGGGTTGACTTTATCAAGAGACTCGATGTAGTCGATGAACATTTGGAAGTCCACGATTCCTGGCTCAGATAGGCGTCCTTCTGCAGAAGCTGCACCTAACATGCTGTAGCCGTCTCCACCTTTTGCCGTGAATGTATTTGTTGCTGCAAAGTATGTTTTTGCGTCGTCAAGAGCGACAAACGCACCGTTTTCCATAACTTCTACTTTCGTCACACGTGAACCAGCCGCTTTCGATGGATCAAACTCGAACTTCATACCTGCTACGTGTAAGAAACCACCATTTTCACGTGGGAATTGAGCAACTGAATGCTCAAGAGCTGCTTTGATTTCAGAACCTTTCAGTTCAAGAATTCCAAGTGCGTTACCGAAAGGCATCACAGTTAAAACTTCACCAACTGTGATTGGACCCGCATCGATTCCTGCACGGATACCTCCACCATTTGTGAAAGCAATTGAAGTTGCTGGGTTAATAGATTTAGCAGTCGCTAACATACCATCTGCAATCAAGTTTCCAAGAAGTGTTTCATTTGCACGAACAGAATCTGTTGTGTTCGTAGCATCTAAACGTGGTGCTGGAAGAGCAACTTCCGCAACAGCCTTTGTCGGCTCTGCTTTTTTCGCTGCAACTGCATCTGCGAATGGTTTTAGGATAGCTGCTGCTCCTGCATCCGCTTCGAATGTATCTTTATTTGTGGCAATCAATTCCACAGCGTAGTCTACAATGTGCCCGTCTTTATCGAAGATCACGTCCGCTGTACCTAAAAGGTCACCGTATTGTTTCGCTTGAACGATTAACGTCGGTGCATCAAATACATTTGAAACATATCCTTCTTTAAGCTCTGAATGCGTGTGTCCACCAACGATTAAGTCAATGCCCTCAACGCGTTTTGCAAGCTCTATATCGTTGTCATAACGAACGCTGTCATCGAAACCTAAGTGGGAAAGGGCGATGATTTTGTTAACACCTTTTGACTCGAAGTGCTTCACAGCTGCTTCTGCTGACTTGATATAGTCTAGGAATTGCACGCTAGCTGTTGAAGCGATTGTTGGTGTTTCAACTGTTGTTAGACCAAACACACCAATCTTGTGGCCATTTACCGTTAGGATGGTACCGTATTGAGATTTACCAACTACTGGTGTATCTGTGAACCCTTGAATTTCTAGACTCTTCATTGCAGGATCTTTCGAGAAGTCCAAGTTTCCGCCTAGCATCGGGAACTGCGTGCCTTTAACAAAGTCCGCAAGTTCTTTATGTCCTGCTGTGTCATCCCCAAGGTCAAACTCATGGTTACCAAATACCATTGCATCGTAGCCCATGTAGTTCATCAGTGGAAGATCTGCTTGGCCTTTGAATAGGTTGAAGTAAAGGTCACCAGAGAAAACATCCCCTGCATCTAAAAGAAGTGTGTTGTCGTAAAACTCACGAATCTCTTTCACTGCTGTTGCACGGTAAGGTGCTTTCTCCAGGTATGCGTGTGTATCGTTTGTGTGCATAACCATTAATTCGTAATAGTTTAATAGACCGTCAGCACGCGCGATGAATAGAGCAAGCTCTCCACGTTTTACAGCATCTGTGGCACCAAACGTTGTTGCGTTTTTCCCTTGTGTGATTTCGAATTCAACAAGGCGGTCTACGAATTTTGCAAAGTTTGAGTTCACGTCTGTAAACTGAGTTGATTTTACAGTGTCATCTACGCCTAACTGTGCTGCGTTCACAAGAACTTTGGCTACTTCGTTACGTGTTAGTGGTGCATTTGGATCGAATGTTTCGCTGTTCTTCCCGTCCATGATGCCTGCGTCTTTAAGTGCCGCTACCGCCCATTGTGCACGAGCAGGTACATCTTTGTAAGTAATTTTAGAATAAGGACTCTTTTCAGAGAAACCTAGTGAACGTGCAATAAGTAATGCGGCGTCAACACGTTTGATATGTAAATCTGTACCAAACGTTGTTGGCGTTAACCCATCTGTAATCCCATTTACAACTAGGTAATTTACCGCATCTTGGTATTGTGGAGCTACATCTGTGAATGTAGGTGTTGCTGCGGAAGCCGCGGGTGCAAAAGCTGCTGCTACGGCTGCTGCCGTTACTGCGGAAGTTAAGAACGCTTTCTTTTTCGTCATGACTTTCCTCCTTGGAAATGTGACCATTCAATGGCCGTTTCTTATTAACAGTAACAAATTGTTAGAATTTTGGGAAGTTAATTTATTGTATCTACACATGGTTTTTACGTTTTTCGTACAATTTGTTTACAAATGGATATTGTACCATCAGACTTCTGACTAAATTGTTTACAAATTTATATAATTCGTGCTTCGAAAAATATGATTGTACATTTAGCAGAATTGTAGGAAAATAGTGAATAGATAGAAAGTGAGGTGCCGTTGGTTGGAATTTCCGAAGGTTGAGATAGGTCGTCGCATTCGCATGATGCGCCGAGAATTAGGGATTACGTCAGATGAACTAGCGAAGCGGGCTGGGGTCAGTCAAAGCATGATTTCTCAAATTGAGCGCGGGATGGTGTCGCCTTCCCTCGAAACATTGTGGAATCTTGCCAATAGCTTAAATGTGCAAATTTTTGCGTTCTTTGACCAGACGGATGGGGAACGTGTGAATGTATACCGTCGTGGAGATGAATTGGTCGTCAAAAGAATCCGTCCGAATTGTGAGTATCATCTATTATCTCCGAGTATCGGAAAAGACATTGGGTTCTTCAAACTTGTAGTCGATCCTGGTGAATCTGTGGATGAGCCACCGATTCAACACAAAGGGGAAGAATGTGGGTATGTTCTCCAAGGAACGTTGATTGTCGAAGCGGGTGATGACCGCTATGATCTAGAAGAAGGCGACGCAATTTACTTTGATTCTGAGTTGCCCCATCGCTTCTATAATCATGGTGATACGCCAGCTATTGCTGTGTGGGCAATGACTGCTCCGTGGCGGTAAGTAAATTTGTACATAAAAAATAGAGATCCATTCTTTGCCGATTGGCAGAGAATGGGTCTCTTTTAGTTTTTCACTATAGTGATTAGGTTCATTTCTTACTTCCCTGCTTGTTCCTTCACGGGGAACCAGCCTTTGACATTCATAATTTTGTCCCAGAGCGGATCTGGAATGTCGAGTGCTACTTGGTTATCCGGGTCGATTTCTGTAAGAAGTCCTTCCCCATTGTTTTCCGATACTTTTTTATACCAATCCGGATCGGTGATGAGTGCTCGCCCGATTGCGAACAGCTCTGCAAATCCGGATGCAGTGGCACGGTCGAGGTCATGTTTCGTGTTAAGTGATCCAACACCCATAAGTGGAACACGACCTGCAATCACTTCTTGGAAGCGTTCAATACGGGACTTTTCGGAAGCGTCATCATACGACGTGTCAAAAAATTGCTGTAAGGACACATGTAGGTAATCTAGATTCTGATCCGCAAGTTTGTCGATGAGTTTAAGCTTTTCTTCTATAGTAAAGCCGGGCTGATAGTTTTCTTCTGGTGAGAACCGGTATCCTACAATAAACGGCGTCTTTGCGTAGTCGCTCACAGCTTTTTTCACTTCTGCAACAACCGCAAGTGGAAATGCTGAGCGGTCTTGGCCCCATTTGTCCTCACGTCGGTTAGAGTGCGGTGAGAAGAACTGGTGGATCAGGTACGTGTTGGCACCGTGGATCTCTACTCCGTCAAAACCTGCTTCGATGGCACGGCGGGTCGCTTCGCCAAATGCTTTGATGGTTTCTTCGACTTCATCTCCCGTTAGTGCACGTGGTGTTTCGGACCCTTCGCGCGGGAACGCAACGTCACTTGCGGAAACGGGCGTGCCTCCGTGAAGGACTTGGCTGTTGGATTGGCGTCCGGCATGGAAGATTTGCAAAATCGCTGTAGCGCCATTGTCCTTAATCGCAGACGCAAGTTTCGTCAGGCTTTCCATGCGGTCATCTGATTCTGTGCCAATGGACCATGCGAAGCCGGCACCTTGTGGTTGTACATAAGCACACGCTGTAATAACTGTCCCAATTCCGGACTTGGCACGGCGCGCGTAGTATGTAAGTTCTTGATCGGATATGTCGCCGTTCAGTTCAGAAGAATAGGTCGTCATCGGCGCCATGGCGATGCGGTTCTTTAGGGTCACGCCGTTTGGTAAGGTGAGTGGTTGGTTCCAAGTTGCTGTCATAGGTGTCGCTCCTTTTTGTTTCGTGTGGTGAAATATGTGTTTAGGTTACGCAAAGTTAGGTGAGAGTTCAAGCGAAGTGACTCGGGTATTGGGGATGGTTTTATTAGAAAGGTTTTCAACATTTAAGTGGGGTGGGTTTATTAGAAAGGTTTTAAGGACTTACATAGGGGGGTTTTATTAGAAAGGTTTTAAACACTTGAGTGGGGTAACCCTTTCTAGTGGCGAGAGATAGCGGCGTTTAATGGGGTTGCGGGACTTTTTGGGATGGTTGCTTTGCTGGACAAACAAACTCTTTTCCGAGTCATCTCCCTTTCGAGGCTCCGTATCAAGAACTCTTTAGAAACACAAAGACCCGTTTCTCAAAGAGTCTCCTGAGAACGGGTCCTTGTGTATTGTAAGAGAGCATAGACCTTGGATAGTGCTTCACAGAACACCTTAATCCAAAGTCCGTTTAGTTTAGTAAGATTTCGATGGCTGCGTCAAGCTCTTCGTAACTGACATTTAGTGGTGGCAATAGACGAACCACATTTGGGCCGGCCGGAACAACGAGCAAGCCTTTCGACTGCATATCTGTCGCAAACGCTGCACTGTCTTCGACGACAAGACCCATGAGAAGACCGAGTCCACGGACTTCGTAGTGGCCGGCAAGTTGGAGTGCCAGGTAATCAGCTTTTTCTTCGACGTCGCGTAGGAAGTCTGGTTCGAAGACGGTCGACACGACGGTGTTCGAAACAGCGACGGCGAGAGCGTTGCCGCCGTAAGTTGTGCCGTGGGACCCGGGACCGAGTGATGTGCCGAGAGCTGCGGTGCCGAGCATACCGCCAATTGGGAAGCCGCCGCCAAGGCCTTTGGCAAGCGTGATGATGTCAGGCTTAAGTACGGTTTGCTCGTAAGCGTAGCGCGTGCCGGTGCGGCCGATGCCGGTTTGGACTTCATCAATAATGAGCAAGAGACCGTGTTCATCACATAGCGACTGAATCGTTTCCGCGAACTCGTCCGTCACCGGATTGACGCCACCTTCTCCTTGCACGATTTCGAGCATTATCGCTGCGGTCTCGTCGGACACTGCACCTTTAAGCGCGTCCGGATCGTTAAACGGAACATGCGTAAAGCGCGACACGAGTGGACCAAAGCCTTGCTGGACCTTCTCTTGTCCCGTTGCGGACATCGCACCAAATGTGCGGCCGTGGAAGGAGTTCGTGAACGTCACGATGTGATGTTTGCCAGTATGGCGGCGCGCCAATTTAATAGCTGCTTCGTTCGCTTCCGCTCCGCTGTTGCAGAAGAAGGCGTGTTCAAAATGTGTGTCAGCTGTAAGTAGTGCTGCGAGCTTCTCTTGGCCGCTACTTTCAAACAAATTCGAAACATGCCAAATCTGCTCGGACTGATGATTCAGCGTTTCATTTACTTTTGGGTGCGCGTGACCCAGGGCAAGAACGGCGATTCCTGCGATGAAATCGAGGTATTCGTTGCCTTCCGCGTCCCACACCTTCGTTCCCTGGCCCTTCACCAGTTCAATAGGTCGGCGTGCGTAGTTGGGAAACAAGTGACTTTTCGTTTGTGTTTCAGGCATGGATGTTTGCCTCCTTACGTGGATGTTTAGTATACGGACTTATCGCATGGATGGTCGTGCCCGTTAAAGAATCGTCTGTGATTTGCACCGCTTTGACACCCGTTTCAAGGCATTCGAGCGCGCCTTTCACTTTTGGAATCATCCCTCCGTAAATCGTGCCATCTTCGATCATATTGACGATTTCAGTTGGCGTCGTATCTTTCACCGTCTCCCCGTTTCGTTTGATTCCGGGTGTGTCTGTAACGAGTAACAATGATTTTGCCTCCACCCCGGATGCGACACCGGAAGCGAGGGTATCCGCGTTGATGTTAAGTGGTTTGCCGTCTGGAGAAACGCCGATGCATGCAAGGACGGGAATGATGCCCGCTTTAAGCAACAACTCAAACTTGCCTCCATTGACTTCCATGACTTCCCCGACTTCCTGGTACACTTCCTGATTTAAATAATCAGAGCTGAAAAGTCCGTCAAATCCGGAGAGGCCCACCGCGGAGATACCCGCTGCATTCAATTTCCCAACGAGACGTGAGTTGACGTCACCGAGTAACGTGTTCCGGATGATATGGATCATTTCAGGCGTCGTGACCCGGATGCCATCAATAACTTCGGATGTAATTTCGCGTTCAGCAAGGGCCGTGTTGATGTCCGGTCCCCCACCGTGGACGAGAATCACGTTTTGACCAGCCTCTACGCGACGTTTCAGACTGTGAACGAAACTGTCAGAGAGAGTTGCGAGTGTGCTGCCACCGATTTTGATGACGTGGCAATTAGGAACGATAGCTTGCGTTGATTTGGACGTAGTCATAAGTCAGATCGCACCCCCAAGCCAGTCCTTGTCCCGGCCCGTTATTTAAGTCAACAGAGATGTTGATTTCATGCTGCTTTAAGTAGTTCATCGCTTGTTCTTCGGAAAATTTTACAGGTTCGCTGTTTTCGACAACAAGAATGTCACCGAGTTTAATCGTAATAGTGTCCGGATTGATGGTTGCGCCACTATACCCGACCGCTGCGATGATGCGTCCCCAGTTGGCATCGCACCCAAACACAGCTGTTTTGACAAGTGGTGAGCCTACGACAGACTTGGCCACAATGCGCGCTTCCTGCTCGGAAATAGCACCCGAGACCTTCACTTCAATGAGTTTCGTCGCGCCTTCGCCATCTTTCGCAATCATTTTGGCTAGATCTTGTGCGACCATTTGCAGGGCATCGATGAACGTCTGCCATTCCGGATGTGCCGGGTTGAGGGTCTGGTTGCCTGCGAGACCATTTGCTAGGACGAGGACCATGTCGTTAGTGGACGTGTCGCCGTCGACAGTGATGGAGTTAAAGGTTTTGTCGGTGATACTTGCGAGTGCCGCTTGTAGGTCAGCGGATTCGATGGCTGCGTCGGTAGTGATAAATCCGAGCATGGTCGCCATGTTTGGTTCGATCATCCCTGAGCCTTTTGCGACGCCTGCGATGACGATCTCTTTACCATCGATAGTCGTAGCGTAAGATGTCGTTTTCATGATGGTGTCAGTGGTCATGATGGCTTGCGCGAAGTCAAGGGCACCCGTCAGTTCGTTGTTCGGCGCGAGTTTTGCAACGCCGTGGATGATTGGTGCCATTGGAAGTGGTTCGCCGATGACACCGGTAGACGCGACACCGATGAGGTTCGGTGCGATATCGAACTGATCGCTTGCTAGTTGTTGCATGGCGAGGGCATCGAGTTCCCCTTGCTTTCCTGTGCAGGCGTTGGCATTTCCGGAATTGACGAGGATGGCTTGCATTTTTCCGGTCGTGTACACGACGTCTTTCGTAACTTTCAGGGGTGCTGCTTGAATAGCGTTCGTTGTGAAGACGCCGGCGACGCTTGCTGGGACGTCACTGATGACGAGGGCAAGGTCCTTTTTCTTGTGTTTCAAGCCGCAGTGGATGCCAGTTGCGGTAAATCCTTTTGGTGATACGAGGGATTTGCGTTCAATTTTTTTAATGGTCGGACTGAGTGTGAGTTCCATCGGTCGTTCTCCTTTTGTTGGCGGTCAGATCATGAGCGGGACGAGGTCAAGTCCGGCTGTTTCATCGAATCCGCAAAGTAAATTCATGTTTTGGACGGCTTGTCCGGCGGCGCCCTTCATCAAGTTGTCGATGACACTGACGATGGTAGCGCGATTCGTTCGCGGGTCAACAACGACTTGAATGTCGCAGTAGTTAGAGCCGTAAACTTGTTTTGTGCTGAAAACCGGTTTGTTGTCGTGAATCCGGACGAACGGTTCGTTGGCATACCTCGTTTTAAGTGCTTCCGTGAGCTGTTGTTGCGTTGCGCCATTTGCAAGCGGTGCGTAGCTTGTTGCCATGATGCCTCGGGTCATCGGGACGAGATGGGTATTGAATGTAAGTAACGGCTTCTTAGTTGTCAGCGTCTCGATGGTCTGCTCGATTTCCGGTATATGTTGGTGTGCATTGATTTTATAGATGGAGAAGTTTTCGTTGAGCTCGCTGTAATGCGTCAGCTGAGAGGGCTTGTTCCCTGCACCGGAAACGCCACTCTTCGCGTCAGTATACAGCTGGCTGGGATCGATAAGCCCCTCTTTGATCAGTGGCAAGAGACTGAGAAGTGTCGCTGTCGGGTAGCAGCCCGGATTCGCTATTAGTTCAGCATTCTGGATTTGCGGTTTGTTCCACTCGGGTAGGCCGTAGATAGCTTTTTGCACAGCGTCTGTCGGTGCCGGTTTGTGGTTGTACCACGCCTCGTAGATTGCCGGGTCTTGAATCCGAAAGTCACCGGATAGGTCAATGAGTTTGGGGCCTGTGCCAATGAGGGCAGGCAGGATGGTGGAAGCGACACCCGCTGGCGTACCCGTGAAAACGACGTTGAGCTCTTTTAAACGGTCGATTTCGATTGGTTGTAGCGAATGGTCTATTATATTCACTAAATGTGCATATTTATTCGAAATTTGTATATCTTGTTCCGACGAGGAAAAGACGTGGATTTCGGTCACATGTGGATGGGTATGAAGAATGCGGATAAGCTCAAGCCCTCCGTATCCCGTGGCTCCAATAATTCCAATTTTCATAGTCATTCAACTCCGATTAATTACAAGATAATGTTTAGTATACGAGTGTATATTTATAAAGTCAAATGTATTTTTAATTGTATTTGCGGGATTGTGGGATTAGTGAAATGGTGAAGAGGGGGACGGTCGGCGGCACGGTTCGGGGGACGGTCGCTGACACGGTTCGGGGCACGGTCGCTGACACGGTTCGGGGGACGGTCGCTGACACGGTTCGGGGGACGGTCGCTGACACGGTTCGACCGTGGGGTGCTCCTACTCCCTTTCCTACTCGTGGTCCCACTCGACGTCCTACTCGACAACCCACTCGACGTCCCAGGGTCGAACCCTGGGTCGTACCTACCCATCGTCCTACTCGGGATCCTACCCGCTTACTCTTGGTTCAAGCGTGGTACAAGTTTTGAAACCTTTATGTGTAAAGGTCTTACTAGCAAGAACTTGAGACTTTAGCTTTTAGAAGTTTGTATGAGGGAATCTGGTTGGGATGCAATTCTATTGGAAAAGCGGTAGCTTTCATCCTTCCAAGTCATTTTTGTGATGCTCCAGTCTTCATCGTTGATATCGTCTTCACTATAAAAGACTTTCGATAAGACAAATTCACAATATCCTTCTGTCGTCTTTTCATAAGGCAATCTAAGACAAGTAGGTAAAACTGTCAGATCAAGAAAATCTAAATTCATTTCATGTGACGTTTTATAGTAAGGATATGTACTAAATGGATACTGAGCTAACTCACTCACCATCGGAACTGATGTTTGAATAGGATTGCGGTGAATATAAGCTGAGACTTCTAATAGGCCGTATAGCGAATCAATTTCTTTAGACCAAAAAGGTTTTTGATAAATTCTTCCGACATATTTATATCGTCTTCGGTAGTAGTCACTGTACTTCCGGTTAATGGTAGCCATGATAAACGATAAATCCTTATTTGGGGTTTGAATCACGACATGGTAGTGATTCGTCATAAAACAAAAAGCAAGCACTCGAAATTTCGATTTTTCATAGGCGAATTGAAAAGCTTCGAGTAGCGCTATCATATCTGTCGTTGTTGAAAAGATATTTTGCTTATTATTTCCTCTCACCACGCAGTGGTAATAGCGATCTGGATGAACAAGGTGTCTTGGTCGAGTCATCGGTACATCTCCTCTTCAAATTAAATTATCTCGAGAGTACCACATCGAAAATATTCTTGATTCTTACACTTCTTCATTTTGAGAGGGAAAACCGTGTGAAAACTTCGTTTCTACCCCTTTTTTACAGAAAACATCGTAATAATTGTGTGAAAATATTATTTTGGCATGTTTGAACCTAGTGGTCGACCGTGTCGCTGTCCTACCCTCCATCCCACTCGCCGTCCCTGGGTCCGACCGTGTCATCGTCCTACCCGCTATCCCACTCGCCGTCCCTGGGTCCGACCGTGTCATCGTCCTACCCGCCTTCCCACTCGCCATCCCTGGGTCCGACCGTGTCGCTGTCCTACCCGCTACCCCACTCGCCGTCCCTGGGTCCGACCGTGTCATTGTCCTACCCGCTATCCCACTCGTTGTCCCTGGGTCCGACCGTGTCATCGTCCTACCCGCTATCCCACTCGTTGTCCCTGGGTCCGACCGTGTCGCTGTCCTACCCGCCATCCCACTCGTTGTCCCTGGGTCCGACCGTGTCATCGTCCTACCCGCTATCCCACTCGTTGTCCCTGGGTCCGACCGTGTCGGCTACCGACAGTCGAACTGTCGGTCGAACCGTGTCACCCTATAAAAAACACAGATCTCCCAGAGACCTGTGTACCGTTCGTTATTTTAGTGAGGTGAGGTAGCCTTGATACGCGCTGGTCACCATTTCCGGAAGGAAGCGGGTGGCTTTCCAGTTGAGTTCCCGCTCAGCTTTAGATGGATTCGCGAAACTGATGGGAATGTCACCTGGGCGGTCAGGGCCAAATTGGAGGTTCAGTTCAACTGAATTGTGCTTTTCAAAGGTACGGATCAATTGGAGAACCGTCGTCTTTTGTCCCGTTCCCAGATTGTACATATGGATCCCCGGTTTTTCATGGTGCAGGGCGGCGACGTGTCCTTCCGCTAAATCCATGATGTGGATGAAATCTCTTAAGGCAGTCCCATCCGGTGTCGGGTAGGAGGTTCCGTGAATAATAAACGGCGACTTGGTTTCGAGTGCACGTAATATGCTCGGCATCAAGTTTGTGCTTTGGTCAGTAATGTGTTCATACAATACGCCACTCTGATGAGCTCCTACTGGGTTAAAATACCGAAGCGCGGTAACTTGAGATTCCGGTATGGTCTGTTGAAATGCGGCAAGCATTTCTTCACAGGTCTTTTTTGTAGCCGCATAAGAATTTGTCATGTGTTGAGCAAGTGGCGACTCTTCTGAAACGGCCTGCGGTGAATGACCGTACACTGTAGCTGAGGAACTGAAGATAATCTGGCGTATCTCGGAACTCTTCATTACTTCAAGAAGGTTCAGTGTTCCCAGCACATTATTTTCATAGTAGAGTAGCGGATTTTTGATGGATTCTTCGACCGATTTTAGTCCTGCGAAGTGGATGATCGCGTCATAGGGGTGCTGCTTCGTCACAAATTCCAGTTGCATACGATCTCGCAAATCCACTTTATAAAAGCGCGGCCGTTTTCCAGACACCTCGTCAATATCATCCAATATAGATAATGTCGAATTGGAAAGATTATCGATGACAGTCACATTGTGACCTTGTAAGTGAAGCAGTGCTGTCGTATGCGAGCCAATATAACCGAGTCCTCCTGTTACCAATACGTCCAAAGGAATCACCTCATCAATTTTGTTTACCGATTCAATCGTGCACCCAGACGTGTCATAAATTTATGACGTGGAACTACTAATCATGATCAGGTATCCCAAACGCAAAATAGGCAATGCGTGTCATGTAATATATGTGTCGTAGAGCAAAAAATAGAAAGGCAAATGTTGATTCAATGGCAAAACCTAAATAAAGAAGACACGATCGAACCAAGGGTTCGACCGTGTCTTCTTCCTACCCACCGTCCTACTCTATGTCCCTGGGTACGACCGTGTCACCGACCTACCCATCGTCCTACTCTATGTCCCTGGGTACGACCGTGTCACCGACGGTGGGAGTAACCGTGTCGGCTACAGACGGTCGAACCGTGGGACGCTTTGGGAAAAATGCCATAAAAAAAAGATGTGCAGCTGCACACCTTTAATCGTTGTCGTTATCGTTGCCTCTACCAGGCTTGTCTTCTGGTTTTCCTCGGTTGTCCTTGTTTTGACCGGGAGCGTTGCCGGAATTGCCTGGTCTATCACCAGATTTTCCTGGTTTATCTTTTTCTTCATCTTCGTCTTCGTCTTTGTCTTTACTTTTGTCGTTGTCTTTGCCATTTTCTTTGTCTTTGCCTCTGTCTTTGCCTCTGTCTTTGTCATTACCCTTGTCTTTGTCTTTGTCTTTGTCTTTGTCTTTGTCTTTGTCTTTGTCTTTGTCTTTGTCTTTGTCTTTGTCTTTGTCTTTGTCTTTGTCTTTGTCTTTGTCTTTGTCTTTGTCTTTGTCTTTGTCTTTGCCTTTGTCTTTGCCTTTGTCTTTGTTATGTCCTGGAGCATCGTCAGACTTCCCGGGTGATACAGCGCCGTTTGCTGGCGTTTTTCCAGATTGGTCTGGTGGTGTGGCTATATGACCTGGAGCATTGTTGGAGTTTCCAGGTTTGTTTTCGTTAGAACTGCCTTCTTGAGATGTTGGGTCATCTTCCGAAGTTTCGTCTGTGATTGGTGTTATCACCTCGTCAGATTCAGTTGGCTCTTCACGATTGACACGTTTTTCCTCGACTACTTTTTCAGCTTTTTTAATAGCGGAAGTGAGTTGTTCACGCATGTTGTCACTTTTAGTTTTTTGGAAGTCAAAGGCGTTGACGTCGTGTTTTTTAGCGATTTTTACAAGGACGACTTCGATCGGTAGGGATTCCCATTCCGGGTCGACCCCTACTCCTTCTACTAGGATGACCTTGCCTTCTTCGTCAACGCCGATTTCAAGAAGGTCGCCATTTGAAAGTTTAACGTAGGCATAAGCTTCAGGTAGAGAGCTAAACATCGCACCGAAAATAAAGAGCATGCTGGCGGCGATAGCGATGAATGGTCCATGGACGAAGGCTTTCATTGGCTTGAACTTTTCTTTGTAGGGTGTAAACGCCCCATGTTCTCCGACATCCGCTTCAACCACAGGAACGCCTTTAACGAAGTCGCCGTCATAGGTCATGTAGATATTGTGATCGTCGTTGACTTGCATGACGAGGCCTTCTTTTTGTGTCATTAGCGCATTCCTCCTTTAATGATTTGGTTGATGAGCGGGTAGTCACCAGTCATGAGGATGACAAGGGCGATGATGTATTTTCGGTGACGTTCCAATGTTTTTCGGGAGACGTCTACGAGCTCTTCAATTTGTTTTAAGGGTAGAGTTTTTTTGATTTCTAGGTGTTCGACGAATTCTGGGATGCCGGCAATGATGGAGGCGACTTCTATCATGCCGCGGCGCGAGTCTTCGTGTTTCGGCGCTACTTTTGTGAGCTCTTCGAAATTGAGTTCGTATGGATCGAGTGCCATTTGAAACTGGAGGATCTCGTACTGGCGTAGCTTTGTAAGTTCTTTCTCGGAGTGCACTTCGACTGCGCGGTGGGCGAGTTCGATATCGGCTGCTTCCCCGTTCACCATGGTGGCAGTGCGCGCTTCCTTCCGAATATGGTCAATCAAACGGCGCTTGATTATTAAATGGGCAAAGGTGGTCAATTTGGCTGAAGCGGAAGCGTCGTAGTTCTGGACAGCTTCGTAGAAGGCTTCGTAGGCGATACTATATTCTTCATCATGTTTATCTATTTTTCGTTTACATATAAATGAGGCGGTTTTTTTTATAAATGGGGTGTGAAGATCGAGCAGGTCGTGCAGGGCCCGCTCGTCTCCAGCCTGAGCCTGTTGCACAAGGTGCAGCTCGTGCTTTTCTTTGTTCGTAAACAGGGCTAGACGCATATCACCCCTCCGTTCTTCTGCGATTTCATTCTTCCTATTTTATCATAGATAGGACGGATGAGAAGAACGTGTTATGGTTCCAAGTTTGAAATTGTGAAGTTGGGTACAGGTGTGTCCACCTTTTGTCCCTCTTCAGCGGTTTATTCGTTTGCGTGTAGGGGTTTGTGGGGGTCTTTCTAGAAAAAAAAGAAGCGTGCAGGGCACGCGTCTTTAATGGTTGGAAAGTCACTTAGTTATTGCCATTTCCTTTGTTTTGATGACCTTTACCTTTGTTGTGGTCGTCGCCTTTTGAACCATGACCTTTAGCTTTGTGATCATGGTCTTTCCCATTGTGTTTTGCTTTTTCGTGCTGTTCATGGTTTTGACGTTTCTCTTCGTGTTTTGCTTCTCTTTCAGCTTTTTTCGCTGCTTTTTCAGCATCTTTTTGTGCTTTTATTGCTGCCTTTGCTTCTGATTCTACTTTTTTGGCTTCAGCAGCTGCTTTTTTCGCAGCTTCTTTCGCTTGTCGTTCTGCTTTTTTCGCAGCTTTTTGTGCCTCTTTTTCAGCTTTTTTTGCTTCTCTTTCAGCTTTTTTAGCTGCTTGTTCTGCTTTCTTTTCTTCTTTCTTTACAACTGGTGCAACGACCGGTGTAGTGTCTTCTTCCACTACTTCTTCAGTTGGAGTGTCTTCTTTAGGTTCTTCCACGACTGGTGTTTCTTCGTTCAACGCATCTAATTTCGCTTGGAACTTCTCAATGTTTTTCTGAATCGCTGCACGTGCTTGGTCGCTTCCGACTTGGCCATAGACTTTAGTCATAACGGCAATTTTGAAAGCAAGTTGCTCTTTTTTCTTCGCAAGTTCCTCTTCTTCAGTTAGTTCTTCAACAGTTGTATCGTTATCAGCTTCTAGTTCTTCAATTTTCGTTTCGAAGCGTTTAATCGCTTGGTTAAGTAGTGCCGTGATGTCTTCATCGTCAATCAGGGTCACGAGTTCTTTAATTTTGGCAATTTTCTCTTGATAGACTGCTTCGAGTTGTTCTTTGTTCTTTGCAGATTCTTCGTAAAGGTTATCTTTTTCTACATCCGCTGGATTAACAACAGGTGCAACGACATCTTCTGTTTTGTCAGCTACAGGTGCTGAAACTTCTTCAGTTGCAATGGCATCGTTTATAGATACGGTTTTGAATTCATCTGCCCATGCGTACGCGCCTCCTGTAATTGTCATTGTTGCGATGATAGCTGCTGCGGACATGCGTTTCCATTTACGATTTGTCATTCACAATCACCTCAGATAAAGTTTTCACCGCGTAGAACGGTGTACGCATACCTATTCGGAGGGTAGGCCTGTTTTTTTGGGGGTATCGCTGAATATTCAGGTAATTTTTCATATTGAATTAGGAAGTTTTTGGTGGATTTCCCTCCGGTTTGGGGGTGGGTCGGTGGCACGGTCGGACCCTGGGTCGGTGGGTGGAATAAGCACAAAACCACCCACCCGCCTAAAGGCGAGGGGTGGTTCGGCTTTTCTTGCGCTTTTTGTAGAGGTCTTCTGCTGCGCCGGAGCCGAGCATGACACCGGCAACGATGAAGAGGAAGCCGACAAAGTGGCGCCAAGTCAGGATTTCACCGAGGAAGAGACTCGAGAGAATCATGGCAAAGAGCGGGTTCAAGTTCATGAAGATGGCGGACTGGGTAGCACCCGCTTGCCCAATTGCATAGTTGTAAATCATGTGGCCCAGAGCCGTCGATATCAATCCGGAGACCAGGAATACCAGCCAGAAGATGGGTGGGGCGTCGAGAAATTGCACCATTCCGGAAGGTTCAAGTACGAGGCTCACTGCAATTAATCCAAAGGACCCGATGACCATCATATATGCGGTCATGACGCGTGGATCTAGGGTACGCGCAGCTTTACTGACAATCATGTAACTCAGTACTTGTGACAAAATGGAGATGAAGACAAAGAAGTCTCCTCTTCCGGTGTCGAGTCCTTCGGAGCCAACGAGTACCGCAATGGTGACGCCGGTGATGCCGAGAAATAAGCCGAGCCACTGGAGGGCAGACGGGAAATATTTCAAGAAGATAGCAGCTGCGATGGCAGTTAAAATTGGTCCGGTCCCAAGGATCAAGCCACCAGATGTGGCGCTTGTTTCAGCAAGTCCTAGGTTTAAGAACAACTGATGCAATGAGACGTTCGTGAAAGATCCGACGAGAATGAAGCCCCACTCGCGTTTCGTAGGTTTTCGCAGGATTTTCAGGAACTTCAGGACGATAAAGACAGCACAGCCGGCCATGAGAATACGTACACCTGTAACGGTTGTGGGTGGAACGTGGGTGCCCATGAATTTCAGCATCGGGACGTTGGCGCCCCATGTGAACATGACGGCGACCAGCATCCAGTAAATTTTCGCGCGACTCATGGTGCTCCTCCTCTCGGTTACCAGCGGTGCGCTTGGCGTTTGATAGCTAAACTAAAGATGATGTAGGCAAACAGGGACAGCACGACCGGAAAGACGACGGTGTGGATGCCAAGCAGGTTGCCGTTTTCGGCATTGTAAAAATGCAATGCGATGTAGCCCACTATACCGGTGACCATCGATGCGATGGCACCGTATTTGTTACCATATTTCCAATACAGTCCGAGGACAATCGGCCAGATGAAGGCTGCTTCAAGTCCTCCGAACGCAAAGAGGTTCAGGAAAATCAACAGTTCCGGCGGATTGACAGCGAGTACGAATACGATGGTACCTAGGATCGCAGTCACACCTAAACTCATTCGCTTCACCGTTTTAACCGACGCGTTTGGTTGGATGTAGCTCAAGTAGACGTCTTTCACGACAGCAGAACTAACAAGTAGTAACAATGAATCGACGGTCGACATGATAGCTGCCAGTGGCGCTGCGAGCACGATTCCAGCGAGCCATGGCGGTAAAACGTCCAGGGCAATGACAGGAATAACCGTATCTGCGACTTCAATTCCGGGTTTGATGGCACGGGCAAAGACCCCAATCAAGTGCATGTTCAGCATGATGAAACCGGTGACAATGGTTCCGATGACAAGCGCTCGGTGCATGCCGCGAGATGTTTTGTAGGACATCGCCCGGACGGCAATTTGCGGTAGGGCAACGACCCCGACTCCGACTAGAATCCAAAACGAAGATACATAGGCTGCGGACAAGTTGCCATCGTGGCCATATGGCGTGACAAGGTTCGGGTTCTCACTAATCAAGTCCTGCATAATCGAAGGAATTCCACCTCCGGCAATGATGACGGCGATGAGGAGAATCAGTGTACCGATAATCATAACGATCCCTTGCACCGCATCCGTCAGTGCCACCGCCCGGAATCCGCCTATGATAACGTAGACCAGGACGGAAACGGCGAAAATAAAGAGGGCAGATAGGTAGCTAAGACCGGTGAGCGTCTCAATCAGTCGTGCGCCTCCCACCCACTGCGCAGTCATCGCGGAAAATAAGAAGATGATGATAGCGAGTGCTGATAAAATCGCGACGACCGGGCTATTGTAACGGGCCTTTAGGAAGTCGATCAGCGTGACCGCCTTATAGCGGCGCGCGAGAATCGCAAACTTTTTCCCGAGAATGAGTAGGACGAAATATCCTGTCACGACTTGTGTCATGGCAAGGAGCACCCAGCCGAATCCCATCGTATAGGCAGTTCCTGGTCCTCCAAGAAAACTAGAAGCACTTCCGTAAGTAGCGACCATGGTCATCGCAAGGACGAAGCCTCCGAGTTCACGCCCTCCGAGGAAGTAATCTTGTAGAAAGTTTGTTGAGCCGTTTAGGCTGCGGCTAGCCCAGTAGCCGATGACGAAGATGACCGCTAGAAAAATCAGAAGCGGAATGATGACTTGCCAGTTCATTCGGTAACCTCCTCATCGTCAAGCGGTACTTCTTTCAAGACGAACTTCGCGAGTAATGTGACGGTGACGGCGATTAATAAAAAACCGACGATGCAGCTATAGAAGAACCACTCGGGGAAGCCCCAGATGTAGCGGTACCTTTCGACCGGTTGACTGCCTAGCCCGTAAGCGAAACCAAACCACCAAGCGAAGTGCAACACAGCGAGAATGACACCGATGATGGCTTCTCGGTGGGCAATTTTGAATTGTGGATCCATGGGTATGACTCCCTTCTTTCCTTCGTTTCCCAAAGTGTTTATGTATGCTAGTCAGTATACTCCTTTTGGCAGGGAGTGGGAAGAGGGATTTGGTGGGTCGGTCGATGGGTAGGTCGGTGGGTCGGTCGGTGGCACGGTTCGACCCTGGGTGCGTGGGTGGGTTTGGGGGTAGGTCGATGGGTAGGTCGGTGGCACGGTTCGACCCTGGGACAGTGGGTGGGTTCGCGACACGGTCGTTCCCTCCCCCCGAACCGTAGTAGCAAATATGTACACTTTTATTTCAGCGATATTAAAGATTTTTTAATGTCCTAAGATCTTGCTAGGAAGGTCTTAACACATAAGGTTTTACATACTAAGTAATCATGACATCAAGAAGCATAGTGACTAAATGGACCGGGTGAGTTACCGGAATGGACCTGTCGAGAGTCTCCAGTGAACCGGGTACACAACGAGAAAGGGCCTCAGCTCCCTTCCCTGAATAGTTTAAGAGTCCCGTGTCCCATTCTTCCCTACTAGAAAAACCGCCCTCCCACATCGTGGGAACGGCGGCATGCATATAGGATTTATTCGTTCGATTCTTCGGGTACGCTCTCTCTCACTTCCGGCTCAGTTTGAATGGCACGAGAGTCTGGAAGGAGGAAGTAGATGTATTCTTTCCAGTTGACCGATTTGATGCTGTTCCACGTTGGACGATCAAATGGCATCGGGAAGAAGGTACGTGAGTTGTTGCGGCGGAATTCGTCGTCAAGGACGATTTGACCGTTCACAAGTCCCGAGTCGACAATGACGGACTGGAGTTCCGGTACGTTAAAGGCAATACCGACCGGGATGCGACCCACTGTTCCCCGCTCAGATAATGTGTAGATTTCTGCGTAATTTTTGTCGCGGACTAGCATCCAGTCGTCGCGGATGCGCATCGCATTCGTTGCTTCATCTAGGTTCATTGTTACGTTGACATTAGCGCCCATCGGTAAGCCTTCAAGAGGCTCTACTGACTGGATCTCGACTTCGTACAGTGGCAAGTCCGGGTGCGTCTCGAACTGACCGTGAATTTCTTTCCAGCGGTTGTTGGTCACTGGGAGCGTTCCCTTTGATAAGATTTCGCCTGTATAGATTTGCGCCAGATGGGTAGAATAGGCACGAACCCTTTGCTCTGGTTGAATCTCGTGCCAGTGCTTTTCTTCGACGAACGTGATGAGACGCTGTTCGCTCGGTAAAATATGCACGACGACCGTGTCATCATATTCCTCGATGCGGTCTACGACACCATCTACTGGGCTCACAAACTGAAGTTCACCACCTGGGGACTGCAGTTGGGCACTGACGATGGCAAGTTCCCGCTCCACTTCCGCAAGTTTCGCTTCCGCTTGGGAAATAGCTTGATCATAGGCACCTTCTTCTGTGATTTCCACATCGACTTGAACGTCGACAGTGACATCTACGATTTCATCAGCTGCATTGCCTATTCCGGTTGCGTTACCGGAACTCGAACTTGACGAACCGGCACGGGATTTATCCGACTGTAGGCCGGAGATGATGCTGCGCAACTCGTTCGCTTCCGACTGGTACGCACTTTGCATGGCTTGCCACTCGGCATGTTGTTCTTGTTCATCCGACGTATCCAAGTTCGCAACTGGTGCACCTAATGTCACCGCATCGCCTTGTTGAACCGTCAATTCTAGTAGTTCCGCACGATTAATCGATAGGAAGTACGTGTTGACCGGAACTGTGATGGCTTCTTTTTCAAGTTCACGCGCGTAATCTCCCGGAGCGACTCGAATATGGTTTTCAATATAGTAACTGCGGGCGAGGGGGCTATCGTCTTTAAAGACGAGAATCATATTGGCAGCCACAAATGCTGCGATGGCCACAGAAATTCCGATGGTAATGAATCGATTCATTATAGGCCACCTCCCATTAGTACGTTTTCCCACGGGAAGATGCTGACAAGTGCAATGATTGCAGCGAATATGATGTGCATAGCCAGTAAGATGGCAAGCAGTACTTTTGTCGAAAAGTCCGTAAAGCGCTGTAAGAACTGCAGTTGCACAGCGATGATGAGTCCTGTGAATACTGAAAACTGGTTAAAGAAGTAATGGAAAAATTCCATATGTAAAAAGTTCGCAGCGAGTGGACCAAATGATAAGAATGAAAAAGGTGTCGTGTAGCCGACCAGTGCGTAAATCATGAAGAGCAATGTTTTCTCAATCAATAAGATCGCAATAACGTAGAGTTGCATGATGGCAGCCACGCGTAATGGTACTCGTGTAAGGATATGTAAGAGTTGGCTGACGCCGAATAAATGAAATGCAAAATATAGGAGCGCCCATAAGATGATACCAAAGAGCGATACCCAGCGTGCAATTGCATATGTATTCAAGTAACCGAGCACATAAAACGACGTGAGTGACGTGGTCGTCATCCCCCAGAGTTCAATGAGGATATAGAATAAAATAGTTAAACCAAGCAGTATGCCTACGCGCTTTTTAAATCCGCGTACGGCGTCGGCGTTTTCGAGTCCGGAAAGTAAATGGTCCCGGTGCGTCAAATAACGCCAAAATTGAAAATCAACAAACATAGGGCTTCCTCCTAAAACGATCTTTCACTCTAGTAGTTCATTCTAGCATATTTTCCCTAGTATAGACTCATCGAAACATACTGTTTTTTATATTTGTGTAACCCTTTTGTGGGTAAGACGACTACTTCTGTAAGAGAAAGGGGCGGATGATTATGCGGCACTTCGTGGATTTGTCGTTCAGTTGGGGGGATATCGTGTTTGGCATCATCGGTTCGACGGTGTCGGTATTGTTCCTCTCGTATTTCCTCTAAAAGATAAAAGCACCTATCGCTCAACGTTTGAGAGGATAGGTGCTTTCTATTGAGTTGACTTAGACATAAGTACCTCCGTCATGCTGGGCAGCAAGTAATTGATAGAATAGGTCGGCATCGCGATGGAGCAGTGCATTGTCCATAAGTCGTTCGAAGTTTTCCTGTTCAAGCTGAGTGATCAACTCATTAACTTCTTCACTTTCTTCGATTTCAGCTGTTTCTGCTATCGGTTCAATGAGCACTTTCAAATGATCATGCACATCGGATACGAGCAGTAGCTGATAGAGTGGCAAGCGAATGAAGCGATTGCCCTTTTGGAACACGAATACTTCCGACAGATTCTCTACTTGCATCGTATCTTTATTGATCAAAATCTCTTTTCCTTCAACCGGAATGAAGCTGAACACTTCCTCTTCTTTTCTTAATGAAAAGTATTGGTACGCAAACACCAGTCGAATCTTTCCATCCTTTATTTCCATGTGGAACGGCTTCATCATTTCAACATGTAGCATAGTTTCCCCCTCCTTTTTTAAATATTCTGTTTCTTACTTGTAGTTTATCATATTCCCGTAATTGTGTGCAGAAAAACATCCTATTGGAAGAAATTTTCATGTCGAATGTCGGCGTCGAATGTTGGTGGGTCGGCGACACGGTCCGACCCTGGGTTCGTGGGTGGGTCGATGGGTGGGTCGGTGACACGGTCCGACCCTGGGTTTGTGGGTGGGTCGATGGGTGGGTCGGCGACACGGTCCGACCCTGGGTTCGTGGGTGGGTCGGTGGGTGGGTTCGTGGGTGGGCCGATGACACGGTCCGACCCTGGGTTTGTGGGTGAAGGGCGCCTCCCTGTCCACGCTGTCATTTGACCGAATTTCTGAACGAGCCTTCTCCACATCTGAACACAAAAAATCCAGCAACAACACGTCACTGGATTCTCTCATCAACCGACAGGGTTATGTAGGTCGGGATATGGTTGTGGGTATGGCCTACTTGCGTACCGGTCGGCGGGTCATATAGCCGATGCCCTTCTCATAGGTGGCCAAGATCTGATCTAGCGGGAGGTTTGCAATCTCCTGCTGCGTCAATTTCCGGTCGGTGATTAAAAACAAATCATACGATACTTCACATAGAAGTAATGTACCATTTTTTAAATACTTCCGTGCTTGCCTTGCCGAACACAATTCAATTTCAATAGTTAAACAACTTTCCTGGTGACGCTTCGAGTGAAACGACAATCGTAAAATACTCCGTGGCATCCGCATCTCTCTCTTCTTATAAAGTTAACCCTAATTTGGTTATATCTTATTTTCTTGGGCTCATTTACCTTTCTTGCCGTTTTGGTAATTTCCCTATTTTCAACCACTCATTTCGTTACGCTATTACCAAATTGGTAAGCAGGTGGTGACGTCATGATATTTCATGAAAAGCTAAAAACGTTTCGTGAAGAACAACTCAATATCTCACAAAAAGAGGCCGCTAAACTATTGGAAATTCCCGCTGCGAACCTCTCTCGTTACGAAGCCGGAACAAGGCAGCTAAGCCTAGATATTCTTCTACTGATGTACGAGCGCTATGGCATGTCAAAAGAACAATTTCTTGACCTTCTGTCACTCTCCCCTGGTACGCGCCGAACAGCTGAGACGTTGGTGGAACAAGCGCATGAATCGAAGAGCCAGTATTACAGTCAGTTCCATGACCTTCTCGAGGAACTTCTCAAAGACGCAATGTTTCGTCGTCTTCTTCTCGAACTTCGTGACCTTTCTGATAAAGAACGAACGGCCTTTCTTCAAGCAGTTTTAAAAAATCATTCCTAAACATGGATCCGACTTTTCGAATCCATGTTTTTTCTTTGCCGAAAAGACGCTATAATGGAAGGATAGTCTTTTAGAAATGTGGTGACTCGAATGACAGGCATGACCGTCCAGCGGCTGCTATACTTTTACCAGGAAAATGTTCAAGAAACCATGAACGAACTCAAAAACACACTCGTTGCGGGCACAACACAAGACGAATCCCTTGTCCGCAGTGCCCAAAGCTTTGTCCGAAACGGCGCAGTACGTCTCGTTGACTACCGTCCCGTCCAGCATGAAGCCACCTTTATCGTCCGTGACGTCCAGGATGCGTATGTCGAGATCGGTTTCCATGAAGGCGCTGCGTGCAGTTGCAAAGCCACACCCATCTGCCGGCATGTTACCGCTTCCTATTTCTACTTATATCAACACTTCGGCTCCCTGACTGACTGGGTCCGCGACTGGAAACAATCCGCAGATGTGGAGGCGCTCCGTAAGATTCGCCAGGAACGCACTCCACTTGCTTGGGAACAGTACGCAAACAATTTACTTACGAAGCTCGTCATCGAAGACCATGCATCGAGCTTCTTCTTAATGGAGTTTGCTTTGAATGACTACCGCCGCCAAATGCAGCGCATTCGTCCTTTAGAGCGCGAGTGGCACGTCATTTTCGATGCGAGCGTCACACTGATGACCCTCGTCAAATTGTGGCCGGTGTTTGAATCGTTCCTCCGGGAAAATGAGCGCGGTCGTGTTCGTTACTATCTCGACGAGACCACCCAGGTCCTGAAGCACCAGTTCCGGCAACTGAACGCCCAACACCGATTCTTCGCGGCAGACCCATTCTATGAGCGCATCGAACGGTATGTCCGTCATTTACTTATTGAAACGAGCGGGTACTTTAACCAGCGCAGCGCGATCTACTCTGCGTACTGGAACGAACTCGGCAACCAGAAAACGCGTGCGATCGAACTCGATTTCCTCGAGAAGCACTCCGAGACGAAAGACGGGAACTCCCTCCTTTCGCTCCGGCAGCTCTTTTACTTGCAGATGGGTAACAGCGAACAGCTGCTCGAAACCCTTCAATACGCCGCCCCGGAAGAAGTGCCGAATTATTTGTCGCTCATTCGCTACGCACTCGACCAGGAAGATACGCAGTCAGCCACACATATGATGCAACGACTCCTGCCTGCGATTGAAGAGTTTTTACTCGAAGACCCACTTGCTTCTCGGTATGTCTACACGATTCGTCAAATGGAGCGAGAAATGGGGCTTGAAGCGGATGACAAAGAACACTTCTGTCAGATGTTACTTCCGCATACGCTCGAGCCCTACTCGCACTGGTTGATCGAACAAGAGCGCTTTAAAGAGTGGCAAGAACTGCACTTATTCTTTGCAAGTGGCATCTCGTATGCCGAGACCTGTGGCTTACAGATGGTCGCCAACCACTCGCCAGCTCATGCGATGCCGATCTATCACCTCAACATCTTGCGTGAAATCGATGAGAAGAAACGTGATAGTTATAAGCAAGCCGTGCGTCATCTGAAGAAGATGAAGCAACTCGCAAAAGCTGCGGGTGACGCGGCATACTGGAACAGCTACGTGAAAGAAATTCGTGAAAAATATCGCCGCCTGCGTGCCTTGCAGCAGGAAATGGAGAAAGGAAATCTTGCACTGTGAGTTTATTTTCTCTTCCTATACGTATTGAACCGATCGATGGTGGCTTTGCCGTGTCCAGTCCCTCGCGGCCGGAGCGCCTGCGCCACATCTTGTTCGGTTCCCACCGTGACAGCTTTTACGGCCTCCATGCAGAGGAAGTGAAAGGCAAATTTGTGCTGTCCGCACTGGATGCAATTGAACTGTTCGCAGAACCAGCCGGACTTGTTAGACTGTACGGTGAAGACTCGGATTCGATGAAACATATGGCCGTCATCCGGGAAGCGGTCGACTTGTGGGCGCGTCCCGATTTATGGAATGACGTGAAATTTGACGTCCACAGTATCGTCGTCGCTGTTTCTGAAAATGAAGCTGTGACCACGACAATCGAGACCGCCATCTTACAGAAAGCGCGTCAAGCCGCGTTTTCCTATGATGACCTTGTCAGCCTTAGTGACTACTTTAAAGAAGGCGGCTGGCCAATCAAGAAGGTCCAGGCACATCCGGAAATTCATGTGGCTCTTCGCTTGATGGAGCCGGATGATATGACGGATGAATGGATTCTAGAGACAGTGGTCCGCGGCGCACGGAGCTCGAGTTACTGGGCACCCGCTGTGAAAAAGCGTGCGCTTCCGGTTGGAGAAGCCCTACCACCGAAATGGGCCCACCTGAGCGAGGTGGTTTCGCAGTTTCAACACGGCTTGATTCCTTTTATTTCTGTGCTCGATGAGGCCCCTGAGACGTTTGTTTATAGGCAGCTTGAAGACCAGCAAGTTCGGGATTTTCTTCGTCATGACCTGGCTAAGCTGCAAGCGTTCGGGTATGATGTAGTGCTTCCAAGTTGGCTCAAGGAATTGAAAGAGACGAAGATGCAAGTGCGCGCTTCTGCCGGAACAAACCGGTATAAATCAGCAGCCGGACTTGAACAGATTCTTCAGTTTAACTGGAACTTTTCCCTCGGTGGCCAGGAAATTTCAGAAGACCAGTTCCGACAACTTGTCGATGAGAACCGGTCATTCATCCGCTCGGGTGACCAGTGGTTCCAAATTGATGCACAGTGGATTCAAGAGATCCGTAAGCTTCTTGACCGTTCAGAAGATGAAGAATGGACCGTAAAAGACTTACTTTTCCAAGAGCTTCCGGAAGAGCTGGCGCTTGCTCTAGAAGACGAGGACGAAGACGATCCGCTCGTGCAGTTCCAGTTACAGCAGTCCCTCGAGACCTATTTGACGCAGTTGCAAGAGAAAAAAGGGTTCCCGGAAGTTCCACCATCTGCGAACTTGCTTACGGAACTTCGTCCGTACCAACAACTCGGCCTCAACTGGCTCGTGTTTATGCGGAACGAATCATTCGGGGCAGTACTTGCCGATGACATGGGGCTCGGGAAAACGGTTCAGCTCATAGCGTACTTATTGCATGTCCACGAACAGACGCCGACGCATCCTTCCCTAATCATCTGTCCGACTTCGGTGCTGGGAAACTGGCAGAAAGAACTGCAGAAGTTTGCCCCGAGCCTAAATCTCCACACGCATTATGGATCGAACCGTGGGTCGCTTGATTTAGAAGCGGACGTAGTGGTGACGACGTATGGAATTGCGACACAAGACGCTGAACTCTTGCAGCAGATTCCTTGGAGTTCTGTGACGCTGGACGAGGCACAAAACATTAAAAACATGCAGACGAAGCAGTCTCGGGCCATCCGGAAATTGCGCGGGACGCATCATATTGCTTTGACCGGGACACCAGTTGAGAACCGCTTGTCCGAACTATGGGCAATCTTTGACTTTATTCATAAAGGGTACCTTGGGTCGTTCAAGTCGTTCCAAGAAAACTATATGGCTCCGATCGAGAGAGATGAGGATGACCAGGCGAAGCATCGTCTGCGTCTGAAAATTCAGCCGTTCTTGTTACGCCGTACGAAGCGGGATCCGGTCTTGTTACTGAATTTACCGGAGAAGCTTGAGCAGAAAGAATACTGTGCATTGACGACGGAACAAGCGGCTCTTTATGAGTCGTTGATTCAAGAATCGGTGAGCCAGCTCGGTAATTTGAGTGGCTTTCAGCGTAAGGGGTTGGTACTTAAGATGCTGAGCAAGTTGAAGCAGCTATGCAACCATCCTGCTCTTTATTTGAAAGAACCCTTTGACGATGCAGAGACGATGCTCAAACGGTCAGAAAAATTGGCAGGTATTGTGGCGCTCGCGGGTGAAGTTGCGGCGCGCGGTGAGCAGTGTCTGATCTTTACGCAATACATTGGCATGGGCCATCTGCTGCAGCACTGTTTCAGTGAACTCTATGATATCGATAGTCCGTTCCTGACGGGCAGTATGCCGAAAGGACAGCGCGATCATATGGTCGCTTCGTTCCAGGCGGGAGAATTTCCAATTTTCTTATTATCGCTCAAGGCTGGCGGAACGGGACTCAATCTGACAGCGGCAACGCACGTGTTGCACGCGGACCGTTGGTGGAATCCGGCAGTCGAAAACCAAGCGACAGACCGTGCGTACCGCATTGGGCAGCAACAGTTCGTGCATGTGCATAAGTTCTTGACGATCGGAACGATTGAAGAAAAAATTGATACACTGCTTGAGCAAAAACAGACACTCTCAGATGAACTGATTCACTCAAGTCAGTGGATTACCGAGCTCAATGATGATGAGCTGACGGAGTTATTGACCCTCTCGTAAGAGGGCAAGACTCATGCCTATCCCCAGAAAAGCATAGTCTCTACGAGTGTATTTCTAAAGCGACGATGTAGTATTCTTCTTATACTGGAAGTGTATTTGGTTTCAAGTCGTGCGGGAATTCAAAGCGTTCTTCAGAGACTTCCACTTGATCCGGTGGATGTTCTTCTTTCCGCTTCGTAGCGAGGAACCTGATTTCTTCGACAATAACATCCGTGGCATAGACGCGTTTCCCCGGTTCCTTTTCATAGGTCCGGGTATGTATCCGACCGGTTATTCCGACGAGAGACCCTTTGCCACAATACTTGACGGTCAGTTCCGCAAGTTTTCCATAGATGGAGCAGGTGATGAAATCTGCTTCATCTTTTTTATAGCCGTTCGGCACAGCCAGAATAAATCCAGATACTTTACGATCGTCCGAAATCGTACGCAGGATGGGATCTTTCGTGAGCCTGCCGATGAGTGAGACTTTGTTCATGCGTTCACCTCCTTTCTTCTAAAAGTAGGCTAAGCATAGGCGACAACATCCATTGTTGGCAAACATACACAATTTCATTTTGAAGCGGTAAAATGGCCGAAATCGTCGAATTATCGTGTGAAAACTTCATTTTGGAGTCGAAAATGCTGTGAAAATATAGATTTCGAGCGTTCTTCAACTTTTTTTAACCCGGAAAAAGCTATGCTATACTTAGGGAAATAAACGTCGTGGAGGTCTACCAGGTGAAGACATTTAAAGTCATCGAAGCATCGATTCTATCGGAAAATGAAACGAAACGAATTCCGCTTGAAGACGGCATCATTATCAATCAAGAAAACATTGCGCGTTCGTGGGCGATCGAATTGTTCACAGTGCGTGATTTGAAATCTTTTTTTGATGACCTCGTCGCTTCGCAAGAATTGGTCGAAGCACGTGTGGTCATATCCTATCCAGAAAATGAACCAGCTCCATTTGAAGTGATGGCGTATTCCGTCAAAGAAGTCGGTGAGGGCATCTCTGTCCTGTTCCGGGGCACATTGAAACGCGCGCGTCGGAAATATGCCGAAGGATTACTTTATGAACTGATCGACGAAGGTTTAGAAGGGGCGGCCCTTCTTGAGCGTTTTGAGAAGGATATGAAGGAACGGCCAGTTTTAAAAAAAGATCAGGATAAAAAATAAAAAAGAGCGAGCACAAACCAATTTTTTGAGTGGTTGTGCTCGCTTTTTTATGTGGTGTTGCTTTATGGGCGACACGGTTGGACCGTGTCGGCGACTGTGTCAATATCCCTCGGTCGAACCGTGGGAAGGTCCTACTCTTGTTCCTACTCGCGAACCTACCCACGGACCGTGTCAGCAACCGTGTCGCGAACCGAGGGTCGAACCTACTCTTGTTCCTACCCACCGTCCTACTCGCGGACCCAGGGTTCAACCCAGGGTCGTCGTTGCTCTTAACACATCCCAAGCTGACTTGGTAGTGGAATGAGCTGGATGGGTATACCATTGACTGTCCCTGTGGATCTCATACCGACATCCCTAAAGACCGTCATTCATGTCTGTGAAAGTCGTTTATTCGTCTTTATTGTCCGGGTCTTTGCGGTCGATGTCGTCTTCGATGACTTCTTCTTCGTTGGTGTTTGGATCTTTCATCATGTCTTTGTCCGTGTCAGTGTTCTTGTCTTGAGAGGACGGAGCAACGTCGTTTCGATTGTCCCTCGTGTCGTTTCCATTCCCGTTTCCATTCGTCTCCGGTGGTGTCACGTCAGGGACCATTTCTTGCGCGTCTTCGCGGACATCTTCCATCGGTGTTTCGTTATTATCCGGAATGCTTTGGTCCATGTTACAGGCACCGAGTAATAGAGCGGAAGCGGCGAGCCCCACAGTTAACGATTTTTTCATGAAAAAACCCTCCTTTCTTAGCGGACTCATCACAGCGTCTGTGACTTTAACTAGTCTGCTTCTAAAAGAAGGGAATATGCGAAACGGATTCTGCCTACTTTTCCATTTCCTTTAATAGCTGCTCCACGTATTGTGCTTCCGCTTTACAGCCATACTGATAAGACGTACCTAACTTCTCTTGCTTAATCTCAATGGATGCCGCCAAATCTTCTGACACAGGTTCTGAAACAATTTTTTCAATCGTTTCGTTAATTTTTTTCGCGATGGCTTCGTGGAAACCAGGATCCTCTTTCACTTCCGGATCAACTTTCGCGAACCATGTGCCTTGCTCTTCGCTGTGGGCACGCCAGAAGAAAATGAAATCGTTCATATCAAAGCGGTCTTCTTCCCAATCGATGGATGACATGTAGTTTTCAAAGGCTGTAGAAATGGAACGGGTAATACTTATTTTGATACCTGATGGTAAGTTTTTATACATGGTGATGTACCTCCTCGGTACCATACATCAAGGAGCTGTGACCTTCACTTGCTGTACAGCGGTGTTTATTCGCCTGCTTTTGGACCGATGGCAAATAGAATATCGGCTTCGCACGCGATTTCTCCGTCCACGGTCGCTACGGCATGTCCTTTTCCGATTTGACCACGAAGACGTGTGAGTTCAACTTCGAGACGAAGTTGATCACCCGGTTTGACTTGTCGTTTGAAGCGACAGTTGTCAATTCCTGTGAAGAATGCAAGGCGTCCTTTGTATTCAGGCATTTGAAGAACCGCTGTTGCGCCTACTTGGGCAAGTGCTTCCACAATTAAGACACCTGGCATGACCGGATAACCCGGAAAATGTCCGTTGAAATACTCTTCATTGATGGAAACATTCTTTAAGCCAACCGCACGTTTTCCTTCTTCAATCTCTAAAATGCGATCGACAAGTAAAAATGGATACCGATGCGGTAAGATAGCTTGAATCTGCTCTGTCGTTAGCATGTGCATTTCCCCCTTATTTCGTGGTGCCATTTAAGATATTAATGATGTGCTGATAGGTTTCCCATTTAAGAGCGTCAGATGCATCGCCGCCTCCAATTACGGAAAAGCCTACTGTAAGTCCTGCTGCAATGGCAGCGGCAAGTAAAACGAGAACAAGCAGGATACGCAGCCAAATCGGGAACAAGCGAATTTGAACCCAACGTGTCGGCTTTTGGCGTTTTTCCGTGTCTGTCTTCTCTTGTCCTTCACTTTTTTGCGCACGCACGGCTTTCACCTGTTTGCGAGTAACTGCTTTCTCTTCGGTCATACATGTACTCCTTTATTCAAGCTCTAGCGCTTTAACGTTTTTGGCATATTATCTAGCATAATACCCGTTCCAATCGCGACGCAATCCATTGGACTCTCTGCAAGGAACACGGGTACTTTTAGTTCGTCTGTCAATAATTGGTCCATCCCGTGGAGAAGAGCTCCTCCACCGGTAATGATGACACCTCGGTCGATGATGTCTGCGGACAATTCCGGTGGGGTCTTTTCCAGAACGTTTTTACACGCCTGAATGATGACCGATACGGATTCATGCAAGGCACCTTCGATTTCTTCGGACGTAATGGTAATCGTGCGCGGAAGACCCGTTACCATATCACGGCCGCGGATGTCCATCGTTTCACTTCGGCCTTGAGGATAGACCGTCGCAATTTCAATTTTAATATTTTCAGCTGTCCGTTCCCCAATCAGCAGCTTGTATGCTTTCTTGATGTACTGAAGAATATCTTGATCAAAGACGTCTCCAGCAACTTTAATGGATTCAGATGTCACGATGTCGCCCATCGATAGAACGGCCACGTCTGTCGTTCCGCCACCAATATCGACAACCATGTTTCCGCTCGGTTGGAAGATGTCCATACCAGCCCCGATAGCAGCCACTTTAGGTTCTTCTTCAAGAAATACTTTTTTTCCACCGGATTTTTCAGCGGCTTCTCGAATCGCTTTTTGCTCTACGCTTGTAATATTCGTTGGACAGCAAATTAGAATCCGTGGTTTTGTGAACATGCCTTTGACATTCAGCTTGTTGATGAAATGTTTCAGCATCGCTTCTGTCACGTCAAAGTCTGCAATAACACCGTCTTTTAAGGGGCGAATCGCGACGATATTCCCAGGTGTACGACCGAGCATTTGACGCGCTTCTTCTCCCACAGCCAGGACGCGCCGAGTTTGCCGGTCTAGTGCAACAACAGAAGGCTCATTTAGGACGATACCTTTGCCTTTTACGTGGATCAGCACGTTGGCTGTCCCCAAATCTATGCCAATATCTTTAGAAAACATTCTCGTAGGGGTCTCCCTTCCCAAACTATCTATCTCTATGTTTTTAGGTTTCTCGACTTTTAATTTTATCATAGTTTTTGTCGAAACGTACAGTTTTCTTTGAATGTGCGAGACTATTGGAAGAATTCAGTTTTTTGGGGGGTGGCACGGTCGATGGGTGGGGCGGTGAGTGGGAATGACCCTGGGTTCGCGACACGGTCGATGGGTGGGGCGGCGAGTGGGAATGACCCTGGGTTCGCGACACGGTCGATGGGTGGGGCGGCGAGTGGGTTCGACCCTGGGTTCGCGACACGGTCGGACCGTGTCGCACAAGAAAAATCCCGCAGCTGATTCGCTGCGGGATGGGTTAAAATGCGATGAACTTGGCAGGATTTACGGCTGTACCGTCTTGTTTCACTTCAAACTGCAAGTGGTTGCCTGCTGTCTTGTTCCAGTGGTTAGTGCTGGATGTGGCAATCGGGTCGCCTTGGCGGACCTCGTCTCCCACTTTCACCGTGATGTCGGTTACAGAACGATAGAATGTTTCAAAACCATTCTCGTGCGTGAGCACTACAGCGTCTCCCATAAATTCATCGGAAATGATGTTCGTTACTTTTCCGCTCAGAGCGGCACGTACTTCAAATGGTTCGTCACCTTGAGAAAGTGTAACGCCAGCCATTGTGGAATAGGTTTTGCCGAACACCATAATGGATTTCGAGCGCTCTTCTTCTGGCGCTTCGACTTCATAGAAAGGTTGGACGACAAAGATGTTGTCGAGTAATTGTTCATCGTATGGATACGTCATGACTTCTGCAGCTGGTGTCGGCTCGATCGTCACCGTTTCCCCTGCGTTTTCATTGATTTCGAGACTCGTTACTGGGAGCGCTGCGTCGTCTCCACTGACTGCTGTGTAGCCCCAAGCAAGTCCTGCAATGGCAAGGGCTGCACCGCCGTAGATGACCGGGTAGATCCATTTCTTTTTAGCTGCTTCAATGAATGGTGGTTTTTTCATTGACGAGTTCATGTTCATCACCTCGATTTCAGTGTGAACCTGTCCGTCTTGTTTTAAACGCGGGTGTTTTACTTTTTTTCACAGCCCTGAATGACACGAAATTCTGTCCCTGGATAATAGTGCGCGATAATGTCTTCAGCTGTTGCACCCTGCTCAGCCATTGCTTTGGCACCGTATTGACTCATGCCCACTCCGTGACCATAGCCTTTTGTTGATATATAAACAGACGTACCAATGAGTTGAATCGAAAAGTCTGTGGAAGGGAGTTCGAAAAGCGTCCGAAATTCACGTCCTGTAAGCGTGCGGTTGGGGAGCTTGACGAGTTGGACGCGATTCGTTTCATTACGGACCAAGGTGAGCTCTTTGATTTGTTCTGGCGTGGCACCGAGGAGTTGCGCGAATTCTTCCAGTGGGAGTGTCTTCGATTGCGGTTTTACATCCGGCTCCATACTCGCAACCGGAATAAGGTACGGATATTCATTGCCACCATAATTCACTGCGGACTCGGTCATCCCATTGCTGGTAGAGAAAAACATGGCCGTGATGGGCTCTTCCTGAAACGTAATGTAATGGTGCTCTGTGCTCTCAATCGCCGCATTCAGTTTTGTTTCGTAAAGGGCGGTGTCTTTACCCCATTTAGTCTGACGCTCAGAGGCGCTTAAATAAACTTGCGATCCAGTTGTCGTCCCTATTGGCTGCTTCCTCCCGAAATCTGTGGCGCGCAGGGCATATGTACGGGCGGCGTAGGCCTGGGCACGCAAGGCTTCCTCCGGGAAACTTGCTGGCATTTCACCGGCAAGAACGCCAAGGAGATAGGTATCGAGGGCGATGGGTTCAGGTTCTCCTTTCACGAGAATTGTAGGCGCGCAAGTTGCAGTAGGTGAAAGTTGAGTCATTGGAATGGTATAGATTGCCGCGAAAGTGGATAGGATGAGAAGTGGGTACACAAGTTTTTTCATGGTGCAGTATATGAAAAAAGCAGTTGCCCTATGCATCAGGACAACTGCTTTTGTATAAAGTATGAATGGGTATTAGACCAGTTGTGTTTCGCGTTCTGCGGATTCTGAGCCTACACGTTCAACATCTGCACCAAGTGCTGCTAATTTCTTGTCGAAATTCACGTACCCTCGATCTAAGTGTTTCAGTTCAGTCACACGAGTGATCCCATCTGCTACAAGTCCTGCAAGGATTAAAGCGGCGGCTGCGCGCAAGTCAGTTGCGGCAACTTCTGCACCTTGTAGGTCGGATGGGTTCTCCATGATGACGGAGCGACCTTCTATTTTTAAGTTTCCGTTCATGCGGCGGAATTCTTCGACGTGCATGAAACGGTTTTCGAATACAGTTTCTGTGATAATCCCAGTACCGTGTGCTGTCATCATGAGTGACATCATCTGTGACTGCATATCAGTTGGGAATCCTGGGTGAGGCATCGTTTTGATATCTACGGATTTTAATTCGCCTTCCGCTTTGACACGTAAGCCTTGTTCTGTTTCCGTGATTTTTACACCCATTTCCTGCATTTTTGAAATAAGGGCTGTCATATGTTCAGGCACTGCGTTTTCGATAATCACATCGCCACGCGTGATGGCAGCTGCCACCATGAATGTACCTGATTCGATACGGTCTGGAATAATGGTGTGCTCTGCACCAACCAGTTCCTTCACGCCTTCGATTTTGATGACGTCTGTACCGGCCCCTTTGACTTTACCCCCCATGTTGTTGATGAAGTTGGCAAGGTCAACAATTTCCGGTTCTTTTGCTGCGTTTTCGATGACAGTAGTTCCTTCTGCTAAAGCAGCGGCCGTCATGATGTTTTCAGTCGCACCAACACTTGGGAAGTCAAGGTAGATTTTTGCACCTTGTAAACGACCTTCCGTGCGTGCTTCCACAAATCCTTGGCCGAAAGAGATGGAGGCGCCCATCGCTTCAAAGCCTTTTAAATGCTGATCAATCGGACGAGAACCGATTGCACATCCACCCGGAAGGGCAACTCGTGCAAATCCGTTACGAGCTAAGATAGGACCCATGACTAGAATCGATGCGCGCATTTTTCGTACGTATTCGAATTGTGCTTCACTCTCTAGGGGAGCTGAAGAATCAATGATCACCTGTTTATTTTCAGGTTTGTAGTCTATTTTTGTATTGAGGCTGCGAAGAACCTCATTAATAGTTTTTACATCTGCTAGAGAAGGAACTTCATTGATGATGTTCTTTCCTTTCGATGCGAGTAATGCTGCTGCAAGCACAGGAAGTACTGCATTTTTAGCTCCCTCGACACGTACGTTTCCAGTTAATGCGCGCCCGCCTTTGACAATTATTTTATCCACTTTGCTTACCTCCGAAAATTGACATAACATGCTTTTATATAGGTTTCAGTTCGTTAATTGTTGAAATTAGGGTATTAAGACACAAGATACATCATACAATGAAAAAAGAGGTCTGACAAGTAACTTAATCCCCTATTATCACAACATTTTGTATTACTATAGTATGTGTTTATTTTTCTAATGTTCAGCTATTTTTTAGATACCCTACAAGGTTTGACTTAAACATCATTCGACGAAATATTTCCCGGGAAATATGATGAGATATTTTCTGTCGAACTTCCTTAGAATTATTAAAATAAAAATTGAAGCTGTGATGACCAGTTCATTAATTGTAGAAAGAAGTTTCCAGCAATTGTTCCAATGACAAGACTGAGCAGAATCATCATTATTTGCACCTGAAAGACGTGGCCTTTTTTAAAGACGACATCGAGCCGGACACTTTGTAGACCATAGAAGGCTACGGCGATAAAAAAAAGATGCACCGCTATGCCGATGGTTGCTTGTATTCCTAGATCTGTAAGTGTCATGGGTATGCTCTCCTCCTCACATACTTTCTATTATATCGGCTGAACATGAGAATTTGGTGAGAGCAATTGACCAACTTGTGAATTTTTTTCACAAGGACGAGTTCCATGAATTCATTCGGATTGGTTGAGAGATTTGTGGGGGTTTGGTGTGAAATTATTTGGTGGATGTCAGGTGCATAGAAACTTGTAGGGGAAATGTCGAAGAACCTGGGGATTGTTCTTCGCTTTTATTTATTTGGCAGGAAAGAAATAGGCGGCTGCTTTTGTATTGCCTATCCGTTTACATTGGAGTTGTTTCAGTGCGTAGTAGATCTTTTCTTTGGAATGGATAGTTAAGTGTGTTCTGCACTGATTCAGTTTAAGTGGATTTCCGAATATCTCAAAGAGTCCAATTATAGAACGCTTTACAGCATATTTTTCTGAGAGATTACAAAGGGTGCAAGTAAACATTTTCGAGTTTTCAAGAGCAATCATTGGTTCCTCACAGATTTTGCAAAATATACCTCTCCTTAAGCTACTTTCTTCAAGAGAATATCGTGCATTGAGAAGGACACTAGTAAAGTTTAAATGATGGGACTTGAGACGTTTTATCAAAGATTGGAATGCTTTGTGCTCGCACTTTTCCGGAAGTGAATTTAATTTTTCAATGAAGAAGTTTACTTGGTTTTTGTAAAGAATCTTAGTTTGTTCCGGATAACTCGACACTCTTACTTGAGCGTGTGAAAAGACAATGGCTGAATAGATTGGAATTGTTTGTATAGTAGGCTCTATAATGGATTTCAATGTTTGCAGATCTCGATGAAGTTGATGGACCAGACAATCCCTCTTTCTGTAACACCTTCGTAGGTCCGTAGAATATGTGCAGGATTTGTATGAAAATCAATTGTGCCACGAATATTTATGATTTCTAAAAGTAGAATATACCGATTCGTTCACACAAGCGTATCCATTTGATAGAACGATCCAAATTTCGATTGTGTTTGAAAGTCTGTAAAAATTGAATGTAGTTTTGGTAGCGGCACTCGTTCCAATATATGATCAATTTTCATCTCACCATTGTACCCTGCTTGAGCAGCTGCATGAAGTCGTGGAAAGTAGCTACGTTCCTTTTGATTCGTTACCGGTATTCGCATACTCAGTTCCTTTAGACCAATCAGATAGTGCGTTTTCTTACGTTCAATTTTCTTTGCATTTTGATGGTTTTCCATTTGATTCCCCCTTTGTCTCAGTGTAGATGATGGAGGATTTTTTAGATTGTCCCAAGTGAATATATATCATAATGAGTTTTGGCCGTTCCTATACGAATATTTAGGGGATTTTAGGAATGATGAATGATGTCAGATGGCTACTTAAGATATTCCTAGTAAGGGCTTTAGCCATTTAAGGTCTTTATTTGTGACAATGTTTACCGGGGGACGGGGATTGCGGGAATGATTCATTGAATTATAGGGAAAAATTCATTTATTAATGGATTGTATTTTTATTGAAGGGAAAACTGTGATGATTGCAGGATAAATCTTCTAGATTACAGTACAAACCGTTGTCATTGTCAACCTGTCCCGTCGTCCAACCTCACGATATGCAATGGGTGATTGCATACTACCTCAAGAGAAGTTGAATGAGTTGTTTTGATTACTGGCTAAAATACAAAAAACCCCGCCCACCGAAAAGGTGGACGAGGAAGTTTACGCAATTTACATATTACCCTCTTTAACGTTGATACGATTCATGGCACGCTGTAACGCAAGTTCCGCACGCTTGAAATCGACGTTATCTTGTTTAGACTGCAAGCGCTCTTCGGCACGACGAAGTGCTTCTTTCGCACGAGCAGCGTCAATAGATTCAGCAAGCTCTGCAGAAGGTGTCAAAATCGATACCTGCTGAGGGCGAACTTCAACGAAGCCGCCAGTGATCGCAACGTACTCGACCTTGCCATCACGCTTTAGCTTCACTGCACCAATTTCAAGAGGTGCGACCATTGGAATATGCCCTGGCAAAATCCCAACTTCACCTGTGATCGTTTTCGCGATCACCATATCTACTTGACCATCGTATACTGGGCCGTCTGGAGTGACAATATTGACTGTTAATGTCGGCATTTGCTTTCCTCCTGGTCCCTCGTATTAGGCTTCTACACCCATAGCTTTTGCTTTTTCGATTACTTCTTCGATGCGTCCAACTAGACGGAAAGCATCTTCAGGAAGGTGGTCGTATTTGCCTTCAAGGATTTGTTTGAACCCTTGAACTGTTTCTTTAACCGGTACGTACGAACCTTGTTGACCTGTGAACTGCTCCGCTACGTGGAAGTTCTGAGACAGGTAGAACTGGATACGACGAGCACGGTTAACTGTTTGCTTATCATCATCAGATAATTCATCCATACCTAAGATAGCGATGATATCTTGAAGTTCGCGGTAGCGCTGTAATGTTACCTGAACTTGACGAGCTACTGTGTAATGCTCTTCGCCTACGATTTCAGGAGAAAGTGCACGTGAAGTAGAAGCAAGTGGATCTACTGCAGGGTAAATACCCATTTCAGAAAGTTTACGCTCTAAGTTAGTTGTTGCATCTAAGTGAGCGAAAGTTGTTGCAGGAGCTGGATCCGTGTAGTCATCGGCTGGTACATAGATCGCTTGGATCGATGTTACAGAACCTGTTGACGTCGACGTGATTCGCTCTTGCAATTGACCCATTTCCGTTGCAAGTGTTGGCTGGTAACCAACGGCAGATGGCATACGACCTAATAGTGCCGATACCTCTGAACCTGCTTGCGTGAAGCGGAAGATGTTGTCGATGAAAAGAAGTACGTCTGCACCCTGCTCATCACGGAAATACTCAGCCATTGTCAAACCAGACAAAGCAACACGCATACGTGCGCCTGGTGGCTCGTTCATTTGACCAAATACCATTGCTGTTTGCTTGATTACGCCTGAATCGCTCATCTCGTGGAATAAGTCATTTCCTTCACGCGTACGCTCACCAACTCCAGCAAATACAGAGATACCTGCGTGCTCTTGAGCAATGTTGTTGATCAGTTCTTGGATAAGAACCGTTTTCCCTACTCCGGCACCACCGAAGAGACCGATTTTACCACCTTTGATGTATGGTGCTAGAAGGTCAACTACTTTGATACCTGTTTCAAGAATTTCAACTTCTGTTGAAAGGTTTTCGAACGTTGGTGCAAGACGGTGAATTGGATCACGACGTTCTGAAGACGGGATCTCTTCTCCTAAGTCAATAACTTCTCCTAATACGTTGAATACGCGACCTAAAGTAGCGTTTCCAACTGGAACAGAGATAGCTGCACCCAAGTCTGTTACTTCCTCGCCACGCTTCAAACCATCCGTTGAAGACATTGCGATTGTGCGAACTGAATCATCACCTAAGTGTAACGCTACTTCAAGTGTTAAAGTAGAAGGCGCTTCATTTGGACGTTCGATCGCTACAGTTAATGCATTGTAGATTTCTGGTAGCTGGCCGTTGCTGAATTTCACGTCAACAACCGGTCCCATTACCTGTAGAACATATCCTTTGTTCACTACTGTTCCCTCCTGTCTTACTTTATTCTAATGCTGACGCTCCGCCAACGATCTCGGTAATTTCTTGAGTGATCGCCGCTTGACGTGCACGGTTATATACTAATGTCAAACTGTTGATTAAATCGGATGCATTGTCTGTTGCACTCTTCATTGCTGTCATACGTGCAGCATGTTCACTTGCTTTTCCGTCGAGTAGCGCACCGAAGATTAAGCTCTCAGCGTACTGCGGAAGCAATACTTCTAAGATGGCTTCAGGAGACGGCTCGAATTCATACGATGCTGTTCCTGCTTCAGGTGCGATATCCGTTAATGGCAGTACCTTTTTCTCTGTAACTTCTTGAGAAATGGCACTGACAAAGTGGTTGTAGTACATATACAATTCGTCATACGTACCTTCTGTGAACATACCAACAGCTTTGCGTGCAATCTCTTTAATGTCTGCAAAAGAAGGTTGGTCAGGAAGTCCAACTTCCGACTCAATCACGTTCGCGCCTCGCTTCAAGAAGAAGTCGCGACCCATGCGCCCGATTGCAAAGATGACATAATCATCTGCAGATGCATGACGCGTGTTGATTGCAGTTGTTACCGCACGTAAAACGTTTGCATTGTAAGCTCCTGCAAGACCACGATCAGACGTGATCACAAGGTATGCAGTTTTTTGGACAGGACGAGAAGTCAACATTGGATGACTTGCGTCAGCTGAACCGGATGCGATGGCTGCTACGACCTCTTGAATTTTCCCCATATACGGAACGTATGCTTTCGCATTCGATTCAGCACGGTTCAATTTCGAAGCCGAAACCATTTGCATGGCTCTTGTGATCTGACTAGTTTTCTTTGTAGACGTAATTCGATTTTTTACATCGCGTAATGATGCCACTGGTATTTCACCACCTTATCGTTTTTTATTCGAACTTATTCACTTGCTGCAAATGTCTTTTTGAACTCGTTGATTGCGTTCACTACATCTTCGTCTGCAGGAAGATCTTTAGTAGTACGAATGTGATCTAAAACGTTTGTGTGGTTTGAATCTAACCAGCTAAGAAGTTCGCTTTCGAAACGACGAACATCCGTTAAGGCAACATCGTCAAGAAGGCCACGTGTTAGAGCGTAAAGAATGACAACTTGCTTCTCCACTTTGATAGGAGAGTTCAAGTCTTGCTTCAATACTTCAACAGTACGTTGACCACGGTTTAGTTTTGCTTGAGTAGATGCATCTAAGTCTGAACCGAACTGAGCGAATGCTTCAAGTTCACGGAAAGCCGCTAAGTCAAGACGAAGTGTACCTGCAACTTTTTTCATTGCTTTGATCTGGGCAGAACCACCTACACGTGATACAGAAAGACCCGCGTTGATTGCTGGACGTACACCAGAGAAGAATAAATCAGACTGTAAGAAGATCTGACCATCTGTGATCGAGATTACGTTTGTTGGAATGTAAGCTGAGATATCCCCTGCTTGTGTTTCAACGAACGGTAATGCAGTGATCGAACCTGCACCAAGTGTTTCATTCAACTTTGCAGCACGCTCAAGTAAACGGCTGTGCAAGTAGAATACATCCCCTGGATACGCTTCACGACCTGGAGGACGTTTTAATAGAAGTGAAAGCTCACGGTAAGCCGCAGCTTGTTTAGAAAGATCATCGTACACGACAAGAACGTGCTTGCCTTGGAACATGAATTCTTCTGCCATTGTTACACCAGCATAAGGAGCTAGGTATAGTAATGGAGATGGTTGAGAAGCCGAAGCTGTTACAACGATTGTGTAATCTAGTGCGCCTTTTTTACGTAAAGTTTCTACTACGTTACGTACAGTAGATTCTTTTTGTCCAATAGCAACATAGATACAGATCATGTTTTGGTCAGCTTGGTTAAGAATTGTATCGATAGCTACAGATGTTTTACCAGTCTGACGGTCACCGATGATTAACTCACGTTGTCCACGACCGATTGGCACTAGTGCATCGATTGCTTTGATACCTGTTTGAAGTGGCTCGTGAACCGATTTACGTGCCATAACACCTTGTGCTGGGCTTTCGATCGGACGAGATTTTGTTGTTGCGATAGGACCTTGCCCATCTAGTGGCATACCAAGTGGGTTAACAACACGCCCGATAAGCGCTTCTCCTACTGGTACTTCCATAATACGGCCTGTACGACGTACTTCATCGCCTTCTTTGATGTCTGTGTATGGTCCAAGGATAACGATACCTACGTTGTTTTCCTCAAGGTTTTGCGCCATACCAAGTACACCTGTTGAGAACTCAAGAAGCTCTCCAGCCATGACGTTGTCGAGACCATGAGCACGAGCGATACCGTCACCGACTTGGATAACTGTACCCACATCGCTTACTTTCATTTCAGATTCGTAGTTTTGAATCTGCTGCTTAATCAAGACACTGATTTCTTCAGCTTTGATGCTCATGTATGTCACCTCTCATATTTCTATAGTATTAACCGATCAAATTACGCTTTAAGCGAGTAAGTTTAGAACTCAATGTGTTGTCGTAAATGCGGTTTCCGATTTGAATGCGTAGTCCGCCGATAAGAGACGGATCCACTACGTTTTGGATGTTGAGGGAGCCTTTGCCCACTTCTTGTGCAAATGCAGCAGAAATGTGTGCTCGCTCTTCATCTGTTAACGCACGTGTTGAGTAAACAGTTGCTTCTGCAATTCCTTGTGCATTGTTTGATAATGCACTGAATTCATCCACAATGGCAGGTAATTCGTGAAGACGTTTCTTTTCAACAAGTAATTGAAGTGTATTCACAACAGCTGGGCTTGCTGAACCGAAAACGGTACGAATCATTTCTTTCTTCTTAGCTAAAGAAAGTTTAGGAGAAGCGAACAACGCTTGTACATCTGCATCTTGTTTCCAAGCTGCTTTGATTTCCGTTAGGTCATCACGTGTTGCAACAAGTGTGTCGTTTTCTCGTGCCAGTTCGAATAAAGCGATGGCGTAACGCTTTGCTACTGCAGATTTGCTCACTTCGCTTCGCCTGCCTTCGCAATCGTAGCCTCGATCAATGCACGATTATCTTCTTCCGTAACTTCTTTCTCAAGCACTTTAGACGCAGCAAGTACTGACAAGGAAACAACTTCCTCACGTACCGCAGCAATCGCGCGTGCTTTTTCTGTTTCGATTTCACGGACAGCAGACTCTTTCAAACGAGCTGCTTCTTCACGTGCAGTCGTCATGATCTCGTCACGAGAAACGTCGCCTTGTTTCTTCGCGTTTTCAACGATTGCCAATGCTTCCGTGCGTGCTTGTTTTAATAATTCGCGCTGCTCGTCAAGTAGCTTTTGTGATTCGATGCGGCTGTTTTCAGCTGCTTCGATTTCGCTTGCTACCAACTGCTCACGCTCGTTCATGATTCCCATTAATGGACCCCATGCGAATTTCTTCAATAACACCATAAGCAGTGTAAAGAAGAATAACGTCGCTAAGATATCCCATGTATTTAACCCCGTGGCGCCAGCCCCGAGTGCAAGGTAATCAAAAGACACGATTGTTTCACTCCTTTCAAACGCTATTCCGTCGTTTCTTGCTTCTATTGAGTAAACAAAAACTTTGTTATTTTCTGTGGTTGTGTTTCTTAAAGGAAATGGCGGATACTCTCCGCCACTTGAGTTTTAATCAATTATTGGTTCAATGCGATGAACGCGATAACTGCTGCGATGATTGGAAGGGCCTCAACTAATGCAACCCCGATGAACATAACTGTTTGAAGTGCGCCACGTGCTTCTGGTTGACGAGCGATTCCTTCAACTGTTTTTGAAACGATAAGACCGTTACCGATACCTGCACCAAGTGCTCCTAATCCGATTGCGATAGCTGCTGCTAATAAACCTACTGAACCTGTCATTGTGTATTTTCCTCCTAATGTGTTGGTTTGATTTTTTATACTGAAGTCCCCTTCAGTTTATATTAATGGTCGTCTGCCACTTTGTGTGCCATATACACCATCGTTAACATAACAAAGATAAACGATTGGATACCCCCGATAAAGATCGAGAATCCAATCCAGGCCATACCTGGAATGATGGCTCCAATGAAGCCAAATGCACTTGCTGTGGCAAGACCGGCAATTAAACCTAGTAATACCTCACCTGCGTAGATGTTTCCGTAAAGACGTAGACCAAGTGTCAACGTGTTGGCGAATTCCTCAATGACTTTAAGTGGTGCCATGAATGGCAGCGGCTTTGCAAAGTCACTGATGTACCCTTTGAACCCTTTGGCTTTCACACCGTAATAGTTTGTCATTGCGATAATCATTACCGCGAGTGTCATCGTTACGACTGGGTCAGCTGTTGGTGATTTCCACCACAAGTATCCGTCATAAACAATGGCAAATGGGAGTCCAAGGATATTCGAAACAAAGATAAACATTAGAAGCGTAATTCCAAGAATGTGGAAGCTTCCGCCTGTTTTCCAGTCCATGTTGCTTTTAATGATGCCTTTTACGAAGTCCATAATCCACTCCATAAAGTTTTGCATCCCTGTTGGTTTGAGTTTCAAGTTACGTGTCGAAATGACGGCAATCAAGAAGACGATAAGCGTCGTGATGGCAAGCATCATCAGCGTCGACCAGTTCCCTGTCATACCGAGAAACTCATATTCTGGAGCTAAATGATCCACTAGTAGTTCACCTCTCTTTCGCATCTTCATTTTGTTTGCGTATCGCAAATACTAGCTGTTCTATGACCAGTAGAACATACGGTATCATTAGACCAATTACCGTACTGATCAAGTGGAAATATTCAGGTAGCGATAGGGCGATGGCCACTGCCGCAATTCCTGAAGCAAAGCGTAATCCAGTACCGAGACTGACGCGCTTTTTTCCTTGATCAAAAGCACGGTCAAACTTCAGCATTCGACGCTGTAAGATCCAGAAGTTGTAAAGTCCAAAGACTGCTCCAAGACCGATGCCCGCAAAAATAGTCAAAAACGGCGTAAACGCTGCACCGAGGACACAGGCTGCGAGCAAAAAGAGTATGTACTTTTTCTGCCGCTGGTAAATATGTAACAAATTGAGCATTGGAATTCTCCTGAATTTAGATTCGAATGGAAGCGAGATTTTTCGCTGGTTCTGGGGTGCTTCTCAAATGAAGACGCTAGCTTGCAGAAAGTGGAATAGACAGTCGGATTTCAGTATGAAACCCCTATCATGATTATCCTTTGTAAGCATACAATAGCGCCTATTTCATGTCAATTGCCTCCTGTGAAAAACATCACATAGTACCAGGTACCGACAAATTCCGGACATAATTCATAAGTTATGTTTTATGAGGCCTAAAAAAGATGTGATTCTGAGTTTTCAAGTCGCCTCCTAGAGGATTTATTCCAACGAGACAAACCCCTTGTAGGTGGAATCACTTTCTAGAAAGCCCTTCCCCACTTCAACGTATTTCTTTACGAGGGGCAGTTTCTTCGCGGAGTGCGTAATTTGGTATGGATAGGCGGCTGTTTTGGTATCAATGAAAAGGCAGTTTGGTACGGATCAGCCCCTGTATTGGTATGAATCCTTCCAGAAAGTACTCCCTTCACGTCATTTGGTATGAATGAACAGACCGTTTGGTATCAATGAAGAGGCCCTTTGGTACGGATGCCTATGTTCACGAACTTTCCTTCTTTAAAAGTAGAGAATGTTCATGACGATACATAATAAAATTCCGGCATGAACCAAATTCAGCCGGAATGGAGTTTCTTCTTATTTACTTAGGAATTTACGGAGCGCTTCAACGATTTGGCTTGATGCGGTTCCGTCACCATATGGATTGGATGCTTTCGACATCGCTTCGTATGCTTCCGGACTAGAAAGCAGTTCATTCGTAAGGTCGAAGATGCGGTCTTCGTCGAGACCGGCCAGCTTCAGTGTACCTGCTTCAATCCCCTCCGGACGCTCCGTTGTGTCACGTAACACAATCACTGGCTTCCCTAGTGATGGTGCTTCTTCTTGTACACCACCGGAATCCGTTAAGATGATGTGCGAACGTGCAGCGATGTTGTGGAAGTCAATAACTTCAAGCGGTTCGATCAAGTGAACACGCTTGTTGTTGCCAAGTACTTCGTTCGCAATCTCGCGCACGACTGGATTCATGTGAACCGGATAAACGACTTGAACATCCTCATGCGCTTCCAGCAAACGATTGATGGCGCGGAAGAAGTTGCGCATCGGCTCGCCTAGGTTCTCACGACGATGTGCTGTGAGTAAGATCATGCGGTCGTTGCCCACTGTGTCGAGGATCGGATGCGTGTACTCGTCACGAACTGTTGTGTTTAGTGCATCGATCGCCGTGTTCCCAGTTACTACGATCCACTCTTCCGGTTTGTTTTCCGCACGAAGGTTGTCAGCTGACTTTTCTGTTGGTGCGAAATGGATGTCCGCAAGAACACCTGTCAGTTGACGGTTCATCTCTTCCGGGTACGGCGAGTATTTGTTGCCTGTACGAAGACCAGCTTCCACGTGACCGATAGCGATCTGGTTGTAGAAAGCGGCTAAGCTTCCGACAAATGTTGTAGATGTGTCACCATGGACTAGCACGATGTCCGGTTTCGCTTCTTGCATCACATCGTTCAGCCCGTGGAGGACATTCGTTGTGATATCAAATAATGTCTGACGGTCTTTCATGACGTTCAGGTCATAATCGGGTGTGATGTTGAAAGTCGTCAATACTTGATCAAGCATTTGACGGTGCTGTGCAGTGACAGCCACGATGGATTCCATGTCGTCTTGCTTTTGTAGTTCGAGCACAAGCGGTGCCATTTTGATGGCTTCCGGGCGTGTGCCAAAGATGGTCATTACTTTCCACTTTTTCATGAGGTTCTCCTTTTATGAAACAAGACCTGTTTCTGGACAGGTCTCTTTGTTGTTGATGATGAAATGGTTTCCGTCATTCGGTCTGTGGCTAATGGATTGTTGAACTTGGTTAATGACTCTGGATTCATGGCTAATAACTTTACGGTCATGGCAAATAAATTAAGAATCATGGCTAATGAACGGTTGCTTGCAGGAGAGCGGGTGGCTCCACATCTAGAGAATGAATTCGAGTGAAAATTCCGAGACTCCGGGAGCATCAGAGGATTCACGAGACCCCACAGTGGGGAGCAAAGCGCAAGCTTTGGGTAACCACGAGGAGGCTCGGGGATTCTCGCTCCGGAAAGGGAGGGATTTTCACGAGGATTCATGATATCGAATTTCAGAGCGAGCCTGCTCCACATCTAGATAGTATCGAGTTGCGCCACCTAGAAACACACTCCAAAATCATTCGCATCCATTGAGGCATAGAGCGCCTCATTGGCTCCGCCTGATTTTCTCGGCGTTTCTGGAGCAGGTGGCTCCACATCTAGATAGTATCGAGTTACGAACGCTAGAAACCCCTTCACTAAGCCGTGACCTCCAGAAATGCAAAGGGCGCATTTTTGGAGCCCCCGTCTTAGCTCACGGTTTCTGAACGAGCGTTCTCCACATCTAGATTTTACTTCGTTCCAAACAAACGATCCCCTGCATCGCCTAGACCTGGCACGATGTAACCGTGGTCGTTAAGTTTCTCATCAAGCGCTGCAATGTAGACATCTACGTCCGGGTGCGCTTTTTGAAGAAGCTCGACGCCTTCAGGAGCCGCGATGAGGCACATGAATTTAATGCTGGTTGCGCCACGTTTTTTTAGAGAGTTGATGGCTTCGATAGCGGAACCACCTGTTGCAAGCATTGGATCGACAACGATGAAGTCGCGCTCTTCGACGTCTGCTGGCAATTTTACATAATATTCAACAGGCTGGAGTGTCTGTGGGTCTCGGTAAAGACCGATGTGTCCTACTTTGGCAGCTGGAATCAACTTCAAGATGCCATCTACCATCCCGATACCGGCACGCAGGATTGGCACGATGCCCATTTTCTTCCCTGCAAGAACCATCGATTTTGTTTTTGTCACAGGCGTTTCGACTTCCGTTTCGACGAGCGGCATATCACGTGTGATTTCAAACGCCATCAGTGTAGCGACTTCATCCACCAGCTCGCGGAATTCTTTCGTTCCCGTCTCGATGCTGCGAATATACGTTAATTTATGCTGAATCAGCGGGTGATCAAAAACAAATACTTTTGACATCCTCTTCACTCCTCTTGGTTTCATTCTGACCTATTATAGCAAATAAAAGAGGAGACTTTCTAGGTCTCCTCGGTTTTGATTATTTCGTCTATTTGTTCTAGAGACATCGGCTTATGAAAATAGTAGCCCTGACCTATCGAACAACTCATGCCGCGAAGCAAGATCATCTGCTCATAAGTCTCAATACCTTCCGCAACGGCCCGGATGTCAAGCTTGTCCGCGATGTCGATGATGGCTTGTAAGATGACCCGTGTGCCACTTTGCTGAATTTGATTAATAAAGCTGCGGTCAATCTTGATTTCCGAAATCGGAAGTTCCTGCAGATAACTTAAGGACGAGTAGCCAATTCCAAAGTCATCGATGGAACACTCGATACCAGCTTTCTTCAGTTCCCGAATAATCGTCTTTGCTTTGTCAAGGTCCCCTAGACCAATACTCTCCGTCAGTTCAATCACAATAGAGGATGGTGAAACTCCGTATTCTTCTATTAAACCTAGCAATCCCTTCACAAAATACGCGGAATAAAAGTGGTTCGGTGAAATGTTAATGGCAACTTGATACACGCGCTGATTCATATGAATTCGTTTTGAAATCCATGCGAGCACTTGACGAATAATCAGGTGTTCGAGCTGCTCAATCTTTCCAGCCTTTTCCGTCGCATCAATAAAATCAATCGGAGATACCCAGCCAAGTTTGCTCGAATTCAAGCGGGCAAGGGCTTCGAAACTGATAATTCGCCCACTCTCCATATCTACTTTTGGCTGAAGATGGACTGTGAACTCCTGGTTCCGGAGGCCGGTCTCAATCGCACTTTGCAGCTCCATATTGTGCTTGATGGACTCCTCCATCTCTGGTGCATAGTAATACACCTGCTCGCCGTTTCGCTTCCGCGCTTCGGATAACGCAAGGTCCGCCTGGCGAATCAGCTGATGGACGTCTGCCCCTTTTATGTATGGAATGACTCCCATTTGTATCGGCAAATAGATTTCCATCCGGTCGATCCTGATTGGAAAATGTCCAACACGTAAGAGGAGTTTCACTATTTCACGGTAGTCGTCACGCTTCGTGTTTCCGGCAATGATTAAGGCGCTACTTGTGAAGCGACTTAACACGTAGTCGTAATCCACGAGAATATCGTTTAATCGATTCCCGATTTCCCGTAACACAAGCGAAGCGATTTCCCGCCCAAACATATCGACAATTTCAGGATAATTGAACGACGAGATGACGGCTATGAATCTGTTCTCTCCATTTTCATCAAGTTCTTTTACATCATTATAAAAGTAGTTCATGTTCGGCAGTTCGGTCTCTTGATCACGGTAAGCAAGGTGCAGTATCTTTTTCTGATCTTCCGCGTTCCGCAGAGCAAGTAAAACAAGCGGCACAATCTTCTGGATAAAGGTTAAATCGTTTTGGGCAGGTTGATTGACTTGTGTAAAATAAATGCCGAACGTAGCAATCGTTTCTTTCGCATGATTGATGATTGGGAAGCTCCAACATGATTTAAGTCCAAACTCGTTCGGCCCTTCGCCAAGGTAAGGAAGCCAATTTGGGGACGTTTCTAGATTTTCTGTGATCACAATTTGCTGGAGATATGCGGCAGCTCCGCACGATCCAACGAAGGGACCGATATCGAGTCCTTCAATTGATTCGCGATACGCAAAAGGAAGCGACTTTCCTGCCATATTATGGAGTTTATTATCACGAACGGCCATAATAGTGCACATCGTTCCTTCGATAAAAAACTGTTCCACTTTATTACAAATCTCTTGGAGGAGAACGCTAATATCATAGCCATTTTCAATGCCCTCATAAATCACTGCTTGCATCTCAATAATAGCTTCTTGTTGTTTTTGAACGGTAATGTCGGTCTGGAAAGCGACTTCATATATTGGATCCCCTTGTGGATTTCGGAATGTTTGCGCTATGACATTAAACCAGATCGGTGTTCCGTCTTTATGAAAGTTCAAGACTTCCAGTCTCGTGGAACCAGCCATCTCCAAATCTTCATCAATCCGTTTTTCCATGCTATCGAAACGGCGTTCACCATGCAAAATCGTGATGGACTCGCCAATGACTTCATTCGCTGCAAAGCCTGTTATTTTTGTAAATGCTTCGTTGACATAAACAATCGGTTTTTCAGGAATCGACGGATCACGGACAATATAACTCGTGTCGAACTGACTTCCGATCTTCTTGATCCAGTGCAATAATTCTGTACGAATCTTGTAATCTACTTGCTGCCCCATGTCGTCTTTCCTCCTTATTTAGCGAACTTCCGATGTAACACTTAGTTTACGGAAAACTCCCAAAAAAAGCCACATCTATTTAGGCAATAGAATGTGACTCTTTGTATGGATTATGCGTATAGCGGATACTTGTCTGTTAAAGCTTTCACGCGCTCTGCGGCATTTTTACGCGTTGCTTCATCTTCATGGTTCTTCAAAAGATCCGCAATGATTGAAGCGATTTCTCGCATCTCTTCTTCTTTAAAGCCACGAGATGTGACAGCAGGAGTTCCGATGCGAATTCCAGACGTGACGAACGGGCTTTCTTGATCGAACGGAATCGTGTTTTTATTGACAGTGATGCCGACTTCATCCAGCACGTGTTCTGCCACTTTTCCGGTTAGACCGATGCCCTTCACGTCAATCAAGAAGACGTGATTGTCAGTTCCACCTGAAACGATACGGATGCCTTCAGATGACAAGGCATCAGCTAAAGCTTTGGCGTTGTTGATAACTTGTTGCTGATACACTTTGAAGTCTTCTTGAAGTGCTTCTCCAAATGCGACAGCTTTCGCAGCGATGACGTGCATTAGCGGGCCACCTTGGATTCCAGGGAAGATTGTCTTATCGATTTTCTTTGCCCACTCTTCTGTCGTTAAAATCAATCCACCACGTGGACCGCGAAGCGTTTTGTGCGTTGTCGATGTGACGAATTGCGCATGCGGAACTGGATTCGGATGAAGGCCTGCAGCGACAAGTCCTGCGATGTGAGCCATATCAACCATCAAGTACGCACCAACCTCGTCCGCGATTTCACGGAATTTTGCGAAGTCGATTGTACGTGAGTAAGCACTTGCCCCTGCAACGATCATTTTCGGTTTGTGCGCCAGTGCTTTTTGACGAACATCTTCATAATCGATCAATTCGTTCCCATTGCTTACGCCGTACTCTACGAAATTGTACTGAATACCACTGAAGTTAACAGGTGATCCGTGTGTCAAATGGCCACCGTGAGATAAGTTCATCCCAAGAATCGTGTCGCCTTGTTGCAAGGCCGTCATGTAAACCGCCATGTTTGCTTGAGAGCCCGAGTGTGGCTGAACGTTCGCATGTTCTGCACCGAACAGTTCTTTTAAGCGATCACGCGCAATATTTTCCACAATGTCGACATGTTCACAGCCGCCGTAGTACCGTTTCGCTGGATACCCTTCGGCATATTTATTAGTCAGGACAGAGCCTTGTGCTTCCATTACTGCTTCCGATACAAAGTTTTCAGAGGCAATCAATTCGATGTTTGCCTGTTGACGCTTTTTCTCGTTTTCCATTGCTTCAAATACTGCTGAATCTTGGGCTTGAATGTTCTTCACGTGTTGTTCCTCCTAATTTCCGTAAAATGCACGCCGGCCACCAATGAGCTTAGGTCGTGTTGTTGCTGTTGTGACGATGGCGTCACCAATGAATTTGATTGACGTTCGAACCGGGACGGCCACTTCTTTTAGGTGCATCCCGATAAGTGTCTGTCCAATATCAATACCTGCATGCGCGCGAACGTGTTCCACTACCACAGGGTCATGGAATTGTTCATACGCGTAGGCAGACATCGATCCTCCCGCAGAAGCGACAGGTATCACGGCGACCTCTTCCAGTTGAAATTTTTCAGCTGTCTCACGCCCCATCGTCAATGCACGATTAATATGTTCACAGCCCTGGAATGCGAGGTAGACGCTCTTTCTTCGAGCGAATTCTTCGAGTGGCCCGAATAGTGCTTCTGCAACTTCTCGCGCCCCGGCTGTTCCTATTTTTTTGCCAATCACTTCGGAGGTGGAGCAACCGACCACAAAGAGTGTGCACGGTTTGATTTCGATGAGTTCTTCCAGTTCTGCGAGTAGCTGTTCGAGCTGAGCTTGCCATTCCTTCGTTACGGTCATTCGAATTCCTCCTCTGAAAGAAGTGGTTTACCTAGATGATTCAATGGCTGCAACTTTATTGACGCGTGTCTCGTGACGGCCGCCTTCGAATTCGTTCGTCAACCATGTTGCGACGATTTCTCGTGCGAGACCAGGTCCGATAACGCGCTCACCCATTGCGAGTACGTTTGAGTTATTGTGACATTTCGTCATTTTGGCAGAGAAGACGTCATGCACAAGCGCACAGCGAATCCCTTTATATTTGTTTGCTGCAATGGACATACCAATACCTGTTCCACAAATCAGAATGCCGGCTTCAAAGTCGCCACCTGCGACGCCTTCACATACTGGCTTTGCATAGTCTGGGTAATCGACAGAGTCAAGGGTTTGTGGACCAAAGTCAGTCACTTGATGCCCCATTTCTGTGAGCAGCCCCATGATTTCTTTGCGCAAGTTATTGCCGCCGTGATCCGATGATATCGCAATGTTCACGTTGTTTCCCTCATTTCTATTCGTGTGTTCTTATTTATCATATCATTATTTCGGAGTTCTTAAAATATATTGGATAAAGGTCGGACGTTTGGGGGTGGGGAAGAAGCTGTTTAATTTGCCCGCAACTCGAGTTGTGGGTTTTGCTAAATAGGGGTTGAAACATTAGGGGTTAAATTTTTGTTTATTATTATTCAATGGACCGGGTAGTGTTCTGGAATGGACCGGGTAACAAGCCTGATTAGACCGGGTAGATGCCGAAAATGGACCCACGAACATGGTTGAATGATTAATATGCTGAAATTGGACCGGGGAACATGCTCAAATGGACCGGGTAAACGTCTAGAATGGACCTCGCTCTTTTTCAGGGGTGTTGCTAAATCTTTTAACTCAAAAAACTCCGACCCGAGGAAAATCCTCAGTCGGAGTTTTTTTCGAGACGCATGAGCATCTGTTTCTGTAATTCTTCTAATTGATAAAGAGTGAACTGGTAGTCTTGCAATGTACCACCGAACGGGTCCGCGATTTCGAACGGATTATCGGGGGCTGCATACTCTGCGTAAGTGTAGACTTTGTCTTCCACGTGAGGGAAGCGATAAAGAATTGCTTCTTTATGGGAAGAAGTCATGGTGAGCACCACGTCTGCCCACTCTAGTAACTCTGCCGTTACCGGTTGTGACGAGTGCTCCGCAGGTAATCCTTTTTCCGCAAGCGCCTGTTGCGCAAAGTGTGACATCGGTGCGCCGTGCGCTGCGTGGACGCCTGCCGACTGCACTTCGATGCCTTGCTCTCGCCAAATGGCAGCGGCCATCGGGCTACGGCACGTGTTTCCTGTACATACAAATACGATTTTCATCCCATTCCCTCCTTTCGAGTCATCATAAGTACTCGCCGCCCGCCGCCTTCTCGAGGCGGTTCATCAGCGCTTGGCCAAGGCCTTCCCTCGGGTAGGCGCCCGCGACGATGACGTCGACATCCAGCTGGTTGCACGCGCGCAGCGCAGCAAACAGCTCGCGACTGATGCCAGCCCAGTCGCCGGCCTTGCCGAGCGACAGGAACGCGTCATGCGGTAAGCCGCGGTGCTCCTCCACCGCCACAAGCGCCACGCGCCGGCCCGCTTCGCGGAGCCGCGCAAGCTTCTCGGCCACGCCGTCCTCTTCGAGGAACGCGAGCCGCACGGGCGCATCTGGCGCATAGTGCGTGTACTTCATTCCCGGCGCTTTCGGCGCCTGCTCTTCACGCAGACGGCCGGCGCCTTGCACTTCGCCGACGACGGCGATGAGCATCTCTTCCGTCACCGAGCCCGGGCGCAGTAGCGCTGGGGGCTCGACGGAGAAGTCCACCACGGTGGACTCGAGACCCGCTGTCGCGGGGCCGCCGTCCACAATCAATGGAATGCGCCCGTCGAGATCTTCCGCTACATGGCTTGCCGAGGTTGGGCTTGGCTTGCCGCTGCGGTTCGCACTGGGCGCAGCAATCGGAATTCCGGCTTGCTTCAAGAGCTCTCGCGCCACTGGATGTGACGGCATGCGAACACCGACTGTGGATAACCCAGCCGTGACATTTTCCGCAACAGCACCTGACACTACAGGGAGAATCGCAGTAAATGGTCCTGGCCAGAATGCATCCATGGCACGCTTTGCTTTTTTAGGCACCGATGCCGCAATCCCTTGCAGTTGCTTGGTTTCTGCGATATGTACAATGAGTGGGTTGTCTGCTGGGCGACTCTTCGCTTCGAAAATTTTCGCAACGGCTTCCGCATTGCGTGCGTCTGCTCCAAGTCCGTAAACCGTCTCTGTTGGGAAGGCAACAACGTCCCCCGCCAGCCACTTGTCCACAACTCGTGCATAACTTTCTATGTTATCCCCAGCACTGTCCACAACTAAAATCTTTGTCATTTTGCGTCATCCTTCTTCTTTACTTACCTTATCCCCATCTTGTGGATGAGTTGCTACGTCGTCTGTGGAAAACCACCGTTTCCAGAGCATCACAAAGAACGATTTTGGTTCTTCAACATCTTGCTCATCGTAACAACTGTTTTTTACGAGGATACACCAAAAGTTATCCCCACGTCCATCCCCGAGCCGCACGTCATGTCCGAGATAAACGCCTTGAGGAGTCACCACGCCCCCCACTCGTTTCGGTGGATACAAAACTTCTTCTAACGTCTCCACTTTCGCAAGATCAAGTGCCTGCGCGGTCTCCTGTTTCACTTCTTGTGCCGCCCTGCTATTATTATCCGCCACCACACGTACACGTGGTTCATCGGCAACGCTTCCGCCAAGCCAGACAAGCACGCCTACAACTGCGAGCAGTCCCCATAAAAAACTTTCCACCGCTTCAAAACGCTTTACTGTGTCATAAAAACGAGTCATGCCGATTCCCCCTTGACCTCAGCATGACCCCAAATCTTTTATTCTATTCAAAGAGTTGCAAAAACCATTCGGTCTCGTCCATTTAAGTCTGCCACGACGTCCACCACCGCTTCCGGAAAGGCATCTTGTAACAAACGAGCCACCGCCGGACCTTGTAAATAGCCAATTTCAAAGGCGATGAGTCCTTTCTCTTTCATCACGACCGGAAGGCGCTGGATGATGCGTTTATAGAAATACAGCCCTTCATCCTCTGCGAACAGCGCGAGATGCGGTTCATGCGCGAGTACGGTATCGGTCATGTCCACCTTTTCCGATTCCGCGATATATGGGGGGTTTGAGACGAAAACATCCAAACTGCGCGCTTCTATAGGAGCCGTCAAATCCCCTTGTAAAAATGTCACGTCGGCACCTAAGTTCACTGCATTTTTAGTTGCCACTTCTAAAGCTTCCCCGGAAATGTCCACCGCCACCACATCGGCTTCATGCATCTCCAGCTTTAACGTCACGGCGATACAGCCCGTTCCTGTCCCGACATCCGCGAGGTTCACAGGTGCCTGACCAAACAACGCTTTCTTGCGCGCCACCACCTGCTCGATCAGTTCTTCCGTTTCCGGACGAGGAATAAGCGTTGCGGGCGTCACGAAAAAGTGCCGTCCGTAGAATTCTGCTTTACCTACGATATATTGATAGGGCATGCCTTCCCCAATGGCCTCGATTCCTTCTATGAAACGGGTTTGGATGACTTCCGGCATCTCGTCCTGCAGACACATCATGAGGTCTGTATAATTCAGCTCACTTATGTCCTGCAGGAAAAATCGTGCCGCCAGTTCCTCGCGACCGCGTGTCTGTAAATACGAAGAAGCCCACGCGAGGGCTTCTTGATAGGAATTAAAGTGTGCTTTCATTCATCTTGTCCATCTTTTCCGCTTGGTCTTCGATGATCAATGCCTCGATGACTTCATCGAGTTTCCCTTCCATGATCTGGTCGAGTTTTTGAATCGTCAAGCCGATGCGGTGATCTGTGACACGGTTTTGCGGGAAATTGTACGTACGAATACGCTCAGAACGGTCACCTGTACCCACTGCAGACTTACGAACTGCGTCGTATTCTGCTTGTGCTTCTTGACGGTACTTGTCCGCCACACGTGCACGAAGAACTTTCATCGCTTTCTCTTTGTTCTTGATCTGCGATTTTTCGTCCTGACATGTCACTACGGTGTTTGTAGGAATGTGCGTCAAACGAACCGCAGACATCGTTGTATTTACAGATTGCCCACCGGCCCCTGAAGAGGCATATGCATCAAAGCGAATGTCTTTGTCATGAATCTCAACGTCCACTTCTTCCACTTCCGGAAGACACGCAACGGTTGCCGTCGAGGTATGAATGCGACCACCTGACTCAGTTTCTGGAACACGTTGTACGCGGTGCGCCCCGTTTTCATACTTCAATTTCGAGAAGGCGCCGTTTCCGGCAATCATAAAGACGATCTCTTTAAATCCACCAAGGCCCGTCGGTGAAGAGTCCATGATATCGATTTTCCAGCCATTCGTCTCTGCGTAACGACTGTACATGCGGAATAGACTTCCGGCAAACAACGCTGCCTCATCGCCACCCGCTGCTCCGCGAATCTCCATGATGACGTTCTTGTCGTCGTTCGGGTCTTTCGGAATGAGGAGGACGTGTAGGCGGTCTTCAAGCGCACCGATCTGCTTTTCGAGTTCATTCACTTCTTCTTTGACCATCTCGCGCATGTCTGCGTCGAGCTTATCATCAAGCATTTCTTTTGCTTCAGCTAATTGCTCTTTCGCGGCTTTGTATTCTCGGTAGGCATCGACCGTTTCTTGCAGGTCGGATTGCTCTTTGGAATACTGACGAAGCTTGTCTGTGTTGTTGACAATATCCGGATCGGATAGCATTTCATTTAATTTGTCGTAGCGGTCTTCTACCGCTTGCAAGCGATCAAACATTGGGACACCTCGTTTCTTTGGTTGTTGGAATATCGTAAATTGTCCCAAAACCTTCGCTTTTCTGAGGGAGCACACCGAAGCCTCCTCGTGGTTACCCAAAGCTTGCGCTTTGCTCCCCACTGTGGGGTCTCCGATGCACTCTGATCCTCTAGAAGTCTTCGGTTTTGGGCCAATTCACTCTCTTACAATCGTAATCAATTTTCATAAACATATTGAATCGTGTTGCGTATACGCGAACAGTGACTGGTCTAAAATCATTCGCCCTCGTAGAGGCAAAGAGCGCCTCACGAGTCCGCCTGATTTTCTCGGAATTTCTGAACGAGCGTTCTTCACATCTAGCTAGAGTGGCGGATTGGCATGACACTTCCTGCATACTGGGTAGTAGCTGTCGTTGCCACCAATTACGATTTGAGCGCCTGTGCGAACAGGTTTTTTGTGTTCATCGACGCGCAGATTCATCGTTGCTTTTCGATGACAGAACCAGCAAATCGTTTTCATTTCTTCAATTTTATCTGCATAGGTCAACATATAGCGGCTGCCTTCAAACAATTCATTCATGAAGTCATTTTTCAAACCAAAGCCCATGACCGGAATGTTCAGCTCATCAACAATCTGTGTGAGTTGCAGCACATGTTCTTTGCTAATGAATTGCACTTCGTCAATGAGCACACAGTAAATACGCTCGTCTTGATTTTTCACATAGTCAAACAAATTTGTCTCATTATACACCGGAATCGCCTTGCGCTTTAGTCCGATACGGCTAGCCACCGTACCTACATCATCGCGCGTATCGATGGCTGGTGTGAAGATAATCACTTGTTTGTTTTGCTCTTCGTAGTTATGCGCCACTTTCAAAATTTCAATCGATTTTCCGCTGTTCATTGCGCCGTGTTTGAAAAATAGTTGTGCCATTCAGTCTATGTACCCCTCTTTTTATAGGTTAAATGAAGTAGTTTCTGGAGCAGGCGGTTCCACATCTTTTTGTATCTAGCATTTTCGAGTTGCACCGCCTAGAAACACACTCCAAAATCATTCGCATCCATAGAGGCAAAGAACGCCTCTTTGGACACGCCTGATTTTCTCGGAGTTTCTGGAGCAGGCGGTTCCACATCTATCTCTAAAAAAATACCTGTAAGGCGTATGCCCCACAGGTATTTAGGTTCTTAGTTTTGTTGCTCTTCTTTAAGACCGTATTTTTTGTTGAAGCGATCAACACGACCATCCGCTGCTGCGAACTTCTGACGTCCTGTGTAGAATGGGTGACATTCGCTGCAGAACTCGACGTTGATGTTTTCTTTTACAGAACCTGTTTTGAATGAGTTCCCACATGAACAAGTTACTGTTGCTTCTTTGTAGTCTGGATGAATTCCTGATTTCATCTAATTTCTCTCCTCTCGCCCTGAACCATCTGGAACAGAGTTGGTTATCAAAACTGATGCCTTACATAGCCCGTCTCGCCAGCTACATATGCAGCAGATAAAGGTAAACTTACAACGTATAGAATACCATATTCTTCAGGCAAGGGCAAGCAGTTGGTTTGAAAAAAACTTCTATAATGATGCCTTGTTCGCCTTATGCGCCTTCATCTCATCAGCCAGCTGTTGGAAGAACGCATCGTTGTCTTTCGTTTGCTTCAGCTTGCGCATGAAACGCTCCGTGAAGTCTGGCGAATCTGAGAACGTTTTGCGAATCGCCCATAGCTTGTCGAGCTGCTCTTTTGGAATGAGCAAGTCTTCTTTTCGCGTCCCTGAACGACGAATGTCGAGGGCTGGGAAAATACGGCGTTCGGCGAGTTGACGGTCTAAGTGAAGCTCCAAGTTCCCTGTACCTTTGAACTCTTCGTAAATCACTTCATCCATACGAGAGCCTGTGTCGACTAACGCAGTTGCCAGAATCGTCAAGCTTCCGCCTTCTTCGATGTTGCGAGCTGCTCCAAAGAAACGCTTTGGACGGTGGAATGCAGCTGGGTCGATACCACCTGAAAGTGTACGACCGCTTGGTGGAATGACTAAGTTGTACGCTCTTGCGAGACGTGTGATCGAGTCCATCAAGATGATGACGTCGCGCTTGTGTTCGACAAGCCGCATCGCACGTTCAAGTACCAGTTCCGTCACTTTGACGTGATTTTCTGGGACTTCATCAAATGTCGAAGAAACGACGTCCGCATCTACAGAACGCTCGATGTCCGTTACTTCTTCCGGACGCTCATCGATCAATAGTACAATGAGCTCCGCTTCCGGGTGATTCGTTGTAATTGCGTTCGCAATTTCTTTTAAGAGCATCGTCTTTCCGGCTTTAGGAGGGGCAACGATCAGGCCACGTTGACCGAAACCTACTGGTGCAACAAGATCCATAATACGTGTCGACAACGCGTTTGGTGTCGTTTCGAGTTTAATATGACGGTCCGGATACAGTGGTGTCAGTGCTGGGAAGTGGACGCGTTCTTTCGCCGTTTCCGGATCTTCGCCGTTCACGAGTTCCACGTGTAGAAGTCCGTAGTATCGTTCACTTTCTTTAGGTGGACGTACTTTGCCGGTTACTTTATCTCCGTTACGAAGGTCAAAACGACGGATTTGAGACGCCGAAATGTAGATGTCCTCTGAACTCGGTGAGTAGTTGATCGGACGTAAGAAGCCGAACCCTTCTGATGAGATGATTTCAAGTACGCCTTCCATGAAGAAAAAGCCTTCTTGTTCGGCACGTGTTTTGATGATTGAGATGATCAATTCTTTTTTCGTCAATTTACTATAGGAAGAAATTTTGTATTTTTTCGCAAGCTCATAGAGCTCTTTTAATGTCATGTTTTCCAGTTCATTTATTGTATGCTGGGTCATTTGGGCACCACGCTTTATCAAATTTTAATTGGGATTTTCATAAGGAAGAAGAGTAAGAGAAGCTGAATAATAGGAGGTAGAATTCTTGGCTTTACAAATAGGATTGAGCTAAGAGTTTGGCTTCCGTGGCTAGCTCATACAAAAGAAAAGTCTTATTGTAAGACAAAAGAGAATGAATCAGAGTGAAAATCCCGAGACTCCTGGAGCATCAGAGGATTCACGAGACCCCACAGTGGGGAGCAAAGCGCAAGCTTTGGGTAACCACGAGGAGGCTCGAGGAGGCTCGCTCCGGAAAGGGAGGGATTTTCACGAGGATTCATGATATTGCGTTCGTTTTTAATCGGTATCGAGTTGTACCACCTAGAAATACACTCCAAAATCATTCGCATCCACTGAGGCAAAGTACGCCTCATTGGATCCGCCTGATTTTCTCGGCATTTCTGGAGCAGGTGGCTCCACATCTAGATTAAAGCACAAGATTCGGCTTTTTCTTCAAACTGTGACGACCTTCTACAAATCGTACGGTTCCCGATTTCGCACGCATAACAATTGTATGTGTTTCTGCGTAGGAACCTTTGAACTGCACGCCGCGAAGAAGTTCACCGTCTGTAACGCCAGTTGCCGTGAAGATCGCGTCGTCTCCGCGAACGAGGTCTTCCATACGAAGCACTTTGTTCACATCGATACCCATCTTGATGCAGCGCTCAAGTTCTCCTTCTTCATGAGGAACTAAGCGTCCTTGGATTTCTCCGCCAAGACACTTGAGGCCGACTGCCGCGATAACGCCTTCCGGAGCCCCGCCCATTCCGAAGAGAATGTCGACACCTGTTTCGTCAAATGCTGTATTGATAGCTCCTGCAACGTCCCCATCATTGATCAGTTTGATACGCGCGCCAGACGCACGGATCTCGTCAATGATTTGTTGGTGACGTGGACGGTTCAAGATTGTCGCTACAACATCTTGAATATCTTTATTTTTTGCACGGGCGACCGCACGTAGGTTATCAATGACCGGTGCATCGATATCAACAAGTCCGACCGCTTCCGGGCCGACTGCTAATTTGTCCATGTACATATCCGGTGCGTGAAGCAAGTTGCCACGGTCTGCGATTGCCAGCACCGCTAAGGCGTTCCAGCCGCCAGACGCGACAATATTGGTACCTTCTAATGGATCCACTGCGACGTCAACTTGAGGTCCCCCTGTTCCAAGACCCAATTTTTCTCCGATATAGAGCATTGGGGCTTCGTCCATTTCACCTTCACCGATGACGACAACGCCTTCCATAGGAATGGTGTCAAAGACCGAACGCATCGCTGTTGTCGCTGCGTCGTCTGCTTCATTTTTTAATCCGCGTCCCATCCAGCGAGATGACGCAATTGCCGCCGCTTCTGTGACACGTACGAGTTCCATTGATAAACTTCGTTCCATCGTTTCTCCTCCTGCCGTGTATAAACCTGTTTTATTGTACCACTAGTTACGTGTATCTGCATTGTCAATTTCGACAGGTTCTAACTTGACACGTCGGATATCCGCCCCGAGACCCGTCAGTTTTTCAATCAACTTGCCGTAGCCACGCTCGATATGGTAAATATCGTGCACTTCCGTTTCCCCGTCTGCGAGTAAACCTGCTAAGACAAGAGCAGCGCCTGCTCGTAAGTCACTTGCACGGACGACAGCAGCCTCGAGTGGCGTCGGCCCTTTAATGATCGCCGTACTGCCTTCCACTCGACTGTCTGCGTTCATGCGGCGCAGTTCATCGATTTGCTTGAAACGCGCGGAATAGATCGTATCGGTAATGACCGACGTTCCATCCGCCTGCGTCATGAGCACCGTAAACGGCTGCTGAAGATCGGTCGCAAATCCTGGATAGACGAGTGTTTTGACATCGACAGGTTCCAGGTTCTCCACACGTGGAATGAACAACGATTCTTCGCCTTCCTCCACCGTGACGCCCATTTCTTGAAGCTTTGCTGTTAACGCTTCTAAGTGAAGTGGGATGACGTTATCAATCGTGATGCCGTCTCCAATGAGCGCTGCCATGATCATGAACGTTCCTGCTTCGATTCGGTCCGGTATGATTGTATGCTTTGTCCCGTGAAGTGCATCAACGCCTTCAATCCGGATAATATTCGTACCGGCGCCCTTGATGTTCGCACCCATATTTGATAGAAGTGTCGCAACATCAATGATTTCCGGTTCTTTCGCCGCGTTTTCAATAATTGTACGACCGTTTGCACGGACCGCGGCAAGCATGATGTTAATTGTTGCGCCTACGCTGACTACGTCAAGGTACACTTTCGTACCTTCGAGTTGTTCTGCACGTAAATAAATCGCTCCGTGTTCGTTCGTCACTTTCGCACCAAGCGCTTCAAAGCCTTTGATGTGCTGATCGATCGGACGAGGTCCTAGGTGACATCCACCTGGAAGCCCGATCGCTGCGTGACCAAATTTACCTAGCATCGCGCCCATCAAATAATACGAGGCACGCAGTTTTTTAATATTGCCGTTTGGCAATGCCATGTCCTGGACGTTTGTCGGATCCACGGTCATCGTGCCATCTTCAAATGTCACTTCCGCGCCGAGTTCTTCTAAAATTTCTTTTAAGATGTAGACGTCCGCAATTTCTGGAAGACCTTCAATAGAAACAGGGGAATCGGCTAAAAGGGTTGCGGGAATTAATGCCACCGCACTGTTCTTGGCACCACTGACTTTGATGGTCCCTTTTAAACGATTGCCGCCTTTGATTTTATATACATCCATATTGACACCTACTTCGATTGTCGGTTGTTCCAGTCGTTCAAGAATGCTTCAATCCCTTTGTCAGTGAGAGGGTGATTGAAGAGTTGTTGCAAGACTTTAAATGGTGTAGTCGAAATGTGTGCACCGTTCAGTGCTGCATCCGTGATGTGTTGTGGGTGACGGATCGATGCGGCAATGATTTCTGTATCGATGTCGTGAATCGTAAAGATGTCTGAGATTTTCGCAATCAATTCCATCCCGTCATGACCGATATCATCTAAGCGACCTAAGAACGGCGACACATATGTCGCGCCTGCACGAGCTGCCATCAATGCTTGGTTCGCACTGAAGATAAGTGTCACGTTCGTTTTAATACCTTCTGCACGGAACACCGAACATGCTTTTAAGCCTTCTGGCGTCATTGGAAGTTTTACAGTAATATTTGGTGCGATTGCAGCTAACTCGCGACCTTCTTTGATCATGCCTTCTGCATCTAACGCGATTACTTCTGCAGAAACAGAACCGTCGACTAGTGCTGTGATTTCACGCAAACGGTCGTGGAAAGAGATGTTTTCCTTTGCAACTAGAGACGGGTTCGTTGTGACACCGTCGATAATGCCCCATGAGTGGGCTTCTTTGATTTCGTCAAAATTCGCTGTATCAATGAAAAATTTCATAAGATTTGGTTCCTCCAATTAGTGAAATGGGAGAAGCAGCCGCTTCTCCCGTAAATGTGTAGACTGTACTTTGGACGATCAGGTTGCGTTACGCTTTCCCTGAACTTCCGAATTCGCGCATTTTACCTTGCACAGTTTGCTTGATCGCATCGCGCATTGGTGTTAAGTATTTGCGTGGGTCATACTGATTCGCGTCCGCATTCAAGAAGTCGCGAACCGCTTGTGTCCCTGCAATTTGGTTTTCTGTATTGACGTTGATTTTCGCTGTTCCAAGCGAGATCGCACGTTTAATGTCTTTTGTTGGGATTCCTGTTCCACCGTGTAAAACAAGTGGTAGGTCCGCAAGTTTCGATATTTCTTCCATCTCTGCAAAACCAAGGTTTGGTTCCCCTTTGTACGGTCCGTGAACGGAGCCTAGTGCAGGTGCAAGGAAGTCGATGTTCGTACGCTTCACAAGCTCTTCACACTCTTTTGGATCCGCGTAGATGACGCCATCTGCTACGATATCGTCTTCTTGTCCGCCCACTGTGCCAAGTTCTGCTTCTACAGAAACGCCATTAGCATGTGCGTATTCAACCACTTTAGACGTGATTTCTACATTCTCTTCAAACTCATGGTGAGACGCATCGATCATGACCGATGTGAATCCAGCGTCAATTGCTTCTTTACATTTATCGAAACTTGAGCCGTGATCTAAGTGGATCGCTACAGGAACTGTCGTGCCATAATCCTTCATCAGACCTTTGACCATATGTACGACTGTGTTAAAGCCGCCCATGTAGCGCGCTGCGCCTTCTGAAACACCTAAGATGACAGGAGATTTTTCCTCTTCTGCCGCTTGTAAGATTGCTTGTGTATATTCAAGGTTGTTAATATTAAATTGCCCAACTGCATAGCCTTCTCGTTTGCCTTTTTCAAGCATGTCTTTCATTGATTCTAATGCCATGAATGGACCTCCTCTACATGATGATAGCGAGTTTTTGTTCGTGCAAGCTATCTACCCATCAGTGTAACAAAAAAAGGCGTGGTTTTCCACACCTTCCCTCTACGACACCTCGACTTCTTCCAGTACGGCGTCACGTACTTTAAATATATCAAACGGTTTTGTGAAATAAAGCGTCGCGCCAAGTTCTCGCGCCTTCTCCATCAAGTTTAATTCCCCGTAAGCTGTCATCATCATCACCGGTACATCACGTTCCGACAATTTCATTCGTTTTAAAATCTCAATCCCGTTCATCCCTGGAATTTTCATATCAAGCAATACCCCATCAATATTTTGTGTAGCAAAGACCTTTAGTGCCTCCTCCCCATTTGCTGCGACCGTGACTTCATACCCCGATTGTTCAAAGACTTCCTGCAACAACATGCGTATCCCCGCTTGATCATCGACAATCAGTAAGTGTGACATCTGTCATTTCTCCTTTGTCTTCCAAATTTTTAAAAGACCTCTACAGTAATTATCCATTGTTTGCCATGGAAAAACAATACTTTTTCACACTTTTTCTTTCGACAAATAAGCCAAAATACCTTAAATCGTATACAAAAGTTGTATAAAAGCCCTGCTCTTTTGTATACTTTCCGAAGAGGTGAAATTACAATGAAAATGTTAACGACACAACTATCCGGCCTCCTGCAGCGCATTGCCGGTTCACAGGAAGAATCCATCGAAGAAACCGCCCGACTCCTCGCCCAGGCAGCGGCTGGCGAAGGCACTATCTACTTCGCCACATTCGGTGAGATGGATGCCGTTTATGCAAACGCCGAGGCATCTGGACTTTTCCCGCGCCTTGCGAAATGGACTCGCAACACAGACGTTACATCCGCAGACCGCGTATGGATTTTAACTACCCATGCCACCCACCCGGAAGCGCTATCGCTTGCGCAGTCACTCGCCGATTCGTTCATCCCCTTCAGCGCATTGACGGCTGATAAGCCCGACGAGACCAATCCACTTGCTGACCTCGCATACACATACGTCTCCGTTGACATCTCAAAAGGGTTACTCCCAACCGACACCGGCGACCGTGTCGTCCTGCCGTACGCCTTCGCCGCCCTCTTCATTTACGAAGCCGTGCTTCTTAGCGTACGTGAGATGACGGAGGATTGGGAATAGGCTCAACATCTTCCGGAGAAAAATCTTTAGGAATTTATGGTTTAATCGAAAATTAGTTTTCAACAATAGATGACATAAAAAGACCCGTGGTGTCTGAGTGTTCTCCTCAGATGCAACGGGTCTTTTTTTGTCCTCATTTCAACTGAAAAATCAGTTGCTAGTTAGACTAAATATTCATTTCATTTATTTCGATTCACGTGCGTCGACAGAGGCACGAATGAACTCACGGAACAACGGCTGAGGGCGCGTTGGGCGTGAGACGAACTCTGGGTGGAACTGAGATGCCAAGAAGAACGGGTGCTCCGGAAGTTCGATGATTTCGACCAAGCGGCCATCCGGGCTTGTTCCAGAGAAAGAGAAACCTTGTTGTTCAAACGCTTCACGGAATTCGTTATTGAACTCATAACGGTGACGGTGACGCTCATACACGAGGTCCTCACCGTACGCTTCGCGTGCTTTCGAGCCTGGTTTCAACTTACATGGATACAGTCCCAGACGAAGCGTTCCGCCGAGGTCTTCCACGTCTTTTTGTTCCGGAAGCAAGTCGATGATGCTATGTGGCGTTTCCGGGTTTAATTCAGTAGAATGTGCGCCTTCAAGCTTTAAGATCGAACGAGCAAATTCAATTGTTGCCAACTGCATTCCTAGACAAATCCCTAAGAACGGAACGCTGTTTTCACGCGCATATTTTGTAGCTAAAATCTTCCCTTCGACGCCGCGATCACCGAATCCGCCAGGAACCAAGATACCATCTACATCGGAAAGCAGTTCCTGGACATTTTCTTCATTCACATGTTCTGCGTTGATCCACTTGATTTCAATGTCCGAGTCAAATGCATAGCCTGCGTGTTTCAGTGCTTCCACAACAGAAATGTACGCGTCCGGAAGCTCCACGTATTTACCTACTAAGCCGATTTTGACTTTGCTCGAAAGTCCTTTTACAAGTGACACAAGATCTTTCCAGTCACTCATGTCTGCCTCTTTGTTCTCCAGCTTGAAGTGGTCAAGTACGATTTGATCTAAATTTTGCTCTTGTAAATGAAGCGGGATTTCGTATAAAGATTCTGCATCGAGCGCTTCGATGACCTCTTCCGGTTTGATGTCACAGAAAAGAGCAATTTTGTCTTTCATGTCTTGTGGCACTGGCGCTTCTGAACGCACGACAATGACGTTTGGTTGGATACCAAGTGAACGCAGTTCTTTGACTGAGTGTTGTGTCGGTTTCGTTTTCATTTCGCCTGCTGCACTGATGTAGGGAAGAAGCGTCACGTGAATGTACATGACGTTTTCACTACCGACGTCACGTTTCATTTGACGGATCGACTCAAGGAATGGAAGAGATTCGATATCCCCTACTGTTCCACCGATTTCTGTGATGACGATGTCTGCTTGTGTTTCACGCGCAGCAAGATATAGGCGTTCTTTGATTTCGTTGGTAATGTGCGGAATCACTTGAACTGTTCCACCGTTGTAATCGCCGCGACGCTCTTTGCGAAGGACAGACGAGTAGACTTTCCCAGTCGTGATGTTCGAGTATTTGTTCAAGTTGATGTCGATGAAACGCTCGTAGTGCCCAAGATCAAGATCCGTTTCCGCACCGTCATCCGTTACAAATACTTCTCCGTGTTGGTACGGGCTCATCGTACCTGGATCGATGTTGATGTAGGGGTCAAACTTTTGGATAGTAATGCTCAGTCCGCGATTTTTGAGTAGACGTCCAAGGGATGCTGCCGTGATTCCTTTACCAAGTGACGAAACAACGCCGCCTGTTACGAAAATATATTTTGTCATGTGTGTTCCTCCTATTGATTGAATTGCCGGAATAGTTCTTGAAAAACGGAAAAGACATATCTTGCGTTCCGATAGGAATACAGGAAATGTCTTTATCTATGAACGATGGAGTCCGATCTCCATCAAACAAAAAAAGCGCCCTCCTGCTGTATTGCAGGGGAGCGCATTATGCACATTGGTTGTTGTCTCTTTTAGAGAGCCCAATTAAATCGTATAGCGATTTGCCAAATAAGTCAAGGATGAATTACAGTTCTTCTTCCTCATCTTCTTCCACGTCACCTTCATCATCAATCTCAAACTCGTCATCTGCTTCGATCAAATCTTCATCAATGTCTTCTTCGTCCACATCTACGTCCGGAATGTCGATCACGTCATCATCTTCGTCCTTATCATCGTCTTCGTCTTCATCATCGATAAGTTCTTCGATTTCTTCGTCTTCATCATAGAGAAGTTCATCTTCGTCTTCTATGATTTCTTCGTCTTCATCGTCTGCTACTTTCGCTTTCTTCTTGCGGACTTTAACCGTTGGCGCAGACTCTTCTTCGATCGTGTCGACTGGGTACCATTCACGAAGGCCCCATTTGTATTCGGATGTCGCCAGGAAGCGGCCATCGATGTTCATGTCTGTATAGAATTGCAGTTTTTTCGTTTCCATTTGAGCGTCTGTATATCCTGTTACGTCTTGAATGGCTTGAAATAGATCTCCTAAGTCAAGTGCTTCACGACGGTCAGTTAAAATAGCGAATGCTAGGTTAATTAGGGATTCTTCTTGTAATTGCTCTTTCGTCATCTCACGAAAATTCATTCGGTCAACGTCCTTTCTGGTTCCGTTTGCATACCTTTCATTGTACCCATATTAGCGGAAGATTTCCACTATCACTTTGTCTTTTTTTTCGTGCGCAAAATGTAGAAGCCTACACCAAAGAGAAAAAAGGCGAGAATCAGAAGGGGTACACTGCTGATTTGGTCGTTGTAGACAAAGACCGTGATGAACAGGAGGATGAGAATGATTAGCCAAACGATGAATTGTTTCATGAGATGCATCCCCCTTTAGTGTTAGATTAATCGTACTATTTCGACTACTGGAGCGCAAGTCGACAGTGTCCGTCGGTTGGACCGTGTCGCGTTCCTACTCGGCGACCCTGGGTTCGGCCGTGTCGCGAACCCACCCGCTGTCCTACCCCCGTTCCTACTCGACGACCCTGGGTTCGACCGTGTCGCGTACCCACCCGCTGTCCTACCCCCGTTCCTACTCGGCGACCCTGGGTTCGACCGTGTCGGCTACCGTGTCGGTTACCGTGCCACGAAAAAAAGATGCCCGTCGCCAGGCATCTTCCACATCTAGGTGTTACATATTTCTCCGATACTGCCCGCCTACTTCGTACAGGGCGTTGGTGATTTGACCGAGGCTCGCGACTTTAACAGTGTTCATGAGCTCTTCGAAGATGTTGCCACCCGTCTTCGCCACGTCTTTGAGTCGCGTGAGGGCTGCTTCGGCAGCATCTGCATGGGAGTTTTGGAAACTGCGTAAATTCGTGATTTGGATTTCTTTTTCTTCGGTAGACGCACGTGCGATTTCCATGTTGTCGATGTCGTCTTCTGATGCCGGGTTCGGGTTCAGATACGTGTTGACACCGATGATTGGGAGTTCGCCTGTGTGTTTTTTCATTTCATAGTGCATCGATTCTTCTTGAATCTTGCCGCGTTGGTACTGCGTTTCCATGGCACCAAGCACGCCGCCGCGGTCATTCATGCGGTCGAATTCTTGAAGAACCATTTCTTCCACAAGGTCCGTGAGTTCTTCAATGATGAACGCGCCTTGTAGCGGGTTCTCGTTTTTCGATAGACCGTGTTCTTTCGTAATGATCATCTGTATTGCCATCGCGCGGCGCACCGATTCTTCTGTTGGTGTCGTAATCGCTTCGTCATACGCATTCGTGTGAAGCGAGTTACAGTTATCCTGCAAGGCCATCAACGCTTGAAGCGTCGTGCGGATATCGTTGAAGTCGATTTCCTGCGCGTGCAAGCTGCGGCCCGATGTCTGGACGTGGTACTTCAGTTTCTGAGAACGCTCGTTTGCGCCGTATTTCTCGCGCATTGCGACTGCCCAGATGCGACGAGCCACGCGGCCGATGACTGTGTATTCCGGATCCAGACCGTTCGAGAAGAAGAACGACAAGTTCGGAGCGAAATCGTCAATATGCATTCCGCGGCTCAGGTAATACTCCACATACGTGAAGCCATTCGATAATGTGAAGGCAAGCTGAGAAATTGGGTTCGCGCCCGCTTCCGCGATGTGGTAGCCAGAAATCGATACCGAATAGTAGTTGCGTACTTTGTGGTCGATGAAGTACTGCTGGATATCGCCCATCATACGGAGAGCGAACTCTGTTGAGAAGATACATGTGTTTTGTCCTTGGTCTTCTTTTAAGATATCTGCTTGCACAGTCCCACGAACGACTTGTAGCGTGCCTTCGCGAACTTCTGTGAACTCTTCTACGGTTAAGGTGCGGCCGAGTTCTTCCTCACGCTTTTTCACTTGCTGGTCGATCGCTGTGTTCATGAACATTGCCAAGATGATCGGGGCCGGACCATTGATTGTCATCGATACAGAGGTCGACGGGGCACAAAGGTCGAATCCGTCATAGAGCTTCTTCATGTCATCTAGCGTGCAGATGTTTACTCCCGACTCCCCAACTTTCCCGTAAATATCCGGACGGTGGTCTGGGTCTTCTCCATAAAGTGTCACAGAGTCAAATGCTGTCGATAGACGCTTTGCTGTGTCGTCTTTTGATAAGTAGTGGAAACGACGATTCGTACGTTCCGGCGTCCCTTCCCCAGCAAATTGACGTTTTGGATCTTCCCCTTCACGTTTGAACGGGAATACACCTGCTGTGTACGGGAATGAGCCTGGGACGTTTTCTTTATACGCCCAGCGCAAGATTTCGCCGTAATCTTTAAATTTCGGGAGTGCCACTTTCGGGATTTTTAGCCCGGAAAGGCTCTCTATCCGCAAGATGGTACGAATCTCTTTATCTCGGACTTTCGTTACGAACTCGTCCCCAGAATACGCTTCTTTTAGCGCTTCCCAGTTCTCAAGGATTTGTTTCGATTCCGCTGTTAATTCATTTTTCGCCTTGTCGATCAGTGTTTCGAGTGCCTGAACGAGGAGCTCTTCACTGTCCGCTTCTCTCACTGCCGCAAGTGCGCCTTCTAATTGGAACAAGCGACGTGCGACGTCCACTTGTTTCTCAGACTTTGTATGGTAACCTCGTACCGTGTCGGTGAGTTCGCGCAAGTAGTAGCGACGGTCATTTGGAATGATGACGTTCTGCTTTTGCGTCTTCGCAAATTCTTCATACGACGTCGTCCAATCCAAACCAACTTTCTCATTGATTTTCGCAACGAGTGCCGCGAACAACGCGTTCGTGCCTTTGTCGTTGAACTGACTCGCGATGGTGCCGTAGACAGGCATCGTATCGAGGTTGTCGTGCCATAACTCGCGGCTACGCTGGTACTGCTTCTGCACTTGGCGAAGCGCGTCTTCTGAGCCTTTGCGTTCAAACTTATTGATAACAATCAGGTCTGCAAAATCAATCATATCGATTTTCTCAAGCTGAGATGGGGCACCGAACTCGCTTGTCATGACGTACATCGACAAGTCTGAAATCGTCGTGATTTCTGCGTCCCCTTGTCCGATTCCGCTTGTCTCAACGATGATCAAGTCGTAACCAGCTGTTTTCACTACGTCTAACACATCTTTGATTGCGCCGGATAATTCGGTACGAGATCCGCGTGTTGCGAGCGAACGCATAAATACACGTTTGTTGAAGATGGCGTTCATGCGGATGCGGTCACCAAGAAGTGCGCCACCTGTCTTTTGTTTCGTCGGGTCGATCGATAGAATCGCGACGCGTTTTTCCGGAAGTTCCGTCAAGAAACGGCGGATCAATTCATCGGTTAATGAACTTTTCCCTGCGCCACCTGTCCCCGTAATCCCAAGAACCGGCGTACCTTTTGACTTTGTGCGAGCCACTTCAATGAGTTGTTTTGCTTCTTCCGCGCCCGTCAGTGCCGCCTCTTCTGCTACCGTAATGAGAAGTGCGAGCTTCTCCGGGGTGTCAGCAGATGTCTCTTCGAGTAAAGCCAAGGCTCCTTCAGGAGGCGATGGTACATCACATTCTGCAATCATCCGGTTGATCATCCCTTGAAGACCGAGTTTACGTCCGTCTTCTGGCGAAAAGATGCCACTGATTCCGTATGCATGAAGTTCTTTGATCTCTTTCGGAAGAATAACTCCGCCCCCGCCGCCGTAAATGCGGATATGCGGTGCGCCTTTTTCATTCAACAAATCTTTCATGTATTTAAAGTATTCGACGTGTCCTCCCTGATACGAAGAAATCGCAATCCCCTGGACGTCTTCTTGAATCGCCGCATTGACGACTTCCTCCACTGAGCGGTTGTGCCCAAGGTGTATGACCTCGACCCCGCTTGCTTGCAGGATACGACGCATGATATTGATCGATGCATCATGCCCGTCAAATAGACTCGATGCCGTTACAAACCGAACCGGATTGGCCGGACGGTAGATTTCTACTTGTGCCACTTAGTTCTCCCCCTTTGTTACGCCTAGACCGCGCAAGATGAATGCCACTTGCAGGTCTGTGAACTCATCAATCGAATAGTTTTTATGCAGTGCCCAGCGGCGAAACGCCCACATCTGACCTTGCGTGAAAATCGTGTGTGCGTACAACTCCACTTCCGGACCGGAAAGGGTGAGCTCACCGGACTCCACACAGCTCTTCAAGATTCCCCGGAAGATGGCTGTCATCTCCTCTTCTTTCCTCAGCACGTACTGGAGCGATTCTTTCGGAAGCGACTTCGTCTCCTGGTACATGACAACGAACTCGTCTTGCATTTCATGGATGACGCTGTAGTAATAGCGAATGGCGGATTTCAATTCATCAATCGTGCCGTTTTTCGCGCCGACCGATTCGATACGCGCAAACACTTCGTCATAAATGCCGTCACAGACAAGATACAGTACATCTTCTTTTGTGCGAATGTACTCGTATAACGTGCCGATGCTAAAGCCTGCTTCTTTCGCAATTTCCCGTGTCGTGGTGCGGTGGAAGCCCTTCTCTTTGAAGAGCTTGACCCCCGCTGCAATCATTTGCTGCCGGCGTTTCTGGATGAGCTGCTCATCCTTCACCGACGTCTGGACGAGATGCTTTCCTTCCGTCATTTATTTCGTCAAGTTACGCGAAATCACAAGACGCTGGATTTCTTGCGTACCTTCGTAAATTTGTGTAATTTTTGCATCACGCATGTAGCGCTCGACAGGATAGTCTTTCGTGTAGCCGTAGCCACCGAATACTTGAACAGCTTCAGTCGATACTTTCATTGCCGTGTCACCCGCCATCAGTTTCGCCATTGCAGAAGCTTGACCGTATGGAAGATTGTTCGACTCTAGCCACGCTGCTTGGTACGTCAGTAGACGAGACGCTTCCGTTGCTGTTGCCATATCCGCAAGCTTGAACGATACCCCTTGGTTCGCAACGATCGGCTTCCCAAACTGAACGCGCTCTTTCGAGTACGTGACTGCTGCGTCAAGTGCACCTTGTGCGATACCGACGGCTTGTGCTGCGATTCCGTTACGACCGCCATCAAGTGTTTTCATCGCGATGATGAAGCCTTGACCTTCTTCACCTAACAGGTTTTCTTTTGGTACGCGGCAGTTGTCGAAAATAACTTCCGTTGTTGGTGATGAACGAATGCCGAGTTTTTTTTCTTTCTTTCCGACGGAGAAGCCTGGTGTGCTTGCTTCTACGATGAATGCGGAAGTTCCTTTATGCTTCGATTCCGGATCCGTCACGGCAAACACGATGTAGATGCCTGCAATGCCGCCGTTTGTGATGAAGATTTTCGAACCATTGATCACGTACTCATCGCCATCTAGTTTCGCTGTCGTCTTCATGCCACCCGCATCCGAACCTGAACCTGGCTCGGTTAAGCAATACGCTCCGATTTGTGACCCTTCCGCCAACGGTCGAAGGAATTTTTGCTTCTGCTCTTCGTTTCCGAATTTATAAATAGGCCATCCTGCAAGTGACGTGTGCGCAGATAATGTAACCCCAGTAGACGCACAAACACGTGATAGCTCTTCGACTGCGATTACGTATGCAAGATAGTCCATTCCTGCTCCGCCGTACTCTTCTGGCCATGGAATCCCTGCAAGGCCCAGTTCCGCCATTTGATCGAAAATTTTGCGATCAAAGCTCTCGTTCTCGTCGCGCTCTGCTGCTGTTGGTGCCACTTCTTTTTCCGCGAAATCGCGTACCATTTTACGAATCATTTCATGTTCTTCTGAAAGTTGAAAGTTCATTCTCATTCCCGCCTTTTTAGTTAGTAAGATGTTTGCTGATAACTATTTTTTGAATTTCTGATGTACCTTCGTAGATCTCTGTTACTTTGGCATCCCGGAACAAACGCTCCACCGGATACTCTTCTGTATAGCCATAGCCACCGAATACTTGAATGGCCTCAATCGTCACATCGACTGCTGTTTTGGTACTGAACAGTTTCGCCATCGATGCTTCCTGGCCACATGGCTTGCCTTCTGTTCGCAAGTTAGCAGCGCGGTAGATGAGTAAACGAGAAGCTTCGACAGCGGTAGCCATATCTGCTAGCTTAAATCCTACCCCTTGGTTCGCCACAATCGGTTTCCCGAACTGTTTACGCTCCATGGAATAAGCGACCGACTCGTCGAGTGCTGCTTCCGCAATGCCGAGCGCTTGTGCCGCAATCCCAATTCGACCCACCTCAAGGTTCGCCAGGGCAATTTTAAACCCTTCTCCTTCATTCCCGAGAAGGTTCTCTGCCGGTACGCGCATATCTTCAAACGTCAACTGCACCGTGCGTGACCCATGAAGCCCCATCTTCTCTTCGTCTTTTCCGACGATGAAGCCTGGTGTGTCTTTCTCGACAATAAATGCAGATATCCCGCGTGCCCCTTTTTCTGGATCCGTGTTGGCAAATACGATGTACACATCCGCTTCGCCACCATTCGTGATAAACACTTTTGATCCGTTGATGACGTAGTGAGCTCCGTCTTTTACTGCACGGGACTTCAATGCTCCGGCATCGCTACCTGCTGCTGGTTCTGTCAGACAGAACGCCCCTAGGTAGTCTCCACTTGCTAGTTTAGGTATATACTTTTGTTTCTGCTCTTCCGTCCCGAAGTAGAGGATTGGGTTCGTCCCAACTGACGTATGCACTGACAAGATAACCCCAACCGTCGCCGATACTTTCGATAGCTCATTGATTGCGATGATATAACTTGTAAAATCCATCCCTGCGCCGCCGTATTCTTCCGGAATCGTAATTCCCATCAACCCGAGGTCGCCCATTTCTTTGACGATTTCTTTCGGGAAGTGACCTTTTTCCATTTCTTCGATAAACGGAGCAATCTTCTTCGTTGCAAAGTCGCGAACCATGTTGCGCATCATCATTTGTTCTTCAGTAAATCTTAGTTCCATCGTGTTTGCTCCTTACTCGTATACGTAGAATCCTCGTCCTGACTTCTTCCCTAGCCAGCCAGCCTTCACATACTTACGAAGGAGCGGACATGGACGGTACTTGCTGTCGCCAAAACCGTCGTGCAAGATCTCCATGATATAAAGGCACGTATCTAGACCAATGAAGTCTGCTAGTTGCAGAGGCCCCATCGGGTGGTTCATGCCAAGTTTCATGACATCATCAATTGCTTCTTTCGTTGCCACACCCTCATACAACGCGTAGATCGCTTCGTTGATCATCGGCATCAAAATACGGTTTGATACGAAACCTGGGAAGTCGTTCACTTCCACTGGCACTTTGCTCAGCTTCTTCGTCATCTCTTCAATGTCTCTGTACACTTCATCCGATGTTGCGAGTCCACGAATGATTTCAACGAGCTTCATCACTGGGACGGGATTCATGAAGTGCATCCCAATCACTTGTTCCGGACGATTGGTCACTGCCGCAATCTCTGTAATCGGAAGGGACGAGGTGTTTGTCGCTAAAATCGCGTGTTTTGGTGTAATTTCGTCCAGCTGTTTAAAGATCTGCTGCTTGATTTCCATGTTCTCGACTGCCGCTTCAATGACGATGTCGACGTCGCTCGCATCGTTAATATCCAGTGACTTTGTAATGCGCCCCAAGATTTCCGATTTCTCGTCTTCTGTCTTACGTCCTTTTTCAACGTCACGTGATAAATTCTTTGTGATGGTTGCGAGTCCGCGCTCGAAAAACTCTTCCGCCCGGTCGTTTAGTTTCACATCAAATCCTGCTTGCGCACAGACTTGCGCGATTCCTGATCCCATTTGTCCTGCGCCGATAACGAGTACTTTTTGAATAACCAAGTTGGGTCCCTCTTTCTGTTTTAAAAATTAGTTTTTTGGAACTTCGAGTAAGATGGCGTCCCCTTGACCGCCACCTGAACAGATGGCTGCAATCCCAAGTCCACCGCCTCGCTTTTGAAGTTCAAGAGCAAGGGTGTAGACAATACGAGCACCTGACGCACCGATTGGGTGACCAAGCGCCACTGCGCCTCCGTTAACGTTCACTTTTGATTCATCCAGACCTGCAATTTGGTTACTTACAAGGGCTACCGCTGCGAACGCTTCGTTGATTTCAATGAGGTCGATGTCTTCTATCGACTTGCCGTACTTTTCAAGAAGCGTATTGATCACAAGCCCTGGGGTTTGCGGGAATTCTTCAGGTGCCACACCCACTTCCGCATGACCAATAATCGTTGCGAGTGGCTTGATGCCCAGTTCGTTTGCTTTTTCTTCTGAAGCGAGGACAACTGCACATGCACCGTCATTCACACCTGGTGCGTTTCCGGCAGTGATCGTTCCTTCTTTGCCAAATGCAGGGCGTAACCCGGAAAGGACTTCCTTCGTCGTCCCTGGGCGTGGTGCTTCGTCGGTATCGACTGTGATTGGATCGCCTTTTCGCTGCGGAACCTCAATTGGTGTAATCTCTTCTGCAAAACGACCGTTCTCTATCGCTTTTAACGCACGTTCATGGGAGCGGGCTGCCCATTCATCTTGCTTGTCACGTGAGATATCAAAGGTTGCGGCTGTTTCGTTTCCGTAAGTCCCCATATGGACATTTTTCGGGTGGAACGAACAGGACAGACCGTCATAGACCATACCGTCGACCACTTGTGCGTCTCCCATACGGAATCCTTCGCGTGCTTTTGGAAGATAGTACGGTGCATTCGACATGGACTCCATGCCGCCAGCTACGATGAGGTGTTCTTCACCAAGACGAATGATTTGGTCACCAAGTGAGATACTGCGCATCCCTGATGCACATACTTTGTTGATCGTCTCGGTTTTGACATTCCACGGAATGCCCGCTTTATGTGCTGCTTGCCGTGATGGAATCTGGCCTTGTCCGGCTTGTAATACCGTTCCCATAATGACTTCATCGACTTGCTCCGGCTGGATGCCTGCACGGTCAAGTGCGGCTTTGATTGCGTGACCTCCTAAATCGGAAGCGGATAACGAACTAAGTCCTCCACTAAACTTTCCAAATGCGGTACGTGCCCCTGCTAAAATAACCGTTTTACTCATCTTTAGCACTCCTCTATGTGTAATGTGTAATGTGTAATCGCTTACAATTTACGTTAAGTCATGAAATCCTGGATCAGCCTGATTCACTTTTCTTGGTGTCTAGTTGCTCAGGCTAGAAATACACTCTAAAATCATTCGCTCCCACCGAGGCAAAGGACGCCTCAATGGGTCCGCCTGATTTTTTCGGCATTTCTGGATCAGCCTGATTCACTTTTAGAATTATCGAGTTTCGCAGACTTGAAATCCGTGCCAAATGCCATCGCGGCCATTGAATCAAAGAGCGATTCGCTGTCCACGCTGTCATTTGACAGAATTTCAGACCAGCCTGCTCCACATCTAGAGAAGGTGACTGAACGCTCGCTCGACAAGTTTTCATAAAGAGAGGGAGTGCAAAAAACACTCCCTTTAGTTAGCCTTAGTTTAGCGAAAAGTCTGACGAATTGCAATACTTACTGAAGTACTGGCTCGACTTCTTCTTCCGCTGTCGGTGGCTGCATTTCGCCAAATACCGATAACTCAAGAAGCTCTGCCACATCGTATGTGCCCACTGTTTCTTCGACTTCTTTCGCCTTCGTTCCATCCGATAACATCGTTAAGCAGTATGGACATCCGGACGAGATCACCGAAGGATTTACAGCAAGCGCTTGCTCTGTACGAGCAACGTTCACGCGGTTCCCCACGTGCTCTTCCATCCACATCATTCCACCGCCGGCTCCACAGCACATGCCTGTTTCGCGGTTACGTTCCATTTCCACAAGCTTGACGCCTGGAATGGATTTCAAGATTTCACGTGGTGGATCGTAGACGTCATTATACCGGCCGAGGTAACACGAATCGTGGAACGTGATGGTTTCATTGACTGCGTGTTGCGGTTTCAAACGGCCTTGTTGCACTAAATCAAATAGCATTTCTGTATGGTGAAGCACTTCGCCTGACCAACCGAAATCACTGTATTCATTTTTAAAGATATTATATGCGTGCGGATCAATAGTAACAATCTTCGTCACGCCTGCTTTTTCAAATTCTTTCACATTGGCTTCCGCAAGCTCTTGGAACAAGAATTCATTTCCGAGACGACGTGGTGTGTCTCCGGAGTTCTTTTCTTTGTTTCCTAGGATAGCGAATTTGACGCCTGCTTCGTTCATCAAGTGAGCGAATGCAAGAGCAATTTTTTGTGAGCGGCTATCGAATGACCCCATCGCGCCAACCCAGAATAAGTATTCGAAGCCTTCTCCTGATTTGTCTGCTTCTTTTACAGTAGGGATTGCGATGTCTGGACGAGCATCTCTCCAGTTTTCTTTTTCTTTACGGTTTAGTCCCCATGGATTTCCCTGCTTTTCGATGTTCGTCATCGCGCGCTGGGCATCTTTGTCCATGCGTCCTTCAGTCATGACAAGGTAACGACGAAGGTCAATAATTTTATCCACGTGCTCATTCATTACTGGACACTGGTCTTCACAGTTACGACAAGTTGTACATGCCCATATTTCTTCTTCTGTGATGACGTCCCCAATCAAGGACGGGCTGTAGATGTCTTCAATGACAGCACCTTCAGCTCCAGCAGCCATAGCCAATTGATTTCCTTTTGTCCCGTTGAACGCAAGAGCAGGTACCCAAGGCTTTGTTTTGGTTTCTACAGCGCCTGTGAACGTTAAATGGTCACGAAGTTTCGTGATGAGGTCCATCGGTGACAGCATTTTCCCTGTCCCTGTTGCTGGACACATGTTTGTACAGCGCCCACATTCCACACATGCATAGAAGTCGATCATCTGTGCTTGTGTAAAGTCCTGAATGCGACCGACACCAAATGACGGCATTTCTTCTTCCGCTTCCGGATTGTCTTCGTCTTCTTCATCCATATTGAAGTTGATTGGGCGGAGACGACCGACGTTATCTAGACGGTGGAAGTAGACGTTTGCAGGACCTGTGATCAAGTGGAAGTGCTTCGATTGCGGCACGTACACTAAGAATGTGAGTAGGAAGAGTAAGTGTGCCCACCACATGAGGAAGAACACGACAGCTGCAGCTGTTGGACCGATGAATCCAAAGATTGTCGCAATGCTTGATGCGACAGGTTCTGTCCATGTTCCAGCGTGGTCATGCCAGATCATGTTCATCCCGTTTCCGATAAGTACGGAAACCATCAGTCCGCCGATGAAGATCAGGACAAGTCCGCTCTTCCATCCACGTTTTAAGCGTGTTAATTTTTCAACGTAACGGCGATAGAATGCCCAAACCACGGCAACTAAGATCACCAATGTGACAATCTCCGTAAAGAAAGTGAAAATCGGGTACAACGGGCCAAGTGGCAAGTGTGAATCCGGTTTCAAACCTTTCCAAATGAAGTCGATGGCTCCAAGTTGTACAAGCAGGAACCCGTAGAAGAACATAACGTGAATCGTTCCACTTTTCTTATCCTTCAATAATTTCTTTTGTCCAAATACATACACCCAAATTTTGCGAAGACGTTCTTTGATGTTGTCTTCAAACTCTACTTTTTTACCAAGCTGAATATAGCTGTACCGCGTCTTCAACAGGTAACCAAACAGGTAGAGTGCATAGCCCGTGACGGCAATGAATAAGATCCAGTTAGCAATTAATAGCGGACTCAATTTCTTCTCCCCCTCTAAGATGAAATTCGATCTTACTCGTAAGCATAACAACGCTATTCGAAGAAAGAAAGTATTAGTTTTAGTATAAAAATGAATGAGCGTTCAGTCAAGGGGTTTTTAAGAGAGCGGCGGAGGGTAAGGTCCATTTCGTGCAGCTACCCGGTCCATTGTAGCGGTTTACCAGGTCCATTCGAGCATCTTGACCGGTCCATTCGAATGGTAGGGGTCGATTTGATTAACTCAACAGGTCCGTTCGAGCATATTACCCGGTCCATAGAGGCTCATTCCCCGGTCCATACTGCAAAATTGAGTCTGCCCAGCTGTCGACGGGGAAGTCCCTAAATCTTAGCTGCCCAAGCCCTTACTAGAAATAAACCCGCAGCCTTCGCTGCGGGCACTTCAAGTTTGTAATTCTAGTTATTCGTTCGTTTTGCTGATATGCACACTGTGAACTTCGTCTGGACTGCCCGAAGTCAATGTGAATGAAGCAACATAGCCGTCCCCTTGGTACGTATGCGCTTCAATGATGTCGTCAATCTCCATCGGCTCTATTTCAGTTGGTTCGCCCCATGCCTCATGAATGTTTTCAATCGCCACTGGCTCGTCGAATGACAAGTGGAATGCGACGACTTCTTCTTCGTCCATCAAGTGAGCAATATGGATGTTGCCGTACGATTTAAGTGGAGCACCAGCTAAGAAGTCCTCAGTATCTGGTGTGCCCAGTTCTGCTTCCACATCTGCAAGTGACGAACCGATTTCTAGATTCGTTCCAAGAACCTGACCGGAGAGAAGCTGATTCTTCCCTTCTTCGGATAAGATCTGCTCATCCCAAGAGAGTTCTTCTGTCGTCTCTTCCGAAGCAGCATCTTCTTCCTCTTTGTCTTCAGCAGCCGCTTCTGCGTCATCAGTGGTTTCTGTGTCTTCCACTTGATCGCTTGTCACCGGTGTCTCTTCTTCAACCGGCTGTGATTCGTCTGTACAAGCAGCGAGTAATAAGCTCGCAGCAAGTAACCATGCATATTTTTTCATCTCTACCGACCTCCCTACTAGTCTTTTCCATTATACCCAACTAGTTCTTTTAAATATGTGAGACCATCGAAGCGTTTCCGACTCTAGTTAATTCGAACCGCACGGTGGGTGCCTGTTGGACTGTCTATGTTGGTGTCCCATAGAAAAAACCAGCTTTCGTCTGTTATAACGAGAACTGGCTAGATTAATTGCATATTATTTCGATTCTTTATCTGTATGGAATACCTTTGCGCCGCGGATGTATTCGATATCTGATACACCGGAGCGGGCGTTGACGACACGAGCAGCGGCGAATAGGTAGTCGGATAGGCGGTTTAAGTATTTCTGAACGATGACTGGGACGTCATCATGTTGCTTCATAAGGGAGACCATCTGACGTTCCGCACGGCGTGCGACGGTGCGCGCGATATGTAGTGTCGCAGCAGCTGGAGTCCCTCCTGGTAGGATGAAGCGTTCAAGTGCTGGTCCTTCTTCCATCAGTTCGTCAATGCGGGCTTCCAGAATCGTGATCGGCTCTTCGGTTAACTTGTAATTCCGGACTTTCGTCACGACAGCCAAATCGCCTCCACAATCAAACAGTTCGTGTTGGATGGCTTCCAAGTCACGCAAAATATCCGAGAACTTCTCTTCCTCAAGCTCCGTCACTGCTTTGCCGATAAATGAATTTGCTTCATCAATCGTGCCGTACGTTTCAATGCGTAAATCATCTTTATCTGCACGTGCGCCAATTAAACTGGTTTGGCCTTTGTCCCCTGTTTTCGTGTAAATTTTCACGATGATTCCTCCCCATGTGCCTGTTGATACTGTCGAATGGCTTGTCGAGTGCACGAGACCACGGCACGCCCGATGGCTTTTCCGAGTTCCGTGACGGGTCCACCGTACGGACTGAACGGTCCTCGTTGCGTCGCCGCAATGACAAGACTGTCCGTTGGTGTACCGGTTGCGAGTGTCCCCGTGCGGTTATCGAGAACGTGTTCTTCCGCCAGAGCTTTCGTCTTCGCTTCCGTTGCGGTCATCATCGCTTCGATGAACGCTTCGTCTGAAACATGTCCATTGATCAGGATCCATGTGTTGATTGTACCAATTGATGGCAACGACCGCACTTCATGTGCCCGTGACACATCCATGGCATTCCCAATCCCCGCTGTCACCATGATGAGAAGGGACCCATAGTCTCCACTATATTCTTCAATGACTGCTTGATGCACATCGACTGCCGTCATTTGGGCAACGGTTTCTGTTGAGACCCATCCGCGACTTCGTACAAAGTCTTTCATCTCGGACGTTACATCGCTATGCCCATAAGTTGGATCGACTTGACGGTTGATCAGTGTGCGGTACCATCCAAATCCGGGATTCAACACGGCAGAAGAAACCACGCGGAGAGGCCGTTCAGAATGGTAGACGACAGTATTGTCCTCTATTTGTATATCTTCTTTGCGAATGGTTGTAGCCGTGTCCGCCGATTCTTTTGGAAGGAGCGTCATTTGCGGTTTCGGTTCGACCGGATGCGGCGCGACTTCTAAGAGCGTTTCATAGACGTGTTCTAGTTTCGCTTTTTCAATCACTTCATGCGGTTCCCCGCACGCATATACTTTCCCATCTTGCAGTAACAGCAATTGATCACAGTAAAGGGATGCGAGGTTGATATCGTGAAACACACTGACAACGGCGATACCTTCCGCTTGTACATACCCCCGAAGTGTATCAAGGAGTTGCTTTTGGTGCGCAATATCCAAGTGGTTCGTCGGTTCATCGAGTAAGAGTAATGGGGCTTTTTGAGCCAGCGCCTGCGCGACAAATACTCGCTGTTGTTCTCCACCTGATAGTGACGTGATTTCTTGTTCTGCATAGCGTGTCACTTGCGTTGTACGCATCGCCTCCACAACAGCCGCTTCGTCTTCATTTGACCAACTGGAGAACAGTCCGGATTGGTGCGGATAACGACCGAGCGCAACGACTTCTTTCACCGTCATCCCGAACGCTTGCGGATGCAGTTGAGGAAGCACCGCCATTACTTTTGCGAGTTGCTTCGCACGGTACGAAGCCAACTCTTTTCCTGCAATAGTCACCGTGCCCGCTTCCGGCTTCAAAATGCCACTTACGAGCTTCAGAAGAGTCGACTTCCCACTTCCGTTGGGACCAAGGACCCCAAGAATCTGTCCGGGAGCCAAATGAAAGGAGACGTCTTTCAAGATTGGAAACGTATACCCACCGCTGACGTTTTCGACATGTAGCATCTATCTCGCTCCTTTCGTTCGTTGGCGAAAGAAGATCCACGCAAAGACTGGGGCACCGAGTAGTGCCGTCATTACACCAATCGGCAGTTCTGTCGGTTCAATGATCGTCCGGGCGACCAGGTCACATAAAATAAGTAACGATGCGCCGTTGATCATACTGAGCGGCAACACATGTCGATTGTCCGCCCCAAACAAAAGCCGAGTCATGTGAGGAACGACGAGTCCAACAAACCCAATCGTACCTGATACGGCAACTGCTGCACCGGTTAACACCGACCCACCAATCAGGACTTCCTTTTTCACGAGGGCCACATTCACACCTAAGTGGTGCGCACGGTCTTCTCCGAGCTGAAGCGCGTTTAAATCACGCGCCCGGAACAAGAGCCAGCCTCCTGCAACAACAACGAAAGGCGCGATCATTTGGACATGGACCCACGTCCGCATAGCGACACTTCCAAGTAACCAACCAATAATTTGACGCAGTTCCTCTCCTGTCAGTGCAATCATTAAGGAAATCATCGCACCGAAAAAGGAACTCGTGATGATTCCCGTTAGAATGATCGTCTCCATACGTAGCGATTTATCCATCGCACGCGCAAATGTCAAGACGAGAAGAAGTGTCACCAGTGCCCCCACCATACTAAGAAGCGGGAGTGTAAACATGCCAACAAACGGAATCGATAATCCAAAAAATAAGGTAGCCACAGCACCGACCGAGGCACCGGAAGAAACACCTAAAGTGTAAGGGTCGGCGAGTGGGTTTTTCAAAAGTGCCTGGAAAGAGGCTCCTGCTACTGCTAACGCCGCTCCCACAAGGGCTGCCAGGAAGACGCGAGGCATCCGGATATTCCAGACAATCGTTGTAGCTGTTGTATCCTCGCTCCCTCCCCACAGTGTACTCAGTGGAATCTGGACAGCACCGATGGAGATGCCAAGCCAAAACGAGAGCGCGAGCAGCAAGAGCGATACAATCCAGCCGAGCGGTCTTTTAGTCATTCATGACTTCTGGGTACACTGCACGCGCAAGCTCTTGTAAAGCTTCTGCAAGACGTGGCCCCGGACGTGTCACGATGTCTTCATTTACTTGGACAACTGCGTCTTGCTGAACGGCTGTGATTTGATCAAAACCAGGACGCGCCTTAACAGCATCAACAGCATTTTCAATGTAATTATACGTCAATACGATGACGTCCGGGTTGCGAGATACAATCTCTTCCCCGTTCATCAGGAGCCAACCTTCTTGGTCCGCTACTAAGTTTTCCGCGTTAATACGGTCAAGCAGTTCCTGCATCAATGTCCCTTGTCCAGCCGTATAGATTTCAGGGTCGCCTGACGATTCGATAAACACGGTCTTCTTTGTTTCTACGGCTTCAAGTTGCGCCGTAATTTCCTCGACTTGGGCTTGCATGTCACTCACAATCGTTGCCGCTTCTTCCGCTTTGCCTGTTACAGCACCAATAGCTTCAATCGTGCCATAAGTATCTTCAAAGCTCATCGCATTGTCGACGACATAAATTGGTACACCAGCATCTATTAACGGCTGAAGGCCTGCTTCAGCAGTAGACCAGCTGGATTCATGTGCTAAAATCAAGTCCGGTTGAAGGGCCGTCATTTTTTCAATATTAAACTCAAACGCGCCAATCTTTTCTTTTGTCGTAGCTGCTTCCGGATAATTGTCGTAATCCGTCACGCCGACAACTTCTTCGTCTAGACCGAGCGCAAACAAGATTTCTGTATTACTTGGAATCATCGAAATAATCGAATCCGGAGCTTCTTCAATCGTCACTTCGTTACCTACACTGTCTGTCACGGTTAGTGGGAATGTGACTTCACTATCTCCTGATGCTACATCTTCTGATGCTACGTCTTCTGTCTCTGTTTCCGGAGTTTGTGTCTCCTGAGTTTCTTCGGTACATCCTGCCAATAGCATGACTGCGAGTAAACTGATTAACCACTTTTTCATTTCTGTACGCCTTCTTCCTCGATATAGTATGTAAAAAAACCCGCCTTCCCCTACAGGGAAAACGGGTAAAACTAGGTATAAACCGGCAAGAAAGCATAGAAATATCCGATTTTCCCCAACCCATCCTCGTAGGTTCACGGCGCATTCAACAAGGCAGGTTTCCTGGCTTACGACCGTGGTCGCTTACAGTGGCGGGACCGTGCTGGACTTTCACCAGCTTCCCTTTTACCTCAAGCAATCCGTTACTTGAGCACCTTGTTGTATTAAGTGTATCGTACTACATTTTCTCAGGAGCGGAAACCCCTAATAATTTTAATGCGTTTTCAAGTGTCTGGCGTGTCGCAGAAATTAATGCTAAACGAGCAGATGTTAATTCTGGCGCTTCCGGATCCAATACTTTGTTGGCATTATAGAAACTGTGGAAGTTTGCAGCCAGTTCTTGAATGTACGTCGCCACACGGTGTGGCGAGCGAAGTTTCGCTGCATCTGCCACCACTTGCGGGAAGTCGCCGATTTTTTTCATTAGGTCTTCTTCTTTTTCATCCGTCAGCAAGTTCAGGTGCTCGACAGTTGCCGAAACTCCTTGTTCGTCTGCTGCACGAAGAATCGAACAAATACGCGCGTGTGCGTACTGTGCGTAATACACAGGGTTTTCATTCGATTGAGAAACGGCGAGATCCAGGTCAAAGTCCATGTGGGAATCGCCTGAACGCATACCGAAGAAATAACGAACAGCATCTAAGCCCACTTCTTCTACTAATTCACGCATTGTCACGGCTTTTCCTGTCCGTTTACTCATCTTCATCTTTTCGCCGTCTTTATACAGCTGCACCATTTGGATGACGCTGACTTCTAATGTGTCGCGGTCATAACCCAATGCTTGGATTGCTGCTTTCATACGAGGGATGTAGCCGTGATGGTCAGCGCCCCAGATGTTGATCAGTTTTTCAAAACCACGGTTGATTTTGTCTTCATGATACGCAAGGTCCGGCGTCAAGTACGTGTAGCTGCCGTCCTGCTTGATCAGCACGCGGTCTTTGTCATCGCCAAACGTCGTTGAGCGGAACCAGGTCGCGCCTTCTTCTTCGTAGATGTGACCATTTGCACGTAACTTATCAAGTGCGACGTCAATTTTACCGTTCTCGTAAAGAGACGTTTCTGAGAACCATTCGTCGAAGTTCACGCGGAAGTCAGCCAGGTCCGTCTGTAATTTTTCAAGCTCTTTCTTCAAGCCAAACTGGCGGAAGAAGTCATAGCGCGCTTCGTCCGATAGAGATGTATATTTGTCGCCATCCGCTTCAACTAGAGCGTTTGCCATGTCGATGATATCTTGACCATGGTAGCCATCTTCTGGCATCTCTTTGTCTTGACCAAGTGCCTGGAAATATCGCGCTTCAAGAGATAGTGCCAAGTTGTGAATTTGGTTTCCGGCATCATTAATATAGTACTCGCGGCTCACGTCGTAGCCAGCAAAATCAAGGACGTTACATAACGAATCTCCGACAGAAGCCCCACGTGCGTGTCCTAAGTGAAGGTCGCCTGTTGGGTTGGCCGATACGAACTCGACTTGAACTTTCTCGCCTTCGCCTGCGTCACTACGTCCGTAGGCAGAACCTGCCGTGAACGCGGTGTTGACGACTTGTTGTAAGTAGTCTTTTTTTGTGCGGATGTTGATGAATCCAGGCCCTGCAATTTCCATAGAATCAATGGGTGTGCCTTCGGTTTGAAGGTTTGCCAAGATCTGTTCTGCGATAGCACGTGGATTTTGTTTCGCAATTTTGGTTAACTGCATTGCTACGTTTGTTGCGTAGTCACCGTTCTCTTTCACGCGAGGTGCTTCTAAATGAACCTCAACTTCTTGGTCGCCCGCGAGTCCGGTTGCGGCAACCGCTGCTTTTATTGCATCTTTAATGGATTGTTGTACTTGTTCAACAGCATTCATTCCGTTACCTCCGTATAGTGATAGTCGATAGTGTAATCGCCCATTTTTTGGTTGTCTTGATATAGGGAATATTCAATCAGGTCGTGTCCTTCTGTATGGACGATTCGATTCGTGAACACCTCGAGTGGCATCGTATGGCCATGCATCGTGTAATGTCCTTTTGTCTTACGACCGAGTTCGAATTCAATACGCATATCCGCGACGCCACGCCGTCGTATGAATCCTCCAGAGCCTTCAAACTTCACGAGTGTCTGGGTGACTTCTTCCGTGACTTCTTCAAAGCGAAGGAAGCGTTTTTGTTCTCTATGATACATCGTGCCGGAAGCACGTGTGCGATCTTGCGTCATTTTGGTACCGGGATGCTTGAAGGTTGACACAATCTTCAGCTGAATCGGAATCCCTGCCTGTTCGGTCATCTCAAGCCCTCTTTTCTTCTGTTTACTTTTTGTAGATAACCTTATAAGTATACGATTTTTTAAAGTGAATGTGAAGAGACGGTCATTCCGGAATTCAAAAAAGCGAAAAATCCGGAAGTGTACTCTTCGCTTTTCTAAATTGATGGCACAGGGGCATTCCCGTTTCGTACGCGCACACAGTTGCGACCACTCTGTTTGGCGATATATAGTTCGTTGTCTGCTGCTTTGTAGAGTTCTGTGAGCGTTTCTTTGTGGCGCGGGAAACCAGCTGCGCCAATACTGATGGTGATCGGTAGCAACAGGTCATCGGAAATGGTGAAGTCTTTTGAGGCAATCGCATGCCGAACCGCATCCAAATTTTCTTGTACCACATCTTCCGCTTCCCCCGGAAGCAGCACCGCAAACTCTTCGCTTCCAATACGTGCAGCCACTCCACCAAGACTCTTCATTTCTGCTTTCAAGCGCGATGCGAGTTGTTTCAGTACGAGATCTCCAACCGGATGACCATACTCATCGTTCACTTTTTTTGAAGAAATCGATATCTGCAACGGCCAAGTAAAACGGGGACTTGGTTTGTTGCCAGTCATAGAATAACTCTTGGAACTGTCGCGTTCCCACCCGTGTTCCTACTCGACGACCCTGGGTTCGACCGTGTCGCGAACCCACCCGCTTTCCTACCCCCGTTCCTACTCGGCGCCCCTGGGTCCAACCGGGTCGTCGCAGTGTCATCTCAGTAGGGTGTAGAAAAAGACAAGTGACCCAAATAGGCGGCTCATTGATACCAAAGGATGCGGTTATTGATACCAAAACCAACTCATCCTGAGGATTTCTAAAAGAATGAGAGTGATTTGGTCTCTTAATCGACCCAAACACGGGTTCCAATGATACCAAATGGGTGCTTGATTGATACCAAACAAGTGGAAATGGTCAATTCATGACGTCATGTGCTTCTTCTCAAAATATAAAAAGAGGGAGAGAATAGGAAACGCCCTATTCTCTCCCTCTATTCCATCCGTTTCTGGAGCAGGTCGCTCCACATCTCGGTGTAATCGAGTTGCGCAGGCTTGAAATCCATGCCAAATGCCATCGCGTCCATTGAGGCAAAGGGCGCCTCCCTGTCCACGCTGGCATTTGACAGAATTTCAGAACAGCCTGCTCCGCATCTAGATGGAATCAAGTTGCGAACGCTAGAAACCCCTTCACTAAGACGGGATCTCCAGAAAGGCAAACAGCGCCTCATTTGGTGCGCTCGGTTTTCACGATATTTCTGAACGAACGCCTTACGCATCTAGATCTAAATCTTACTTAACCCACCCTAACAACATTTCACGAATCAGCTTGGAAGCGGTGTTGACTGTTTGTTCGGACGAGTCGTAGATTGGTGCGACTTCGACAAGGTCGAATCCGACGACGTTGACTCCAGAGTTCGCGATTGCATGGATCGATGCCAGTAGTTCACGGCTCGTGATGCCGCCGCAGTCCACTGTTCCTGTTCCCGGCGCGTGCGCTGGGTCGAGTACGTCAATGTCAATTGTTACATAAACCGGACGTCCTTCAAGTTTTGGCAACACGTTTTTTAGTGGCTCTAACACTTCAAACTTCGCGATTTCCATTCCGTTTTCCTTTGCCCATTCGAACTCTTCTTTCATTCCGGAACGGATTCCGAATGAATAGACGTTGTGTGGCCCGATGTGCTCGGCAATCTTACGAATAGGTGTGGAGTGAGAAAGAGGCTCCCCCTCATACTCGACGCGTAGGTCCGTGTGTGCATCCATGTGAATGATGGCAAGGTCTTTGTGAACCGCTGCTACTTCTTTCATGACCGGCCAAGACACTAAGTGCTCGCCGCCCATTCCGACAGGCACTTTGCCGTCTTGTAAAAGTTGACGAATGAAGCCCCCAATCAATTCAAGGCTCTTTTCCGCGTTACCAAAAGGTAGTGGGATGTCTCCAGCGTCGAAATAATTCAGGTCGTCTAACTCGCGGTCCAGGTACGGGCTGTACTCTTCAAGACCAATTGATACTTCACGGATACGCTGCGGGCCAAAGCGTGAGCCCGGACGGTAACTGACGGTCCAGTCCATCGGCATGCCGTAAATTACCGCCTGCGCGTTCTCGTAATCCTGCTTACTTTTAATAAAGACGTTTCCACTATAGGCTTCATCAAATCTCATCTTATTCACCTGCTAAGTCCTTCACAAATTTCGGCAAGACGAAGGCGGCACTGTGAAGTTCTTTTGTGTAGTATTTTGTGTCGATGTCATGGAACTGTTCAGCAGGAACATCTAATGGATCATGTTTTTTCGATCCAATCGTGAAGCACCATAGACCTGACGGGTAGGTTGGGATGTTCGCTGTGTACAATTTTGTGATTGGGAAAATTTCCTTCACATCACTTTGTACTTGTTTGATGAGGTCCGCTTTGAACCACGGGTTGTCCGACTGTGCTACGAATAGACCGTCTTCCTTAAGAGCTTTGTGGATGCCCGCATAGAATCCTTTTGTAAATAAGTCTACAGCAGGTCCCATAGGTTCTGTTGAATCGACCATAATAACGTCGTATTCGTTTTCCGATTTCGCAATGTGCATGAAGCCGTCGCCAACGATAACTTCTACTCGTGGGTTGTCGAGTTCCCCAGCGATTTCCGGTAGATATTTCTTTGAGTACTCGATGACTTTTCCATCTATATCAACTAGCGTTGCTTTCTTCACTTTCGGGTGTTTCATTACTTCACGAATAACCCCACCGTCTCCTCCACCAACGACAAGTACGTTTTCTGGGTTCGGGTGTGTGAACAATGGCACATGTGCCACCATTTCGTGGTAAACGAATTCATCTTTTTGAGATGTCATGACCATGCCGTCAAGGAACAACATGTTGCCCCATTCTGCTGTTTCCGCCATCTCTAAGAATTGCCACTCCGTCTGTTCAACGTGCAACGTTTTATTTATCTTCATCGTAATTCCAAAGTTTTCAGTTTGCTTTTCTGTATACCAGTTTCCGCTCATTTATCTATCTCCTTCCATTAGTGAAAAAATAAAATACAGACAAACTATACAGGTTTTTTCAAAAAGTGCAACTGTTTTCCGTTTATTTCGCCTGTTCCATTTCCATACTAGAGGAAAGGGAGGGAAACGTCCATGAAACGTGCACACATCCGACGAAGAAAGAAACGAAAGTCCTGGTTTCGAAAAGGATTAATTATGTCCCTTTTCTTGCTCGGGATTGCAGGCGGAGGATTTGGAGTACTTCACGGGCATACTTTACTTATGGGACCTCCTATTCTCGCTGTCCCTACGGCAAATACGTACACGGACACGATGGAAAATCCGGTAGCTACACGGTACAGCGAAGAACGGCGCAAATGGATCACGCTCGATGACATGTCCCCGTACCTCCCGATGGCCGTTATCGCCATCGAAGATCAGGAATTTTATGACCATAACGGATTCGATTATACGCGGATTGCTGGAGCGGTGTTGGCTGACGTGAAAGCACGAAAAAAAGTGCAAGGCGCGAGCACCATTACCCAGCAATACGCTCGTACCTTATTTTTGACCAATGAAAAGACCTGGAGCCGCAAGATTAAAGAAGCGGTGTATGCCTACCGGATTGAACATGCGTATGACAAGAAAACGATTTTGGAAGGCTATTTGAATACCGTTTATTTCGGGCACGGAGCTTACGGCGTAGAAGCTGCAAGCCAGACGTACTACGGCAAGTCCGCAAGTGTATTGACCCTTGAAGAAGCGGCACAATTAGCTGCGATTCCAAAAGGCCCGAGTGTGTATTCTCCTTTTATTAACCCGGAAAAGGCGGAGGCTCGGAAACAACTTGTTCTTTCAGAAATGCGCAGTGATGGTAAGATTCCGGAAGAATTGTACATCCGCTCGAAAAATATACCGGTGACATTTTTGACGGATGCCCAAAAAGAAACGGCAGTGGCTCCTTATTATATGGAAGAGGCTCGGAAGGAAGCGGAGAAGATTCTCGACCGAAAAGGGCATCATCTTGAGATGGGTGGATTTACGATTGTAACAGCTCTTCGTCCTACCTATCAAGAAGCAGCCGAACAGGCGATTGCTCAGTGGATGCCGGTCTCCGAACTGCAAGTGGGATTTGTGAGCCAGGACGCGGATGGCCACTTTGTTACGGCGCAAGTAGGTGGACGTGATTTTTCAACAAGCCCTTTTAACCGGGTCACACAGGCAAAGCGTCAACCAGGTTCTGCGATTAAACCGTTGTTGTACGCCGCTGCACTTGAGAACAAATTTACGCCGCTTACCTTTTTAGATGTGGGAGCCACCAAGTTTCCCTATGACGACGGACGAAAGACGTATACACCGAAAAATGTGAACGGAAAGTTTGCTGACCATCCGATTTCGATGGCACAAGCTCTCGCCATCTCTGATAATATCTATGCCGTAAAAACGCTCGAGGAAATCGGGTATGCGTCTTTCCAGCGTGTGCTGGACCAATTCCATACGGGTGCGAAAGTGACACAGGCCCCTGCTTCTGCCTTAGGGACGAGTGAAATGTCTCTCCTTAATTTAACCAATGCATATACATCGATTCGGAATTTAGGCCACTATCAACCGGCGCGCTATGTGAAGCAGATTAAAGACCGAGACGGCACGGTCATTTATGATGCGATGGACGAGGTACCGAAATCAAAACAAGCCATTTCAGAAGCGCATGCATTCCAAGTGACGCATATGATGACCGGAGTCTTTGATTCCGTTTATAACGATTACTCTCCTGTCACAGGCTCCATGATTGCGCCGAAACTCGGACGGCAATACGCTGCGAAATCCGGGACGACATTGTCGGATCAGTATTTTATTGGCTTTAGCCCGGAAGTGACCGCAGGCGTCTGGAACGGCTTTGACGAAGGACGGCAAGTCGATACCGCGAATGCCGCGCACGTGACGAAACAAATCTGGGCAACGTTTATGGAAAGCGTGCATAAAGGAAAAGCTCGCACCGCCTTCAATGTTCCAAGTGGCGTCACTGGCGTCCTCGTCGACATCGAAACCGGCGGCCTCGCAAATGACGCCTGCCCGAATCAGCGCTACCTCTATGTCTCGCGTGCCAACGTCCCTACAAAATCTTGCACGGAGCTACGCGGAGAGAAAGTAGAAGCAGATATGAATAAGTGGCCTCTAAACCCCTTCGACTGGCTAGATTAGATGTGTGGGTGGGGTGGTGGGTGGGAACGTGGCACGGTCGGTGGCACGGTCGGTGGCACGGTCGGACCGTGGGTTCAACCCAGGGACATCGGGTGGGTTCGCGGGTAGGACAGCGGCACGGTCGGTGGCACGGTCGGACCGTGGGTTCAACCCAGGGACGTCGGGTGGGTTCGCGGGTAGGACAGCGGCACGGTCGGTGGCACGGTCGGACCGTGGGTCGAAATGCTGTTTCGCATCTAAAATAAATAAACCCCCGAATGGTTTCCGGCCATTCGGGGGTCTGACGCCTGCTTTTACGAGTGTGTACGGGTAATGCATACTGGTAAAAGAGCGTCGTGTCCCAGCATTACAGTTACGTAAGCTTTAACATCATTTTACTTTCTTTACGCGTGAAATTCAACCGGATTTGAAATTGTCACAGTTTAGTCAGAAGTTGCGAGCGCTTCTTTTAACTCATCCGGACTACGCTCCCATATCATAGGGTCATGCGATTGAAGGAAATCTCGCAAGATCACCTTGGAACGCTCATCCAAATTTTCTAGTAAGAATTTGCGTTTCATGGACTTGTCCATACGATTGACGTGATCAGCTAAAAGCTTGTACCCTCGACGTTTTTCACGATTGATAACCATTTCGCATGAAGCCATTCCTGCGTAGTATGGACCTTCCGGAAGTTGATCAATTGTGACCCAAACGAGCCAGTAGGGTTTTCCACCTGCGGAGTCTTCTCGGTTCGTCGTAAACTTGATTCCGCGTTCCGTATCGCTTCGTGCATGCATCGCGCCAATTTCAACACGGGCTACCCCTTCTTCCACATCTACGATGACGGGAGATACATTTTCTAAAGATAACGATCCGATGCCATATCCTTTGTGGCCATCGGTCGGGTCATTTTTAATAATCGTAAAGCCAATTTTTTGTTTTGGTTTTTGTTCATCTGCCATATATCGTTCTCTCCTTCCTCTATGGTAAGATAGTTCTTAGTATACCGAATGAGTACACGAAGGAGGAAGAAATATGCCATATGTTACTGTGAAAATGTTAGAAGGTCGCACGGAAGAGCAAAAGAAAGCGTTGGTCGAGCGTGTGACGGCTGCTGTTACGGAAACGGTTGATGCACCAGCTGAGAAAGTCGTAGTGTTCATCGAAGAAATGCCGAAGAACCACTACGCCGTTGCCGGCAAGCGTTTGAGCGATCAATAAATCGAAGCAAGAATAGAATATGGGAGTCAAATAAACTTCAAATATATATTGTGTTAATTGAGGAAAGAAAAATAGGGCGAGGACATGCGGATATTTGTTGCATGCCCTCGCCCTATTCTTATGTCTTTTTTTCTAAAAACAATATCTTCCGTTTTCCAATTTCTCTTATTCAAACCTTCTTTAGGAATCGTGCAAGCTCCCATCACATGTCGTAATGCTTCACCTTCTTCAATAGGATTGTTCAATAGTATAAAGTTTGGCTCACAAGAGAATGAATCTTTCACAAACCCGAAGACTCCTGAAGCATCAGAGGATTCACGAGACCCCGCACGGTGGAGCAAAGCGCAAATATAAATGTTAAAAAGGCTGCTCCAGAAACTCCGAGAAAATCAGGCGGACCCAATGAGGCGTTCTTTGCCTCAATGGGTGCGAATGATTTTGGAGTGTGTTTCTAGCCTTTACAACTGGATAACACTTTGGGTAACCCGGAGGAGGCTTGGGGATTCTCGCTTCGGAAAGCGAAGGGTTTGGGGAAGATTCATGATTATATCCAAATGACTATTTATTAACTTACCTAACAGTCATTCCGCTTCAAACTTTCCATAAACGCGAACGCTTCATCGAACTCGTCCGGGGTGAAGTTGAGTTTCCCTTTGACGATATGTACTTTCTCAATCTGTGCGTCGCGCTCCAAATCGTCGAAGTAGAACAGCGTCGCCACCAGCTCTAAGAAACGGGAAGACTTCTCTTTCATTTGCGAAATGCATTCGCTGAATTGGCCATTCAGTTCCGGAGCCAGATCCATGAAAGCCTCACTTTCCGTCGTGGTCGTGTACGAATACTGTGTATACGCGCCCATGTCCTCTTTTTTCTCCATAAGGAAGCCCATGTTGCACAGTTCCTCCACACGTGCCGTCAGTTCTTCTGAATATGGGCCGTACATGTGGAACTCGTATTTTTCTTTTACCGGATACTCGAGCTTCTTCGCAATATACATCATTTTTTGAAGTTTCTTTCGGCCGGTAATGCCCTCAGCTGCCGCAATAAAACGCACAATGCTTGCGTGGTCTTGTAGCATCATTACACCTCCTCTAGTCCTAATAAGTCACGAATACGCTGGAGTTTCGGGGAATTTCCCTGCAAGCGTTCTGCGGGGAAATACAATTTATGATCCGATCGTCGTTTTCCTGAGACAGCTACAACGATTTCAGATTGACGGGACAGTTCCCGAATTTCGCCAGAAGGCATTAGTAAATGAATCGGGATACGTTCGCCTTCTTCACCAGGACGGTAAAAATCGTACGGTAAATCGGATGAGGAATCGAACACTAAATAGTACGCAGGGTCGACACCTGCTTCCGCAAAGAGCTGCTCAAGCTCCCGCATCTTCATAAAATCTTTCGCCGGGTCGAATTCAATGTATTGGAACAGTTTGCGGTACATAAAACGCGAACACAAATCTGCTAAAATCTCATCTTCTTCTTTTGTCCACAGCTGGAAATACGTAAGCAGAACGCTCTCATCTAGAGCCACATAGTCTTCGAGTGTAAAACTGCCATCGAAAAAACTCAGGAAGTGAGTCGGTTCATGTTTGAACGTGTACCCATCTTCACTCAATTTCTTTGCCCGGTGCAAAGCTTTCGTCAAAATCACTTCAGCACTTCGGGATACGGGATGAAAGTACACTTGCCAGTACATTTGATAACGGCTCATGATATAGTCTTCCACTGCATGCATTCCGCTCGATTTGATGACGACTTGGTCTTCTCGTGGACGCATCACTCGTAGAATTCGTTCCATATCAAAATGTCCATAGCTGACGCCAGTGAAGTAGGCGTCACGTTGCAAGTAATCCATGCGATCGGCATCGATCTGGCTAGAAATCAAACTGACTACTTGTTTGTTTGGATAGGTCTTGGCAATGACGTCAGCTACTTTTTGTGGAAAATCGTCACTGACACGGCGGAGAATCGCATTGACTTCTGTATCTCCAAGTAAGATGGCTTGCGTAAAGTTCTCATGATCAAGGAGGAAGACATTTTCAAACGCATGGGAAAACGGTCCATGGCCTAGGTCATGAAGGAGCGCGGCGCACAGGACGACAAGTCGCTCGCTGTCATCCCATTCCGAGCGTCCGGCGAAACTACTATCGACGATGCGGCGGACGATTTCGTAGACACCTAACGAGTGACTGAACCGGCTATGTTCTGCACCGTGAAACACGAGAAACGTAGTGCCCAGCTGACGAATCCGGCGAAGTCGCTGAAATTCTTTTGCCCCGATGACGTCCCAAATCACTTGGTCACGAATATGTATGTAGCGGTGTACAGGGTCTTTAAATACTTTTTCTTCCGCGAGCTTTTGTTGTGCATATGCGGTCATTTTTTCACCGTCCTGTTTGAGCTGTTCTCTAAGTATAAGGAAGTTTGATTTGGATGAAAAGGGACTTCCGTACTGCTCTTTTTCTATACCCTTGTCTTCGACAAATCGAACATCGTTTCCTTTAAAAATATAAAACAGCCTGCGGAAGATTCCGATCAGACTGTTAACGTGTGGGCATCATGCCTTGAGATTCGAGCTTAGCTACGACTTTGTCCATGAGCTCGTCCTCGGAGAGGGCAGCGACTGGACGATTGTTCACAAAGGTGAATGTCTTTTTGCGGCCGGGTCCACAATATGACTGGCATTCTTTGACTTCTATTTCAGCTTCCGGATCAAGTTCTTTTAACCTTGGAAGCAAAGTTTTCAATTGCACGGCATCACATTCAGTACAGACACGAAAATGATTGGCCATAGGATCCACAACTCTTTTCTTCATAGTTTTAAACTAGATGCTATTGTAGCGCAGGAAGTATTCACTATCAAGCGAAAATTATGTGAATAAAAGTCTTCGAAACTGCCTATGCTAGATACTAGAACCGAAGAGAAAAGAGGAATGGACATGACAAAAACGCGTCAAGATGCTTGGCAAGAAGAAGCTGATATTCAGCTAGCAGACATCGTGCTCCGCCACATTCGTGAAGGTAGCACCCAGCTCAATGCATTTGAGGAAGCCGGAAACAAGATGAAACGCACAGCGGCTGCGTGTGGGTTCCGCTGGAATGCAGTAGTGCGGCACCAGTTCGAGGAACAAGTGGAAGAAGCAAAAGAAGCTCGGAAAGAGAAACTGAAACTGATGGGAAAAGCTTCGCGTGCGGCTAATTTACGCTACCTGACTCAATCAACAGAGGAAGAGAACCGTTCGTTCCCTCTTAGTTCCCTATCTCTTGATATTGTCATTGCGTACCTGGCACGCCTGCAACGCAGTGAAGGCTCGAACACGCGTGTTGAACAGCTACATCAGTTGACGGCGAAGCGCGCGGATGAACTGGAGCAGCGCTTGCAAGCGGCCGAACGCGAAAACTTTCTTCTACGACAAGAACGTGAAGAGTTCATGGTGATGATGGACCGGGCTCGCCAATTAGTGGCGCTTGGTCAAGAACTCCCAGACCGCACGCAGTTCCAAATGGAGCATAACGGGAATCTGGTCCGGGTAGAGCAGATCTAACAGACAGGTAATAGGACAGTTTACTAGACAGTCCAAAGGACACCCACAGGAACTAGTGGATTGCCAAATCCCTTGCTAGGAAGATTTTTACCCATCATGCTTTTCCTATACAGATGGGAGAGACCTATCCGGAATGGACCGGGTAACCCACTCAAATGGATCCCCAATCTATTTCATCTTCCACACCAAACTAAAAGCGCCGCTTCCTCATATGTGAGGAGCAGCGCTTTTGTTAGTTTGTGAGCATCTTATGGTTGCGTTCGACGACGCGGGTCAAGTAGCCGTGATAGAGTTCGAGTTCGCTTTCTGACAGTGACTGCAGGCGTACGTCATCTGCGATGGCGTGCAGCACTTGGTAGCTGCGGATGACGAGCTCTTGCACGGTGAGCGGAAGGCCCGTGAGTTCCGCGAGAGACGCCATCACTTCCGGACGAATCTGTGGGTACGTGAACTTCGTTTCTTCCCCTTGAAGCGCTTGCTCGTAAAAGACACGAATCATCTCGGCGCGTTCGCTACCGCTTCCTTCGACACATAAATAAATCTGGACGGCAATCCCCTTCCGGATTCGGCGCTGGGAGATGCCTGCGAACTTCTTGCCGCGGATACTTAGGTCATAATCTCCGGGACAATAAGAGCCCACTATCTCGTAGGCTTCTATGTCGTCCGCCACTTCCGGGAGCATTAGTCGCACAAAATCGACCATAGCTTCGTACCCTGCAGGAATATCGATTCCCTGCTCCTCCTCAGAAAAGACGAGCGACAGGTTCAACACACCCTCATCGAGCACGACGGCAAGGCCACCTGAGTTCCGGACAATAGGAGTAAACCCTTGCGTACGTAAGTACTCCATTCCTTCTTCCACAAATGGCAACCGGTGGTCTTGAATACCGAGTACCACAGTCTGGCGGTGCACCCACGTCCGGAGTGTTGGCGGAGAACCGAGTAGGCCTACAGAATGGCATAGGGTATCATCTGCCGCGAAGGATTCAAGTGCGGAACGGGATTGAGCACTGAGGGACTCGTCCCAGAAGCGCCACAAGGGGCGTTGTAATAAATTCATAATGTAACTTCTTTCTTATTTTAGACTTTGGGCAGCTGTTAAATAGCTGAGTTTGTAAACGTCATCTGCTGAGCAGCCGCGGGATAGGTCATTGACAGGTTGATTAAGTCCTTGCAGAATCGGGCCAATCGCTTCAAACCCACCGAGACGTTCGGCAATTTTATAGCCAATGTTTCCAGCTTCGAGGGACGGGAAAACAAAGACGTTCGCGTGACCTGCAACTGCTGAGCCTGGTGCTTTCTTCTCGCCAATAGCTGGTACGAGACTCGCATCAAACTGGAGCTCCCCATCGACAGCAAGTGTTGGATTTTTTTCTTTGACGATTTCAAGTGCTTTGGCGACTTTTTCGGTTTCCGGAGAGACAGCAGAACCTTTTGTAGAAAAAGATAAGAGAGCCACTTTTGGATCGATGCCAAACGATTTCGCTGTCTTCGCCCCTTCTAAAGCAATTTCCGCAAGGTCGTCACTATCGGGTGCAATCGTGATCGCACAATCAGCAAAGACGAACCGAGTGTCCTCTTTCACCATAATGAACGCACCACTTGTTTTCTTAATACCCGGCTTGGTTTTAATGATCTGTAATGCAGGACGAACCGTATCTGCTGTCGTATGGGCAGCGCCACTAACAAGGCCATCAGCTTTTCCGGTATAGACGAGCAATGTGCCAAAATAGTTAACTTGTTTAAGCAGCTCACGCGCCTCTTCAGCCGACGTCTTCCCATTACGGCGCTCTACAAAGGCCTCGACAAGCGCATCCAAGTCCGGGTAGCTTTCAGGATGAAGCACGGTAATACCTTTTGAAGCCAGTTCTGGAACCTCCCCAATGACAATCGGCTCAATAATACCTTCTTCTTTTAAGCGGAGTGCTGCTTCTTGAATGCGTGGGTCGCTTCCTTCCGGTAAGACGATTGTCTTCTTATGACCTCGCAGCGTATCCTTCACTTCCTCAATAAAATGCGTCATGTCTGTTCCTCCTCAGCATCTACTACTGCAAGAATACATGATTTAGTCACAGTTTGTCATGCCGCGCTGTGCTTTGGATAGATAGGGCTGTTGGGAATATGGTAAACTGAGGGTGTTGAAAGTAATTAAAGGAGTGTTTATATATGAACGAAGCAGCAATTACATTAGATGGCTGGTACGTCCTGCATGATTTCCGTACGATGGACTGGTCTTCTTGGAAGCAAATCTCTGCGGAAGAACGCCAAGCCGCGACGGATGAATTTTTGCACTTTTTAGAGGACATGCAAAAAGTAGATGATGCAAAAGAAGGCGCCCATGCATTTTATACGGTTGTCGGTCAAAAAGCGGACTTTATGCTAATGACACTTCGCCCGACAATGGACGAGTTACACACGATTGAAAACCGCTTCAATAAATTAGCGATCGCGGAATACACCATTCCGGCATATTCGTATGTGTCTGTTGTTGAGTTATCAAACTACTTAGCAGGCGAGTCGAACGAAGATCCTTATCAAAACCCGCATGTACGTGCACGTCTATACCCGGAATTGCCACGCACACCGTACGTCTGCTTCTATCCAATGGATAAGCGTCGTCAAGGCGAGGACAACTGGTACATGCTATCGATGGATGACCGCAAAGCAATGATGCGCAGCCACGGTATGATTGGCCGTCAGTACGCAGGGAAAGTAAAACAAATCATTTCCGGTTCCATTGGTTTTGATGATTTCGAGTGGGGCGTAACTTTGTTTGCAGACGACGTCTTACAGTTTAAGAAACTTGTCTATGAAATGCGTTTTGATGAAGTCAGTGCGCGCTACGGTGAGTTCGGCTCGTTCTTCGTAGGAACGTATCTGGATGCAGAGAAGCGTAAAGCATTCTTCGAAATTTAATATTCATGAAGCAGCACAAGACCTTCGCTTTTCTGTGGTCGCACCCTCAAGCCTCCTCCGGGTTACCCAAAGTGTTATCCTGTTGCAAAGGCTAGAAACACACTCCAAAATCATTCGCACCCATTGAGGCAAAGAACGCCTCATTGGGCGCGCCTGATTTTCTCGGAGTTTCTGGAGCAGCCTTTTTAACATTTATATTTACGCTTTGCTCCCCCGTGCGGGGTCTCGAAGGCACTCTGATCCACTAGAAGTCTTCGGTCTTGTGCTGCTTCATTCTCTAGCTACATATAAAAATCCGACCCATGAGAGGTCGGATTTTTTTGCATTTAGATGGCAGATTTCACAACGGCTACGATCAGTAAGATCCAGCCGACCAGAAATGCCACGCCACCGATTGGAGTGATGGCTCCGAGAATCCCGACTCCGCTTAAAGCAAGAACAAATAGGCTTCCAGAAAAGATGATGATTCCAATTAAAATCGCATAACCTGCTCCGTTTAAAATCCCGCTTGCGCCGAGTAAATTCGGATGCAACAAGATACCAATTGCAATCAATGCAATTGCATGAAACATTTGATACTGAACCGCGGTCTCCCAAATGGCAAGGTAGCGTTCTGTCAATCGCTCTTTCAGTGCGTGGGCACCAAAAGCACCAAGTGCGACAGCTAAGAATCCATTAATGGCTCCGGCAATTAAAAATAACTTCATGATCAAACGACCTTCTTTCCGTTAAAAATCAAATAGTGAATCCCCGTTCGCATCGTCTTCTTCGAACCGTTTGCCACTGAGGGGGACGGCGGGTGTCGCTTGAGTCTGCACAGAAGGCGATGGTGGTGCAGTCATCTGAGCTACAGGTGAGACCATCTGAGTTGTTCCAGTTCCACCTGCAAGTCCCACATCACATAACGCACGAATAGCCGCAAAGCACTCTCTTCGCTCGGCGTCTGTTGTTGCGGTTTGAAGACGTTGTGTATAGGCATGTAGCTGTTCAGCCACTTGTTGATAACTGATCATCTGCGGTCCTCTCCTTTTTCACCGTTATGCTAACTCACTTAGCGGCAAAAATCAATGGGTTCTCTTCCCCACTCTTCCAGCTTTGCATTGATTTGCGAATACGGGCGACTTCCGAAAAATCCTCGCGATGCACTGAGTGGACTAGGGTGCACCGATTCGAGGATGAGATGCTTCTCAGTATCAATGAGAGCTTTCTTCGTCTGGGCAGGACGTCCCCACAATACGAAAATCACCGGCTCCTCTTTCTCAGATACTGCACGAATCACCGCATCCGTAAACGTTTCCCAGCCCCATCCTTTATGGGAATGCGCATTACCTTCTTCAACGGTCAGTACGGTATTCAGTAGCAGGATGCCTTGAGCAGCCCAACTGCGAAGGTCGCCATCCTGACGCGTACAACCAAGGTCACTCTGCAGTTCTTTATACATATTTCTGAGTGACGGCGGAAGTGGCGTGCCGGGTTGTACAGAGAAACTCAGACCATGCGCTTGCCCTTTTCCGTGGTATGGGTCTTGTCCGAGAATAACGACTTTCACATCATCATAGGCTGTGTATTTTAGCGCATTTAAGACGTCATCCCATTCCGGGAAGATCGTTTTACTTTCATACTCTAGGTTGAGTCGTTCTTTCAACTTAAGAAAATAGGGTGCTTCCCATTCGTCTTGCAGCACGTCTTTCCATTTTGGCATGGACTCACTCCTTGAATTCGATGGTTACGTCATACCCTACGAGTTGGAACATTTCGTTTAGGGTCTTCCCTGCATTTGCTTCCGCCAGTGTCAACAGGCCTTGCTGCTCCGATTCTTTGATCATCAATGCCTGGGCTTCTTCAGCAAGCTCATAGGCCTCTGAAATATCAGGTTGTCCACGAAGTAACCCTTCAAATGAGTGGATTTCTACTTGATCAAAGATAATCGTCGGGTCTCCCAGAATTTGCGGTTTCGGAATGGTCAACGTGGCGGTTTTCGTTTCTTCATCTAACTCGATATCATTTTCTGTAATTCCCGCAAAATCAATTCCCGCACGGACTTGTCCTGGTACTACGACAAGAACTTTACGAAGCGTCCCGGGTAAGTTGACACCAATTTCTTGGCCGAACAATTCATTGTCTTCACGCTCAATAATCACTTTTGTCACCGATTCTGCCGTTGCGAGCTCTTCTAGATTATTCAGTCGCTCCACAATCGCACTTTTTTCTTCCGTAAATGTACTTCCTCCGAGGAAGTTCCAGAAATAGATTGGCGTAACAATTGCTAGAATCAAAACAATGGCGAGTGTTATCCAAAAGGCGTTTGGAATAAATTTCAGAACTTTCCACGACCAATTAAAGCTACGCGGCGGTGAAGCTTCCGCATAGGTTGCAGCAGTCTCTTCTTGTTTTAACTCTTGTAGTAACTTCTCAAGTTCCTCCACTTGTTTTTTTCTCGACATCCGCTTCCCTCTTTCGGCATTTTCTTCCACCATACCAGAAAAAATTGACTAGGAACAACTCGAAACCTCGTGATAGGATGACAGAAGAGGTGAAGTTATGTCAGATTTACGACTGCGAGAAAAGATACGTGAAATTGAGAAGGCTGCGACAACAGAAGACCGAGTTCCGGAACGTGCGAAATTCTGGGGTATCACTCTCTTCACGTTGGTGGGAATTCTCGTAATACTTGCTTTATTGATACTCGCTATCCTTTCGTTCATCGGAGGAAGTTTGTGGACAGGAATGATTCTTGGCGGAATCGCAGCCGCGCTTAGCTGGATAGGCTGGAATCTTTGGCACGCGCCTAAGCTTCCTTAATGGAATTTACAGAAGAGTCTGCTACAATAAAAGATAGAAATTTACCAGAGCGTTCGCAATCGCTCCCGGTTGACTTAGAGGAGGAAATGACATGTCTATCAAAAAGACGTTAACAATCGCAGGATCCGATACTTCAGGAGGCGCGGGCATCCAAGCCGACTTAAAAGCATTCCAAGAACATGGTACATACGGGATGACAGCTTTAACCGTAGTTGTGACTATGGATCCGGAAAATGACTGGGCACATGGTGTATACTCTCTACCAACGGATGTATTGAAACAACAGATTAAAACAGCCCTATCTACTGGCGTTGACGCAATTAAAACGGGCATGCTGAGCACAGAAGAAATCATTGAGATCGCTGGAAATGCGATTCAAGAAGCGAACGTTCCAAACGTCGTCATCGACCCAGTTATGGTATGTAAAGGCGAAGACGAAGTATTAAACCCTGGTACAGTGGGTGCAATGATTGAACATTTGCTTCCACATGCAACTGTCGTGACACCGAACTTATTTGAAGCCGGACAACTTTCCGGACTTGGCGCATTAAAGACAATCGATGATATGAAAGCCGCTGCGAAAAAGATTCATGAGCTTGGCGCGAAAAACGTCATCATCAAAGGTGGTAAGCAGTTGAAGCATGAGAAAGCGGTTGACTTGTTCTACAATGGAACGGAGTTCAAACTGTTTGAAACAGAAAAGACGCCGACTTCATATAACCACGGAGCTGGTTGTACATTCGCCGCTTCTATTACAGCGAACCTTGCGAACGGCCTGTCTGTCGAAGACGCGGTTCACGAAGCGAAAGAATTCGTTTCCGCTGCCATCAAACATGGCTGGAAACTAAACGAGTACGTCGGCCCTGTCCTACACGGCGCAAAAACCGTTCACGGCGCACCTGACGTGACAGTTTCTGAAGCATAATTGGATTCATATCAACAACCAGTAGCCTGCGAGAGCAGGCTTTTTCTATCGAAGTGACGTAAGGAGGTCCACCATGGAACCTGTATCCATCGAACAATTACAACACCACCTCGATTCCTTCGCGAACGAGGACGTCTACATCCATCTTGAAACCACAAATGGTGCTTATGCCAATCACTTTAACCAAGAAGTGTTCAACGCAGGCGCCTTTATCCGAAATGTGCAGCTGCGTTATGAGCTAGCCAAAGTCGCGGGAGACGCTCCGCACCGAGTGGGGCTTAAGCTTCCGAACGGTTGGGTGTATGCACAAGGCATCACACATTTTGAACTAGATGAACACGACCGCATGTTGATGGCGGGTCACGATTTTAATGGAAAGCTTGCGGTGGCGCTGCAAATCAGCCGAACACCGTTTGCGTATTAAGGAGGATGACAGATGACCTTACCTACTGAACAAGCCGTCCTCGTGATCTTCCCCCACCCAGATGACGAAGCATTTGGCGTTTCCGGTACGATTTCTACCTACATTAAACAAGGCGTGCCTGTAACGTATGCATGCCTTACATTAGGTGAAATGGGACGTAATTTAGGAAACCCACCTTTTGCTACACGAGAATCACTTCCACAAATCCGGAAGAAGGAACTGCAAGCTTCGGCGGATGCCATGGGACTTACAGATCTACGGATGATGGGACTACGGGACAAGACGATTGAATTTGAAGACGATGACAAGATGGTGCGTCTCGTGCGCGACTTGATTGACGATGTGAAGCCATCTCTCATCATCACGTTCTATCCGGACTATTCCGTTCACCCGGACCATGAGGCAACAGCCCGTGCAGTGTCTCGTGCAGTGTACCGGATTCCAGCTGAAGACCGCCCGAAAATCTATGCTGTTGCGTTCTCGAACGCAACGAAAGGCGACCTTGGCGAACCCGACATCATTCATGATATTACAGCGGCTCGCGAACAAAAGATGGGTGCGATGCGTGCGCACATCTCGCAGACATCCTGGATGCTCGAGGAGATGGAAAAGCGTCTTGCAGAAGGTGAACCCGAAGCTGAAAACTGGCTCCATTTTGAGCGTTTCTTTGTGTATGACGTTGAGAAAAGTAAGTATCAATAAGTATGGCCTCCGCTTTTGCGGAGGTTTTTTAAATTATTTTTCGTCACGATTTTCTCGCCATAAAATATTCAATAACTATGAATATATATTCATAGACTGTATATTTATTGCTTGATAAATCGTGTAAAAAGTGAATTGTCCAAATAAAATAAATAGTAAAAATTCACTTTTATTTGTAAGGTGCTCTTTATTTCCCCTTCGAAAAGCCCTGCATATCGCCAATCCTTATGATATTTGGCAGGATATTACATAGACAAGTGAAAGCGCTTTTCGTATGATAAGTGCACGGTTTCATCGAAGATTTTACATAAAGGAGACTCTCAATGAAAAAGAAATTTTCTCTTTCCACCTGGTTATTGTTTTTAATCCCTTCAATTATCGGGATTATTTTATTCATGGTTCCGCTGCCTGACGGAGACACGATGCGTGTACCCATCGCTTCATTTGCGAACGTCTTATCTGGCTGGCTAGCACCCATAATTCAATGGATAGCCCTCATCACAATAGCCATTGCTGCTATCGGATCTATCCTATTTATTGCAAGACCTAAAGACGATTCTTTCGCTTCAGGATTATTTAAGGTAACTCCTTTTTGGCTAGTCGTTCGAATTGTTGCTCTTGTTTACGCTATTATGATTATTTTCCAAATCGGACCAGAACCTGTTTGGAATGAATACACAGGTGGCTTACTTTTAGAACCTACTGAAGGTTTAGTCTCTTTCCTGTTTACGATTTTCTTATTTGCCGGACTTTTACTTCCACTTCTTTTAAACTTTGGCTTACTTGAATTCTTTGGAGCATTACTTGTAAAAGTCATGCGTCCGTTGTTCAAATTACCAGGTCGCTCAGCAGTCGATGCCGTCACTTCTTGGGTTGGAGACGGTACAATCGGTGTCCTTTTAACTTCACGCCAATACGAGCAAGGTTACTATACGAAGAAAGAAGCCGCGATTATTGGGACGACTTTTTCTGTCGTTTCCATTACATTCAGTATCGTCGTTATTGAAGAGGTGGGACTAGGCCAATACTTCTTACCTTTCTATGCAACGGTCATTTTAAGTGGGATCATTCTAGCTCTCATCATGCCACGAATTTATCCACTACGCGGAAAGTCAGAGACATATATTGACGACACACCACTTGATTTGTCTCGTGAAGAGTTGCCGAGTCATCATTCAGTTGTATCGTACGGCCTTGAAAATGCCTTAGAGACCGCGAACGCTAATCGCTCAGTTTCAAAATTCTTTAAGGATGGTCTAAAAACTGTTGCAGACATGTATATTGGCGTAGCTCCAGTTGTACTTGCTTTTGGTACTACTGCCCTCATGCTTGCTGAATTTACGTCGGTCTTCACCATTTTAGGTAAGCCGTTTGAACCTTTACTGATGTTAGCAGGTCTTCCAGAAGCTTCTGAAGCTGCTGCAACCATTGTAGTTGGCTTTGCAGACATGTTCTTACCTGCCATTTTAGGTCAATCTATTGAATCAGAAATGACCCGTTTCTTCATTGCGACAATGTCGGTTACCCAGTTAATCTACATGTCCGAAGTTGGGGGCTTGTTGCTTGGTTCGAAGATTCCAGTAAACTTCAAAGACTTACTAATGATTTTCTTACTACGTACACTAATTGCTTTCCCAATCATCGCGGTGGTTGCTCATATCTTATTCTAATCGAGTAGAGAGAGAATAAGGTATACTTATTCTCGTCCCTCTCACAACACCGTACGTACGGTTCACGTATACGGCGCTTCAATTTATATTGCAGTGTAAACTTTTAGATAACGTTCTAAAGCAGAGGGAATCCCCCTCTGCTTTAATCGTTTATTAGAGAGCGCTCTATGGACAACTTTCGATTGTCCAATAAACCGGTAGCCCTTCCTACAGTAAGTTAAGCCTTTGGCTTCCTCTTCTGGTATTCCTAAATGGACTAGTGATTTGATTTGTTTACTCGAAATCTTCCATTGCTTCCAGATGATGACCCGAATCCTTGAGCGTAGTTTCTCATCTATGCGAGTCATGGATTTTTTCATCTTGGCAATTTTAAAGTAGTTGACCCAGCCAACGATGACCTGTTTTAATTTCACGATTCGATAGTCCAGTGGGACACTCCAACTTCGCTTCGTGAGAAGTCGAAGCTTTCTTTGGAACTTCTTCATAGATTCCTGATGGGGCTTCACATGGTATCTCTTGTCAGTGAAATCATAGTAGTATCCGAATCCTAGGAACTTCAGTTCTTTCGGACGAGAGATTCGGCTCTTTTCAGCGTTGACGATTAGCCCTAACTTATCTTCAATGAATGTGACGATGGACTTCATTACTCGGTCCGCTGCTTTTTGGCTCTTTAAGAAGATAAGTGCATCGTCCGCATATCTTACAAACCGCAGGTTCCTCTTTTCGAGTTCCTTGTCCAGTTCATTCAACATAATGTTGCTGAGTAAGGGACTGAGATTGCCCCCTTGTGGAGTACCGACAGGGGTCTCTTCATAACTTCCCTTTACCATGACCCCACTGACCAAGTACTTCCGGATGAGTGAGATCACGTCTCCATCTTCTATAGTATTAGAGATGATTCGCATGACCTTGTCATGATTGACCGTATCGAAGAATCTTTCCAAGTCGATGTCCACGACCCAGTCGTATCCGTCGTTCAAATACTCCAAGCTTTGAATAATCGCCATCTCGCAGCTTCTTTTCGGTCTGAAACCATAACTGTGCTCGCTAAACTGCTGCTCAAATATCGGACTGAGTACTTGGTGGATGGCCTGTTGGACCACCCGGTCCACTACTGTTGGTATTCCCAATTGGCGCATCTTGCCGTTCTCTTTAGGGATTTCCACTCGCAAGGCAGCTTGTGGCCGGTACTTTCTAGTCCGGATGCTTTGGCGCAGCTCATCCTTGTTCTCCTTCAGATATTCCTTCAGCTCATCCACAGTTATCCCATCTACTCCACTTGCACCTTTATTCCGATAAACACGCAGGTAGGCTTTGTTCATGTTATGGTTACTCAAAATTTGCTCTAAAAGTTCCACACTCGTTTCTCCTTTCCTCTCGCGTAGTAAGTGATAACTCCAGTTTAGGCTGTCCTTTGAGATACGCTCATACTTTCACCTGTAACACATTCGGAGTCTATCCCTTACGCACTCGCGGCGTTGAAACACTATAAATTGTTCAGCCCTTCATGGATTACTTCCACTACTATGGCTTCTGCTGACTTCTTGCGGTAAACCTTTTTCGACTGCACATCGTGCATCCGCAAGACCTCCCAGGGTAAGACAACCATCTTTCCTCTTTTACTCGCCTGATTTACCCAATAAAGTTACGCACATCTTTAGGACTTTGACTTGCATTGGAGCCTTATCCCTTTATCAGGCCTTCGTATCAGATTTCTGTTCGTCGAGCCAAGATTTTATTCCACGCTTCCTCCAGCCCATACCTCGCGGTATGTACCTTGCGCTTCCTTAGTGGTTGGTCGATGTGTACCCCCACAGTGGACTTTCACCACCTAGATAGTTGCCATGCCTGGCACACAATAAAAAGAGGATCCTTTTGAGGATCCTCTTTCTTGTGTTTATCTTAATGAAATCGAGTTGCAAACCCCAGAAACACACTGCGAAATTTCTAGAGCCGCGTTCTCCACATCTTATCGTAGTTGTTTTGCACGTAATTGCTTGAACATGTCTCTCGTCATTGCATCTAAATCGTACTGTGCTTTAAAGCCCCATTCCGCTTTCGCTGCAGACACATCAATCGAATCCGGCCAGCTGTTAGCAATTGCTTGGCGTACTGGATCCACGTCGTATGACAGTGTAAATTCCGGAAGCTCTTTACGGATCGCAGCAGCGAGCATTTCCGGGTCAAAGCTCATGGCGGTCACATTGAAGGCATTGCGGTGTTCGAGTTTCGAAAGATCCGCTTCCATCAAGTCGACAATCGCTTGAAGCGCGTCTGGCATGTACATCATATCCATAAACGTGCCTTTGTCAATGTATGATGTGTATGAACCTTGTTCCAGCGCTTTGTAGTAAATTTCCACTGCGTAATCCGTCGTTCCTCCACCCGGAAGTGTCTCATAAGAGATCAACCCTGGGAAACGTACACCACGTGTATCCACGCCAAACTTCTGGAAGTAGTAGTCGCAGAGAAGCTCTCCGGATACTTTGTTGACACCGTACATTGTGGTCGGACGCTGCAAGGTGTCTTGTGGTGTATTCACTTTCGGTGTAGAAGGACCGAATGCACCGATGGAACTTGGTGTAAAGAATTGCATGTTTTCCTCGCGCGCGACTTCAAGTGCATTCACTAGGCCACCCATGTTGATGTTCCACGCAAGAAGTGGCTTTGCTTCCGCTGTAGCTGAAAGAAGGGCTGCCATGTGCATCATCGTGTCCGCGCCAAAATCTTTGGCAATACGGTGCATCTCTTCTGCATTCGTCACGTCAAGAATTTCAAACGGACCTTCTTCTACGACCCGGCTGTCAGTACGGCGAATATCGGTTGCCAATACATTGTCGGTGCCATACTCTTTGCGCAATTTGGTGATGAGTTCTGAACCGATTTGACCAAGTGCTCCGGTAATCATAATCTTCTTCATTCGAATTCTCCTCATTTACAATTGTATTTTTAGAAAGAACATTATTTAAATATAAACATTGATTTAATAGCCGTTTTACACTTGTCATTATATTATGTTCTTTCCAGATACACAAGATGAAAAGAAAAATCCCGCAGCCTATAGCTGCGGGACAATCATCCTATACGTGATGGCACAGTTTACTTAGCGGTTGACCATCCACTCCGGTTTTCCGAAGCCTTCAAATTCTTCATCAATCACTTGTTCAAATGCTTCTGATTCCACAATTTCAATCAAGTCTTTTGCAAGTTGAGAATTTTTGTTTTCAGCAGTTACAGCGACCACGTTACGGTATTGGTCCGGCATGTTCTCTAAGAACAGTGCGTCCATCAGATTAAGGCCTGCTGCTAAAGCGAAGTTTCCTGGGACTGCGGCAAGATCCGCACTTTCAACTGCACGTGGAAGTCCAGCTGCTTCGATTGGTTGGAATACCAAGTTTTTCGGGTTATCCTGCACATCTTTTTCTGACGCTTTTAACTCTTCCACGTCCGGGTTAATCGTAATAAGCCCTTGCTCTTGAAGCGCAAGCAAGGCACGTGCTGCATTCGAAGGATCGTTTGGTAACGCAATTGTAGCGCCGTCTGCAATCTCTTCCACTGACGTAAATTCATTTGAGAAGAAGCCCATTGGAGCAGTTGGAACGATTTTCAGCGCTTCGAGGTCCATGTTGTTCTCTTTTTCAAAGTTTTCTAAGTAAATCGTATGCTGGAATAAGTTCGCATCGATGTCGCCATTATCAAGCGCTTTGTTCGGTTGGATGTAGTCACTGAATTCCACAAGTTCCACTTCATAGCCCTTTTCTTCCAACTGAGGAATAATGGCTTTTGACAGCATGTCGCTATAAGGACCAGCCGTTGCGCCTACTTTGATTTCCTTCGTTTCTTCTCCTGCTGTGGACGAGTTGTTGTCTCCTGTTGCAGACGAGTTATCGTCTCCACATGCGGCAAGTCCTAGTGTGAGTGCAGCTGTTGCTGCAAATAGTGTCCATTTTTTCATCGTTCATTTCTCCTTTTATCGTTTATCTATTTTTTTGGCCGTCCAGTCTCCAACAAGTTGAATGACTTGGACGAGAATAACTAAGAGTGCTATGGTCGCGACCATAATTGTGGTGTCGTAGCGGTAGTACCCAAACCGAATCGCAAGATCCCCGATTCCGCCACCACCTACTACACCCGCCATCGCTGAATACGCGACAAGACTGATGACGGTCAGTGTAAGTCCTTGAACAATACTCGTTTTCGCTTCCGGGAGAAGCACTTCTCGAATGATCATGAGGGGTCTGGCACCTACGGCAATCGCCGCTTCAATCACGCCTTTATCTATCTCCCGCATCGCTGACTCCACAATCCGGGCGAAAAACGGAATTGCTGCAATCGATAGCGACACACTCGCTGCACGAGGTCCAATCGTACCTCCCACCAGCAAATCTGTGAGCGGTGTCAGAGCAACAAGTAAAATAATGTACGGGATGGACCGCACTAAGTTGACCGTGAACCCGACCGTGCTCTGGATGAACCGGTTCGGCAGGATCAATCCTCGGTCTGTCACAAACAGCAACACGCCGAGCGGCAATCCAATCACAACCGCCACCGAAACCGAAATACCAATCATCAGCATCGTCTCGATGAACGCTTTCCAAATGTCAGGCCCCATCGAGATCAAGTGAGGGATATCAAACCACATGTGGCAGCACCTCCACTTCTACATCGCGCTCTAGGAAATACTGCTTCGCCCGCTCGATATCCTCTTCCCGCCCTTGGACTTCTAGCAGAAACACACCGAGCGGCTTTTCCTGAATGTAGTCAATGGACCCGTGCAGGAAGTTGGCAGCGAGCTCAAATTTTCGGACCGTATCGGCAATGACGCCTTGGCTGGCCACATCTCCTTTAAAGAGGAGTTTTAAAATTTGTCCCTGCACGTCCCGCAGAATATGCGGTGGCAACCTGTAATTCACGACACTCGCAATGAATTCTTGGGTGAGCGCTTCTTTCGGTTCCGCAAACATCTGATACACACTGCCTTCTTCAATCACTTTCCCCTGCTGCATGACAGCCATCCGGTCGCAGATTTCTTTCACGACATGCATCTCATGCGTGATAAGGACAATCGTAATCCCGAGTTCTCGGTTGATTTTTTTCAGTAAATGTAAAATCGATAACGTCGTCTTCGGATCCAGTGCGGACGTGGCTTCATCACACAGCAACACTTTCGGATTATTCGCCAGTGCCCGTGCAATCCCCACACGCTGCTTCTGCCCTCCACTTAACTGTGACGGATACACATGCTGCTTGTCTTCGAGCCCCACCATCTTCAGTAGTTCTTCAATACGGGTTGCCCGTCGCTTTTCTGCTACACCTGCCGCTTTCAGCGCGAACGCAATATTCTCTCCCACCGTCTTCTGACTGATCAGATAAAAGTGTTGAAAAATCATCCCGATCTTCAGTCGCGCTCTCCGCAGTTTTTCTCCTGATAAGCTCGTTAAATTTTCCCCATCCACCCAGACTTTTCCGGACGTTGGTTGCTCCAGGAGATTGATGCAACGCAGTAAGGAGCTTTTTCCGGCGCCAGAATAACCCACGATGCCAAAGATTTCACCTTTTTCTATCGTCAGGTCCACATGGTCCACTCCGAGAACCTCACCTTTTTTCGTCTTGTACACTTTCGTCAATTGTTCGATTTGAATCATGTTGTCACCTCGGTCTTGTTGTTATGTGCCGCTGTCCTACTCGGCGACCCTGGGATCGACCGTGTCGCGTTCCTACCCACTGTCCTACTCGGTGACCCTGGGTTCGACCGTGTCGCGTTCCTACCCACCGTCCTACTCGGCGACCCTGGGTTCGACCGTGTCGCGTTCCTACCCACTGTCCTACTCGGCGACCCTGGGTTCGACCGTGTCGCGTTCCTACTCACCGTCCTACTCGGCGACCCTGGGTTCGACCGTGTCGCGTTCCTACCCACCGTCCTACTCGGTGACCCTGGGTTCGACCGTGTCGCGTTCCTACCCACCGTCCTACTCGGCGACCCTGGGTTCGACCGTGTCGCGTTCCTACCCACTGTCCTACTCGGTGACCCTGGGTTCGACCGTGTCGCGTTCCTACCCACCGTCCTACTCTGCGACCCTGGGTTCGACCGTGTCGCGTTCCTACCCACCGTCCTACTCGGCGACCCTGGGTTCGACCGTGTCGCGCTTTCGATTTTCTCGGAGTTTCTGGAGCAGGTGGCTTCACATCTAGAAATGAAAAAATGCCCCTCTCACAATTTTCATCATGAAAGAAGCATCCGCTTATAAGTCGAATTATCTTTCAGAATGAACATCATTCTGCAGGATTTGGCACCTTCCCACTTGCGTGGGGGTTGCCGGACGTCAAAGGGCCTCTCCCTCGGTCTCTCTTGATAATTAAATATTCGATTTTATTATTACCACGATTTATATTAAGCCCTACACTTTATTCTGTCAATACGTTGAATCGATAAAGAATTAATTTTTAGGAAGCCTAAATAGCTACCTATTTAACTGCACAAAAATACCCATCTCACCAGGAAGGGAGATGGGTAGGGTACTACAATTATAATTGACCTCGAGTTCGACCGCCTCGAAACACAGGTAGAAATCAGTCGCCCTGATTTTCACATGGTTTCTGAACGGGCGTTCTCCACATCTAGTATTATCGAGTTGCGCAGGCTTGAAATCCATGCCAAATGCCATCGCGTCCATGGAGGCAAAGGACGCCTCCTTGTCCACGCTGTCATTTGACCGAATTTCAGTACGAGACTGCTCCACATCTAGATTACGCCTAATTCTTTTCCTACTTTTTCGTAAATCGCTAATGCGTCATCGAGCATTTCTTTCGTGTGGGCAGCAGTCGGCATGTTACGTACGCGTCCTGTACCTTTGGGAACAGTCGGGAAGACGATCGATTTTGCGTAGACGCCCTCTTCAGCGAGACGCTTCGAGAACTTTTGCGTCAACTTCTCATCACCAATGATGGTTGGTGTGATCGGTGTTTCGGAATGGCCAATATCAAAACCAAGCTTCTCAAGTCCGGCTTTTAAGTAGTTGCCGTTGTCCCATAGCTTGTCGTGAAGCTCTGTAGAATCAATCAGCATTTGAATCGCTGCTGTAATAGCTGCTACGTCACCCGGTGGAAGAGCTGTTGAGAATAGGAATGGACGGGAACGAACCTTCAACCAGTCAATCAGTTGTTTTGAACCAGCTACATAGCCGCCAACAACACCGATTGCTTTTGATAGCGTTCCGATTTGGAAGTCGATTTCTTTTTCTAGACCGAAGTGTTTCACAGTCCCTTTTCCTTTACCCATAACGCCTGAACCATGCGCATCATCTACATATGTGATCAAGTCAAACTCACGTGCGATTTCCACGATTTCCGGAAGCTTCGCCAGGTCGCCGTCCATCGAGAAGACGCCATCTGTGATGACCATGATTTTGTTGTATTGACCGGATTCTTTCGCAGCTTTCGCTTTCGCACGAAGATCATCCATATCGTTGTGATTGTACGCAATGATTTTCGCACGTGATAAGCGACAGCCGTCGATGATCGATGCATGATTTAATTGATCTGAAAGAATCGCATCGTTTTTGTCCATCACGCCAGAAATCGCCGCCATATTACAGTTAAATCCAGACTGGTATGAAATGGCTGCTTCAGTTCCTTTGAACTCCGCAAGCTTCTCTTCTAATTTCACGTGAAGGTCTAGGGTTCCGTTGATTGTACGAACAGCTCCAGCACCTACACCATATTTATCTGTTGCTTCTTTCGCAATACGCTTTAGCTCATCGTTCGTTGCAAGCCCTAGATAGTTATTGGATGACAAGTTAATCAAGTCTTTGCCCCCGACACGGATGATTGGACCATTCGGACCTTCTACCGGATCGATTTCATTGTACAGTCCTTGTTCTTTTAACTCGTTTAAGTTTGTCTCTAAAAATTGATCGAGTATTTTTGACATATACGTCTTCCTTTCTCAGCACAAATATCTATTCTAGTGTATCATTTATGGCCCGGCTTGGCTCTTACATCGAATGGTTCGCCCGACCATTTTTCAATCAAGGACTGAACATACGGCAACGTATAGTGGACCAGTTGACCGAGCATCAAAGCAATAATGACCGTCCCAATCCCGAGCGGGCCTCCGAGTAGCCATCCAACAAGAGCCACTAGGATTTCCATCGACGTCCGTACGACCTTCAATTTTGCCCCTGTCCTGTCAACAATCATCATCATAATAGAGTCACGAGGCCCTGCTCCCACGCGAGGCGCCACATAGGTTCCTGCGCCAATACCCATGACGATGACACCCAGCACGAAGAAAAATGTTTGTCCGATGAGCGACTCTGGAGTAGGTAAGATCCAGTTATAAAAGTCAATAAATGAACCAATGAGGATAATGTTCAGCCATGTCCCAATTTGCGGCCATCTTTTCTCCACGATGACTACGGCTAGGATGAGCAGAAAACCGATTAATATCGACCATGTCCCGATGGTTAATCCAAAAAGATTAAATAAGGAAACATGAAGTACATCCCATGGACTAATTCCGAGAGACTGCCCTTTGATGGTCAACGAGATCCCTAGCGCCATCAACAGCAGACCCACAATATAAAATGCCCAACGAATGGCATATGTCTTTCTCACAATGAACCCTTCTTTCTCACACACTCCTTCTAGTATACGACACGCAGTCAAGCCCCGGATATGGTAAGATGAAGAGACGAGAAAGTGAGGATTCCCTTATGAAAAAAGTAGTTTTAGCAGAAAAACCTTCCGTCGCTCGCGACATCGCGCGCGTCTTAAAATGCACGAAAAAAGGCAATGGCTTTTTAGAAGGCGACAAATACATCGTGACCTGGGCACTCGGTCATCTAGTGACACTTGCGGACCCGGAAACGTACGACAACAAGTACAAGACATGGAACTTGGAAGACTTACCGATGATGCCAGAGCAGTTGAAACTTACGGTCATCCGCCAGTCGAGCAAGCAGTTTCATGCTGTGAAAGCCCAGCTCGAACGGAAAGACGTCGATGGCTGGATTATTGCTACCGACGCCGGACGCGAAGGTGAGCTCGTGGCACGCTGGATCTTCGCCAAAGTGAAAGCCACCAAACCCGTTCAACGCCTTTGGATTTCTTCGGTTACAGATAAAGCCATCAAAGACGGGTTTGCCAACCTCCAGCCTGGAAAGAAATACGAGAACTTATTCCACGCAGCTGTGGCTCGCTCAGAAGCAGACTGGTATGTCGGACTGAATGCCACACGTGCCTTGACGACACGCTTTAATGCTCAGTTATCAGCTGGGCGCGTGCAAACACCAACGGTCGCCATCATTGCGGCTCGAGAAGAAGAAATCAAAAACTTCAAACCACAGACCTACTACGGCATGCAAGCTGTGACGAAAGAAGGTCTCACTCTGACGTGGCGTGATGCAAAATCAGGGAACAGCCGCTCCTTTGACGGAGACCGCATCCAGAAGCTTGTGGATCAGTTGAAAGCGGAAAAAGCAGAAATCATTGCGCTCGACAGCAAGACAAAGAAGACGTATTCTCCTGCCCTGTATGACTTGACGGAACTTCAGCGCGATGCCAATAAACGGTATGGCTACTCTGCAAAAGAAACCTTAAACATCATGCAGAAACTGTATGAGCAACACAAAGTGTTAACGTATCCGCGTACAGATTCTCGTTTCATTTCAACAGATATCGTCCCTACACTTAAAGAACGTTTAAAAGCATGTGCTGTGAGCGATTACCGTAGTGTAGCAAACAAGATTTTAATGAAACCCATTAAAACAAATAGTTCATTTGTGAACGATGCTAAAGTGTCGGATCACCATGCCATCATTCCAACGGAAGAGCCTGTTCAACTCAGTGCGATGAACGACCAGGAACGCAAAATCTACGACCTCGTCGTGAAGCGTTTCTTAGCTGTCCTCCTTCCACCTCATGAATTTGAGCAACTGACACTCGTGACGAAAGTCAATAACGAAGAGTTTGTAGCAAGAGGAAAAACCGTCTTGCAAGAAGGTTGGCATGAAGTGATGAATCTGCAAGATGAAGACGACGAAGATGTGAAAGAGCAGCTTCTGCCGAAATTGCAGAAAGGCCAGACTCTCACAATCGACTATATCAAACAGACGACGGGCCAAACGAAGCCACCTGCGCGCTTCAATGAAGCGACTTTGTTGAGTGCTATGGAGAATCCAACAGGCTATTTAGACGGCCAGGATAAAGAGCTTGCTGCCACGCTGAAGAAAACGGGTGGTCTCGGAACAGTTGCGACGCGTGCGGACATTATCGACAAGCTATTCAACTCGTTCTTGATCGAAAAACGCGGCAAAGATATCTATGTGACGTCAAAAGGAAAGCAGCTTCTGGAGCTCGTCCCTTCTGACCTTCGTTCCCCAGAGATGACGGCGGAATGGGAGACGCAGCTCGAGGCGATAGCGAATGGCAAGAAAAAGAAAGAAGCGTTTATTGCGGAAATGAAGCAGTATACGAAAAAAGTGGTCCAAGAGATCAAGTCGAGTGATGCGAAGTTCAAACATGACAACATCTCGACGAAATCATGTCCAGACTGCGGTAAGCCGATGCTTGAAGTCAACGGTAAAAAAGGCAAAATGCTCGTATGCCAAGACCGCGAGTGTGGACACCGTAAAAATGTGTCCCGTGTGACGAATGCACGTTGCCCGCAGTGTAAGAAGAAATTGGAGCTGCGCGGTGAAGGCGACGGCCAGATCTTCGTATGTAAGTGCGGCTACCGGGAGAAACTGTCGGCGTTTGAAGCCCGCCGGAAACAGCAAGGCACCGGAAAAGCAGACAAACGCAGTGTGCAAAATTACATGAAGCAACAGCAGCAAGAAGAGCCAGTAAACAACGCGCTGGCAGAGGCGCTCAAGAAGTTGAATTTGGATAAGTAAGAATTAGGTAAGTTAGAGCAAATTCAGATAAGTATTGTCTTAGAATGACGAGCGAACAAACAAGGGTGAGCCATGCAAAAACGCACGGCTCACCCTTTTTTATTTTTATGCTCTGTTTGCGTTTCATGTTGATAAAATACAAGTACGAATTTTACCAACTGATTTGAATTAATATAATCATCCCCCAATCGACATGATGACAATCGCCGGCATGCGGAAACGCTACGCAATCCACTGCGGAAAAACCCCTAAAAAAAGGAGGACCATTAACACAACGAGCAGTGAGTCCATGGTTTCTCCCCCCTCTATACATATCTCGTAGAAAACTTTCATAGCATGAATTATTGAGGAAAAAGGAGGAAGATGGCTATGAAAATCGCCTATTTATTTGAACCCACGCACCCTATGACGCACTATGCGTACGAACGCATTCGATTATTCGCTTCTCATGGGAACGACGCATTCCACGTCTTCACGAAACATACCCCCTCCCTATTTCCGGCCGGAAGCAAGCATTCGTCCATGTCTGAACTTCTAGAACAGCTACAAGCCTTCGGTCCAGATGTGATCGTGCGTGATGCAGGCAGATCGGCCGTTCCGGACATTGAATGGCTTCGAAAGGTAAACTGTCCTGTCGTAGTGGTGGACGATACGGGAGACGGTGCAGCGTATGCCGATTACCAACTTCAAACTCTCTACGCTGAAGAAGAGTCACTGTCTGCTGTCCCTGGTCGTTTCGGAATGAATGCCTATATTCCACTACCCGTGTCGCCTTCATCAGAACCATCGCGCAGCAAAAAACGCATTGTCGTCGCGTTTCCTGAACGGGATCCTGAAAATCTGACATACCGTGTCCTTCGCCATATCACCAACTTGCATGTACCCATTGAAGTCGACGTCTTGATTCATCCGAACTACATGCACGATGCCTTTCAGCTCCAGTCGTTTATCTTACAGCGTAAACATTTGCAGCTCATCGAGACGACCGATGTCTTGCCTCATCTGATGAATGCTGACCTGGCAATCACTTCAGCAGGTCATATGCCGTATCTCTGTGTACAGACAGCGACACCTGCTGTTTTGCTTGCCGAAACGAAAGCGGAAGCGACGTATTTGTTCCCAGACAGCGTGCCTGCCTTTATTCATCTCGGTGTCGGTCGAAAAGTGAAGCAGTCTGCTCTCCAAAACACCATCATGGAAGTGCTACTTCATGAGAGCCTGCTCGCGAAACGGAAAGAACAACTTGCGAAACTGAATCCCCCTTCCCCCCTTGCCGATATTCTGGAAACATTCCGCGCTCTCGCTGAAGAACGAGAATTCACATCCTGACCCATTGTGTGGTAAAATGAGGGCATTATGTGTAAGGAAAAGGATGTCGCCATGATGAGCAAACAACAACTTGAACAGCAAATCGCAGAACTTAAAATGGACTACGTCCGTCTTCAGGGAGATATGGAAAAGCTCGAATCCACTGGGCATCCCGCTATGCTTGAAAAAGCCGAACAACGGCTCGCTTCCATGGAAGCTCAGCTGCAGGAACTAAACCAAGCGCTCGCTAAGTTATAATTGGCGAGTGCTTTTTAGATGTGGAGCCACCTGCTCAGAAACGCATATAAAATTAATGATAGATAGAATAGAGGAAACAAAATGAGTTTATTAACAGTCGATAATTTAGGCCATTCCTTTGGCGACCGCACGCTCTTCAAGGATGTGTCGTTCCGTCTTGTGGAAGGCGAACATGTAGGACTTGTCGGAGCAAACGGAGTAGGTAAATCAACCATGATGTCCATCATCACAGGGGAACTTGTGCATGATGCAGGAAAAGTGGAGTGGCTTCCAGGTACGCACTATGGTTATCTTGATCAGCACACGCGCTTGCAACCAGGACGTTCCATGATGGATACCTTGCGAGATGCGTACCTTCCGCTTTATGAAAAAGAAACACGCATGAATGACATTGGGATGCAAATGGCCGAAGCCTCTCCGGAGGAACTCGAGAAACTGCTGGATGAGATGGCAGAAATCCAAGATGCCCTTGATGCAGGTGATTTTTATACGCTTGATTTAAAGATTGAAGACGTGGCACGTGGCCTTGGTCTGGACGCCATTGGACTTGAAAAACGCGTTGATGCGTTATCCGGCGGACAGCGTACAAAAGTTCTTCTGGCGAAGCTGCTTTTAGAGAAACCAAAAGTATTACTACTCGATGAGCCGACCAACTACCTGGACGAAGAACACGTCTCATGGCTTGCAAATTACTTAAAGAATTATCCACACGCATTTATGCTGATTTCGCATGATACAGAATTCATGAACGAAGTGACGGACGTCATCTTCCATCTGGAGTTCTCGAAGCTCACGCGCTATACAGCCACATATGAGAAGTTCATTGAACTTGCCGAACTACATAAGCGTCAGCACATCGATGCGTATGAAAAACAACAAGACTTCATTAAGAAGCAAGAACAGTTCATTGCGAAAAATAAAGCACGATACTCCACTACAGGTCGCGCGAAATCGCGTCAGAAACAACTCGACCGAATTGAGCGTATCGACCGTCCGGAAACGGCGCAAGAAGCACAATTCAGCTTTAAAGAAGCACGCGGTTCAAGCCGTTATGTCGTGGAAGCCGCCCATTTGGTTATTGGGTATGATAAGCCCTTACTGCCGCCACTTACATTTACGATTGAACGTGGAGAAAAGATTGCGCTTGTCGGAATGAACGGAGTCGGGAAATCCACGCTCCTTAAGACGATGCTCGGAAAAGTGCCTGCCCTGAAAGGAAAAGTAAGTCGCGGAGACTTCTTAGTTCCGGCGTATTTCGAACAAGAAGTGAAACCAGGTAACATCACACCGATCGATGACGTCTGGGGTGCCTTCCCAGGCATGGATCAGAACCAAGTCCGGGCGGCTCTTGCTCGTACAGGTCTGAAAAATGACCACATCTCTCGTCCAATGTCGAGTTTAAGCGGAGGCGAACAAGCGAAAGTTCGTATTTGTAAACTGATGTTAGATGAAAGCAACTGGATGCTGTTTGATGAGCCCACAAACCACTTAGACGTACAAGCGAAAGCAGAACTAAAACGGGCAATGAGTGAATACAAAGGCACCATCATCCTCGTCTCTCACGAACCTGATTTTTACGAAGGTCTCGTCACGAAAGTCTGGAATGTAGAAGAATGGTTCTCGACGGGTGAAGAGTTTGTGGAAGAGAAAAGCGAATAAAGTAGTAGGTCCATTCATAATAAATATCAAGACGCATTCCCCTATTGTAGAGGAATGCGTCTTTTTTTAATAAACGAGCAACATTTCTGCCATGTCTTCGTCCTTAAGAATAAGTTCACGTAATCGTTGTTTCGCACGGAATAAGCGAGACTTCACGGTACCAATAGATACTTTCATCAATTCAGCAATTTCAACTAGAGACAACTGCTTCACGTAGAAGTAGAAGACCGTTTTACTATAGATTGCGTCGAGTTGTCCCAGTTTCTCTTGAATAATCTCACTGACATTTTCTTTCGCAAGTTGCTCATCAATCGGCAACGTGTCCGCTGCAATCAAGTCGAGAATGGATACGTCGAGCTGATCTGGTTGAATGACCATATGCTTGCTGCGACGGACATCTTTGCGGTACTTATCGCGGAACGTGTTCATTGTAATAGTTGTCAACCATGCTTTCACATGATCGACGTTTTCCAAATACGCTTGGGAACAAACCACTTTCATCCACACATCTTGCATCAAGTCTTCTGCTTCTGCAGGATTTTTCGTCAACTTAAGGCATAGGTAGTAGATTTGGCGATTATGTTCTTGGTAGACTGTTTCAATTGTCGGCATGGTTGTTCCCCTCCGGTTCATTTCTTTGTACCCTTATCATCGCAGACAACAACCTTACGAACCATCGAGTCTTCTTTCAGAAACATTACAAGTGTGTAATAAGACAAAAAACAAACCTAGCGACGCTTACGCGTTGGCTAGGTTTTCTTCTGTTACTTCTTCTTTTGGTTGACGAGTCACCGTCAATTTCACAATTCGGTTACGGTCCATTTCGTTGACTTCAAACATCAAGTCATCATACGAAACACGTTCGCCCTCGTCCGGCACGTGACCGAGGATCTCCATAATAAATCCACCGATGGTCTCGTTTTCTGTTTCAATATCCAGTTCCATCAAATGATTGAAGTCTTCGATTTCAAAACGAGCGGCACATACCAGGCGTTCTGCCGTATGCTCATACACGAGCGGCTCTTCCCCTTCATCCGTCTCATCTTCAATTTCTTGCCCAATCATTTCCTCAATGATGTCTTCATGCGTGACAATTCCTAGTGTTCCACCGTATTCATCCAGAACGATGGCCATATGTTTTTTCTTTGCAAGCATTTGCTTATACACTTTCTCAACGCTGAGTGACTTCACGACGAATAACGGTTCACGATCAATGAACTCTTCAAATGGACGGCTCGGGTTCATTGTCCACTCAATGAACAATTTCGAGTAGAACATTCCGATGATTTCATCCATGCTTTCCTCATACACAGGGTATCGCGTGTAATTATTATCTAAAATAATTGCGCGGACTTCTTCAAAAGTTGCCGTCGTAGGAATCCCAACGATTTCCGTCCGGTGCGTTTCCAGTACATCTTCTACATCTTTATGTGGGAAATCGAGTACACCTTTTAAACGTTCCGATTCTGCTTCTTCAAACGTTCCTTCTGTTGACGCAATATCGACCATCGAACGAAGTTCTTCTTTTGTCAGTGTCGCTTCTTTCACAGCACCTTTTGACAGGATGCGGATAAAAACATTGGTCAGTTGGGCAAGTAGGAATGTGATCGGGCGCAAGATATAAACAAGTACCCCGATGATTGGAAATACCAAGTAAGCAATTCGGTCTGAAAACGTCACCGAAATCGTTTTTGGTAATACTTCTCCAAAGATAATAATTAAGACAGTCAGGATAGCCGTTGCAACTGCAATGTCCCATCCATAATATAATGCGATAATCGTCAATAACGTCGGCATCGCGATATTCACGATATTGTTTCCGATTAGGATGGTGGTAATCATTCGGTCCGGCTTAGACAGGAGCATGAGAAGATTTTGTGACGCACGATCCCCTTGCTCAGCCCGAAGCTGGACCTTCATCCTATTTACTGCTGTTAATGCGGTTTCACTGCCCGAAAAGAAAAAGGACAGTGCTAAACAGATGCCTAGATAGACAAATTCCATTAGTTGTTGTTTCCTCCTATTAAGTAACGCTCAAAATTTTCGATGAATTTATCATACCATAAGTCGACTTTTTCATGGTGTGAAACTACTTGTTTTTTGAAAGTTTGCTATACTAGACCTATCTTACATACCAAGAAAGAGGGATTCGATGCATTCACCACAACTTGACAAATTCTTCACAAATCACCGCGCTACGCATTTAGCTGAACTTCAAGAATTCTTAGCTATTCCAAGTATTTCATCTCTATCTGAACACAAAGAAGACATGAAAAAAGGAGCGGAATGGTTAGCCGAATCGATGCGACAAGCTGGTCTTGAAAACGTGAAGATTGACCAAACTGCAGGGCATCCGGTCGTATACGCGGACTGGTTACACGCTCCCGGCAAGCCCACTATTTTAATGTACGGCCATTATGACGTGCAGCCTGTTGATCCGCTTCACTTATGGGAGACAGCTCCGTTCGAAGCAACAGTCCGTGACAACAAAATCTTTGCACGCGGAGCAAGTGACGACAAAGGCCAAGTGTTCATGCACGTCAAAGCAGTAGAAGCGCTTCTAAAAGAAACCGGCGTACTTCCGGTCAACATCAAGTTCTTGATCGAAGGCGAAGAAGAGATCGGTAGCCCGAATCTTGATGCATATGTCGAAGAAAACAAAGACGCTCTCGCAGCAGACGTCATCGTCATTTCAGATACAGGCATGCAAGGTCCTGTCCAACCGGCGGTATGTTACGGTCTACGTGGTCTTGCAGGAATTCAAATCGACGTAAAAGGGGCGAAAGGCGACCTTCACTCCGGACTTTACGGAGGAGGCGTCCAAAATGCTCTTCACGCAATCGTGGAACTTCTAGCTTCGTTCCGCGACAAGGAAGGCACGATCCAAGTCGACGGCTTCTACGAGAACGTTCGTGAACTTTCAGAAGAAGAACGGGCGGCGTATGCAGCACTTGAATTTGATGAAGTGGCATTAAAAGAAGAGTTAAAGGTGCCTGCTCTATTTGGAGAACCAGGATTCACCCATCTTGAGCGTGTATGGGCTCGCCCAACACTCGAAATCAACGGAGTATTTGGTGGCTTCTCTGGTGAAGGAATCAAGACAGTTCTTCCGAACGAAGCCGGTGCAAAAATCACTTGCCGCCTTGTTCCAGACCAAGATCCGGATGAGATCGTGGCGAAACTCAAAGCGCATGTGGAAGCAAATAAACCACATGGCGTCGAAGTGACGGTTTCTGAGTTCGACAAAGGAAAACCATTTATCACGCCATATGACCACCCAGCGATTCAAACAGCGGGTGCCAGCTACGAGGCAGTATACAATGTTCCGACAGCGTATGTTCGTGGCGGCGGCTCGATTCCAATCGTCGCGTCATTTGATGAAATCTTAGGATTGCCTGTTGTCCTTATGGGCTTCGGCTTAGCGTCCGAGAACTTCCATGCGCCGAACGAGCACTTCCATCTTGAGAACTTCGACAAAGGTCTTCGTGTCATCGGTAACTACTATGAGAAAATGGCGAAGTTCACGCCGGACGAGTTGAAGAAGTAAAAAATTAGGGGCGCTCCATGCAGGGTATATAGCATGGGGTGGCCCTTTTTTCTTTGCGACACGTTTCGCGACACGGTCCGCCCCTCGGTTATCGATTGGATCGGTTGTTAGATTCATTATTCAATTAGCAATACAAGAGAATGAATTGGATCAAAACCGAAGACTTCTAGAGGTTCAGAGTGCGACCGAGACCCCACACGGGGGAGCAAAGCGTAGCTTTGGGTAACCCGGAGGAGGCTTGGGTGTGCTCCCTCAGAAAAGCGAAGGTTTTGAGACGATTCATGATGACTTGAAAGAATTCTATTTATATGGAGATTTAGTTCAAATACATTCCATACAAAAAAGCTAGGTGCCGCATATAAACTTGCAGCCCTAGCTTCCTTTATTTACTCAAAAAATGTCACGATTTCTTCCGCTGGCTTGCGCTCTTTCGCTTTCGGCGCTTCGTCGAAGTGGCCGAGTTGCAACATGCTGATGATGCGTTCGCCTGGCTTGATGCCTAGCGTAGAGCGGAATTTCGGGTGGTCAATGAACGGTGGTGTCTTCCAGCACGAGCCGATGCCCATCTCCCACGCCGCAAGCTGCATGTTCTGAATCATCGCACTCACCGCACCGAAGTCCTCTAAACGCTCCTTCTGACGCGCATCCTCAGGAACCACAACAAATAACACAGCACCCGGCAAACGGAATTTCGCAAGCGCCACGTCAAGCTCCTCTCCACTCATCTCACGCCACTTCGGAAAAGCTACCTCTTTGATCGCGTCCACGATACGATCCATCTTCCCTCCTGCCGCCCCTACTAAACGCCAAGGCTCCCGCGTCCCGTGGTTTGGTGCCCATGTCCCTGCCTGAACAATTTCTACTACTTGCTCTTTTGTGACCGGCTGGCCATTAAACTTCTTAATCGAGCGTCTCGATTCAATTGCTTCACGTACATTCATTGGTATTCTCTCCTTCATCCGAACTCCCTCTATTGTACCAAATTCATACACACAATCACCATATGATACACTAGAAGTAAGGGGGAATTCCGTATGATCATTGCACTCTATTTAGTCACCTGTTATTTAGCCGGAAGTGTGCTGACGGCGTGGTTTGTTGGAAAGTGGAAAGGGGGCGATTTGCGGGCCGAACGAAGCGGAAATTTAGGTGCCCGTAACGCAGGTACCGTCCTTGGCAAAGGCGCCTTTCTTCTGACTTTTTTAGGAGATGGCGGAAAAGGCGCACTTATCATTCTACTTGGGAGGTGGCTTGACCTAAGTCCGCTTTGGGTTTCCCTAGGGTTTCTCTTTGCGATCCTTGGACATCTCTATCCATTTTGGCTAAAAGGGAAAGGCGGCAAAGGCATTGCAACTTTTGTGGGAGCCAGCCTTGCTTTCAACCCATTCGCGTTTGCTTATTTAGCTGTGGTCTTCCTCATTCTGTTCGCTATTTTACGTAGTGCTACTCTTTCGATGAATATAGCATTTTTAGTATACCCCATTTACTTTTTATGGATAGGAAAAATAGACCTATTCCTCATCTTTTCCCTTATTGTAGGCATCATCCTTTGGCGTCATTACTTTGATACACAGGATTCTTGGAACGAACGATGGTGGCGCAAGAAATCTTCATAATTTTAAGTTATTTTGAATGACATCATGATATAATTATTATTCATAGAATAATGAAAAGGAAGTGTCTATCACATATGACAAAAATCGCTTGGGTCACAGACAGCAGTGTTTTTCCTTCAGAAACTTTAAAGAACAACCCGGATGTGCACATCGTGCCGTTGTCCATTCATTTTGACCAAGAAACATATGCCGATGAAGTCACGATTACGAAGACGGAAGTCTACGAACGTCTAGCGAAAGACAAAGAAAAAGCAAAGACATCACAGCCAGCTGCTGGAGAGTTCGCGAAGCTCTACGAAACTTTAAATGAGACTTATGATGAGATTATCGCCGTCCACCTATCAAACGAACTAAGTGGTACATTTGCTTCTTCGAAGAGCGGGGCAGAAATTGCGGAAATCAACGTTCACCTGGTCGACTCTCATTCTCTTTCAGCTGGAATCACGCATCTGATAGAAGAAGGCATTGAGATGCAAACAGCTGGGAAATCTGCAGAAGAAATTGCCGTAGCATTACGTCAACGTGTAAAGGATTTTGAGAACTATATCTTGATAGGGGCTCTTGATCAGCTATACCGCGGCGGGCGCTTAAGTAGTGCTCAATTCTACTTAGGGAATTTACTAAAAATCAAGCCAATCATCCATATCGCTCCTAACGGAAAATTAAATGAAGGCGAAAAAGTACGTTCTTTAAAGAAAGCTAAACAAGCACTTCTCGATAAAGTCCAAGCGTCCCACCAAAAGAACACCATCAAAAAGATATACTTAATGCACGGAAACTGTGAAGACGAAGCGAATGAATTTGCGGAATCGCTTCGTTCTGTCGCTCCAGGCACAGAAATTGTGGTTGGGGATATTTCAACAGTGCTTGCAGTCCATGCAGGTCAAGGAACTTTAGCGACTCTATGGTATAACAATTAAAAATTTCGACACATCTCTATTCTGGAAATATGATACAGTTATCATACAACTAATGCGAGGTGACGGACATGGCGAAACAGCATAAAGAACCCGTATTGACTGCACCGGTGAACCTATGTGACGCAAAGGGTCATTTGAATCCACAGGCCATCGGCTATGCAGCAGCTCCACTCATCACAGCGAACTTGAGCGGCAACTATTTGCGCAAGAAAAAGTGGAACTACTGGTGTGTGTTTGGCGAGGAAATTTTATTTTCTGCCACCATCAGTCATATGGATTATGCAGCCGTCTGTTTCGTCTACCTCTTCCATTATGAATCCGGACGTTTGATTGAAAAGACTGTCACATTACCTATGGCACGAAGCATTCAAATGCCTGAAGAGGTGTTACATTCAAATAGAAGCTTCATCGAAAGAAATGAAGCTTCAGTTCATACATAAAGAAAATCGCACACATCTCCTCGTCTCCATTCCGGACTTTGAAGGGGAATCCTTAAAGGCGACGATCCAAATCGATCATCCGGAAAATCAGGAGTCCTTGAACGTGGTCATTCCATGGGACCGCAAACATTTCCAGTTCACCGCCAAGCACCATACACTCCCAACTTCCGGATTTGTGGAGCACGGAGAGACCCGCTACACGTTTGACGGGCAAGAAAACTTCGCAGTGCTCGATTACGGACGCGGCATCTGGCCACATGAAGCGGCATGGAATTGGGGTTTTGCTTCCCAACGTATCGGCAACAAACGAGTCGGCTTAAATTTTGGCGGCAAGTGGACGGACGGGACAGGGATGACGGAAAACGCCGTGTTTATTGACAGAAAGCTCTATAAAATCAGTGAAGATGTACTATTTACATATGATACAACCAACTATATGAAGCCATGGACATTGAAGACGAAGTTTTCCTCGGATGTGAACCTGACATTCACGCCATTTTTTGAACGAATTGCGCGAACAAACATGAAGCTTGTGCACTCGGCAGTTCATCAGATGTTCGGGTACTTCCACGGAACCATTGATGTAGAAGGCTATGGCCAGTTAACCATTTCCCACATGCTAGGTAGCGTCGAAGAACATAAAGCAAAGTGGTAACCACATAGAAACGGCACATGACAGGTTACTTGTCATGTGCCGTTTTCAGTTGGTTAGGGAGAGATCCATTCGATGACTTTACCAGGTCCATTGGAAGTTCCTACCCGGTCCATTCAAGATCTCTACCCGGTCCATTCCTCACTTCTTCCCCGCAACCCGCCTCACTACCTGCCATTCTGATAATCCCCTCTACAAAAACCGTTCCGGATAGTCCGTAAAAATAGCATCAATGCCTACTTTGCGTAGCATATCAGCGTACGCCACTTCGTTCACTGTGTATGCGCGCACCGGGTAGTTCGCTGCTTTCAGCTCGTGCCCCATACGACGAAACGCGGTTGGGAAGAATACGTGTGCAGACGAAACGCCTAGGCGTTTCAAATATGCAGGAACGTCCATAAGTACTTCCATTGTCAACGCAGCCGTTTCCACATCCGGGTAGATTTTCGCGACGTACGCAATTGTCTCGTGATCGAAGGATGACAGAATTACACGGTCGCGCATCTGAAACGTATCTACGAGTCTTAACACGCGGTCCGCCATGCCTTCATACGGGAAGATATCCGATTTCAATTCGATATTTACAACATGCGTTGTGTCTTTAAACAGCTCCAACACTTCTGATAAAAACGGGATACGTTCATTTGCAAACGCCTCCCCTTTCCAAATGCCTGCATCCAACATGCGCAGTTCTTCACTCATCATGTCTTTTACAAAGCCAGAACCATCTGTTGTCCGGTCGACTGATTCATCATGGATAACCATGAGCTCGCCGTCACGCGATAAATGTACATCCAGTTCGATTCCTTCAATAGGAAGTTCTCGTGCGGCACGAAATGCGGCGAGTGTATTTTCTGGATAGTCTCCAGAACAGCCTCTATGTGCGAAAATCTTCATTGGTAACATCCTCCTTATCGAGTTACGCCACCTAGAAACACACTCTAAAATCATTCGCACCCATTGAGGCAAAGGACGCCTCATTGGGCACGCCTGATTTTCTCGGAGTTTCTGGAGCAGGTGGCTCCACATCTAGTGATATCGAGTTGCGCAGGCTTGAAATCCATGCCAAATGCCATCGCGGCCATTGAGGCAAAGGGAGCGAGCGTTCTTCACATCTAGCATTATCGAGTTGCGAACGCTAGAAACCCCTTCACTAATCCGTGACCTCCAGAAATGCAAAGTGCGCATTTTTGGAGCCCCCGTATTAGCTCACGGTTTCTGAACGAGCGTTCTCCACATCTAAATCGTCAAAAAGCACCTCTTCCGCTAAGAAAAGGTGCTCTCCGTTCATGTCAATTTCCAATACTTCGTATGATTCACTGTCTGGAATCCGACGCGCTCATAAATGGAAAGCGCTTGTTCGTTGTCTGTCTCGACGTCCAAATAGATGGACTTGACGCCTTGGTCAAACGCATACTGCTGCGCAAAACGAAGCAGGTTGCTTGCGACTCCTTGGCCCCGTGCCATCGAATGCACGGCAAGAGCTGTGACCCAGATTTTTTCGTGTTCGTGAACGATCGTCATGGCTCCGAGTGCCGTATCTTCCCCCCAAGCGAGGAAAAATTGACGGTTCGGCGCATACTGAGTGAACTCAATCAAGGCTTCTACTTCTTCTTTCGAATCCCCGAACGCATTTTCAATAATGCCCTCTAACGTCTCACGGTCCTGGTCTTCTCGGTACTTCTCGATTCGTAGACCTTCATCCATCTCCACAGCTTTCGGGAGGGCCTTCATCGTCCGTTCCGAGTAGGCATACTGATACCCAAGTTTCTTAAGGAACGCCGCTGAGTGAGGGCTGTTTGATGCGTTCATCGCCGTTTGGGACATGAAGTCACGTTTCTCGAACTCCTCCACTAGACGCTCGTAAATGCGAACGCCGAGCTCCTTGCTGCGCTTGTCCGGGTGAACCATGATGCTCCACTCGTAATCACGTGTGTTAAGCGGGTCCACTGCAGAAGCAAAGCCAACCAACTCATCGGTTTCTGAGTGGTACGCTAAAATACAAAACCCATAATAATGCGGATCTTTTAAATTCTCAACGCTAAAAATACGTGCGTAACTGATACTATCCTTGGCTGATGCGGCGGCTACGAGTTCACTGATTTCTTCCCACGTTTCGAGGTCAACGGGTGTTGACACGACGAGTAAATCTTCGGTCATTCGTTTTCTTCCTTTCCAGACATGAGCATTTGGTAATAGCGCCCTTTCTGTTCAAGGAGCTGCTTTTGCGGACCACCTTCCACGAGATGTCCGTGCTCCATTACAAAAATCATATCAGCTTGACGCACAGTATTCAATCGATGAGCAATGACAAAGCTTGTCCGGCCTTCCATCAGACGTTCCAGTGCCTCTTGAATCTTCATCTCGGTGACCGTATCGATACTTGACGTCGCTTCGTCAAGTAGTAACACGGCTGGATCAGCGACGAGGGCACGTGCAATCGATAACAACTGCTTCTGGCCTTGGGAAATCTCACCGCCGTCTCCTGTCAGAACCGTGTGATAGCCATCCGATAACTTCATAATAAATTCATGTGCATTCGCTTGTTTGGCCGCTTCAATGACCTCTTCATCCGTTGCATTCAATTTTCCGTAGCGTATGTTTTCCATGACGGACATTTCAAATAGGAACGGATCCTGGAGCACAAATGCCATCTGCGCACGAAGTGTGTGGCGTGGAATGTCTTGGATCGGAATCCCGTCAATCAAGATAGCCCCTTCATCGACTTCATAAAAACGGGCAAGTAGCTGCATAATCGTTGTTTTCCCAGCTCCAGTTGCCCCAACAAGTGCGGCAGTCTGACCAGGTCGCACTTCAAATGACACGTGGTCGATGATCGGATGCGACTCTTCTTTGTTATAGCGGAACACAACGTCTTTCAATTCGACATGACCTTTCAGTGCCACATCGTTCTCTTTCCGTCCTGTATCCTCTTCGGAATCTTCATCAATGATTTTAAAGACACGCTCAGCGCCTGCAATCGCGGAAAGGACCGTGTTGAATTGGTTGGAAAGGTCATTCAATGGACGCGTAAACTGACGGGCATACTCGGTAAAGATGACAATCTCACCAATCGAGATCTGATCATAGAATGCCAAGATACCCCCGACGGCAGCGACCATCGTGAAACTTAAGTTATTCAGTAAGTTCATGACTTTCGGGATGAATCCGGAATAGGTCAATGCCCAAAATCCGGTATTGCGGAGACGGTTGCTTTTCGTAGAGAACTCATCCATCATGCGGTCTTCTTGAGAGAATGCTTTGACAATGCGTTGTCCGGAAATTGTCTCTTCAATCATTCCGTTCAATTCACCGACTGCTTTTTGTTGTTCTTTAAAAAGTTTTGACGTTCGCTTCGTAATCCAGCGAATGGCAATAAACATAACAGGCACAATTGTGAGCGTAATGACTGTCATCAGCGGGCTTAACAGCAACATGACAAGCGTTGTCCCAGCAAGCGTCAAGATACTCGAGAACACTTGAATAAAGGACGTATTTAGCGTTTGACTGACGTTTTCAATATCGTTTGTTACACGGGACATCAGTTCACCGTGCTGACGTTTATCAAAGAACGATACCGGAAGCTTTTGCAAATGTCCGATCAACGTCGTTCGAAGACGGTAGATCGTTTGTTGGGCAATCCCAATCATCCAAAAGTTCTGGAGATATAAGCTGACCGACCAGCCGACATAAATGAGAGCGAGCCAGATGATAATCGTCGATAACCCACCGAGGTCGCGGCTGGTGATGTAATCGTCAATGATGCCTCCGACTAAGTACGGCCCTACAAGTGCGAGGACCGACGATACAAGGACTAGCAATAATACAACAATTAATAAGAGCCGCTGTTCATCGACAAATTGCCAGATGCGGTAGAGGACGGACTTCCAATCGGAGGCTTTGTCAACTTTCTTTTCCGATGTGCCGTTGATGTCTTCTTTAGTTAAAATCGGTTCATAGCCGAAGGGTTTACGAAAGAAGTTCATGCTCATCGCCCCCTTCCTGCTGTGATTCTGCGATGGCTCTATAGAGTTCGGACGTTTGTAGGAGCTCTTCGTGCGAGCCGAAACCAGCTACATTTCCATCATCGAGTAACAGAATAGCGTCTGCACCTCGTGCTGTACGGATTTTTTGTGTAATGACAAGCATCGTTGCGGACTCGATTTCGAGCGCTTCCCACAGCGCATTTTCCGTGTTGATGTCGAGTGCGCTTGTACTGTCATCTAATAGGAGAATTTCCGGACGTCGTACAATGGCACGAGCAATGGATAGACGTTGTTTCTGTCCACCTGACAAGTTGACGCCTTTTTGACCGACTCGCGTCTGGTATTGATTCGGGAAATCTTCAATCGACGAGTGGATCTGCGCTTTACGGGCAGCATCGACGAGAAGCTCTTCTTCCGCTTCTGTATCTCCCCACCCTAAGTTCTCCTGGATACTCCCAGTAAAGAGAACCGACTGTTGGGGCACATAGCCGATTGTTTCGCGAAGTTCACGGAGTGGCCACTGTTCAATCGCTACTCCGTCCACTTTGATTGTCCCGCGCGTGACCTCAAAGAAGCGCGGAATCAAGTTAAAGAGTGTCGACTTTCCTGCTCCGGTGGCGCCCATGACAGCGAGCTTGTCTCCGGATTTTAGACGGAAGGACACATTTTCAAGTACCCATTCCTTCGTATTCGGATACCGGAACGAGACATTGTCAAACTCAATTTCTCCAAAAGCACGGCGCGGTAGTTTCCCAGCGTCTAGTCCGACTTCTAGGTCTTCATCCACCAATAACACTTCTTCCATCCGCTCACTTGATGCTTTGGCGCGAGAGAAGAAGATAATGATAAACGCAAACATCGAGAACGCACCCGTCATACGCATGACGTAGTTGACGATCGCGACCAGGTCACCAAGTGGCGCTTCTCCTGTGTTGACCAGATCTGCTCCGAACCATAGCACGGCCAGCAAACTGATGTTCATCACAAGAAGGAGCACCGGTAAAATAAATTCCATGATACGGAAAGCAGTCACGTTGACGTTGCGTAACTCATCCGCTACAGTGTTGAACCGGTCCGCCTCGTAACGTCCGCGTAGGTAAGCTTTGATCAACCGGACTGCCTGCAAGTTTTCCTGAATCTGACGGTTCAAGCGGTCAAGCGCTTTTTGGACGCGTGAGAACATCGCCATCCCTTTGCGGCTCATCCAGTACATAAACACGAGCAGGAACGGAAACCCAATCACGAGATAAATCGCAAGTGCTGGATTCACGATAAACGCCATGATAATACTACCGAATACAAGGAGCGGCGCACGGAGCATAATACGCAGCCCCATGAAGATGACGTTTTGTGTCATCGTGACATCTGTCGTTAAACGCGTAATCAAGCTTGCGTTCGGGAACCTTAGAAACGCTGTCATTGTAAAGTCTTGTACCTTCCGGAAGAGCGCCATTCGAATATCATATCCATAGCTCTGAACGATATGGGACGCGATCACTGTATTGGTGAGGGCACCGAAAAACGCAAGGAACGAAATCGCGACCATCCAGATCCCCAGTTCAATGATCACTTGAGGGTTGTTTGCTAGAATTCCGTCATCAATAATCTTGGCAATGAGAAGTGGCTGCACAAGCTCTACTGCCAGTTCCAGCAGCATCAAGAAGAGCGCTAGAACGACGAGCCATTTGTACGGCTTCAAATAAGAAAGTATGGTTTTCATGCTGCACCTCAAAATTCTTCGGTATACGAATTAATCACTTCTCTAATTATGCCACAGCCTGTTTATAAAACAAGTCTCAATGTTCTGATTGTTTTTCTCCCGCAATCGTCAACCAGGTGATAAATAGGAGCATAATAATCATGCCGAGGTACTGCAATCCACCGAATACTTGGCTGAACCAGAAAAAGGAGACGACCATCGCGGTCAGTGGTTCGACGCTGGATAAGATACTAGTTTCTACAGCCGTTATGTATTTCATACTGGATAAAAACAAGACGAATGCCAGAGTTCCTACAACTATAATGGCGAGAGACATCCAGATGACAGTCGGGTTCGTCAAGAAGTGCCACTCATCGGAAGCCCATACCCCGGAAACGATTCCGAGAATGACGCCCCCAATCACCATACCCCAACCGACCACAAGGAGCACACCCCACTCCGCCATCAATCTGGCAGGATAGACGGTATAAAACGCGAAAGCAAGTCCGACTGCAATGCCCCAAAAGAGCGCTTCTCCTGATATCGCAAGTTTTCCGACCTGACCTCCCGTTAATAAGAAGAAAAGACCAACAAACGTTCCGAGCATTCCTATGACTTGATAGACGGGAGGAAACTTCCGCACTGTCCAGGACACAAAAAGAATAATGTAGACGGGACCTATAAATTGCATGAGCGTCGCGACCGTCGCGTTACTGGCATGGATGGCTGCTACAAACGTGTATTGAACCGCTAGCATCCCAAAGATTGCGAAGATCATCAGGCGGATGCGCCACGCCCGGTCCTTCCAGATTCGCCAGACCGGCTTTTTCGTCAACCTCAGTGACAGTAAGACAAGCGCACCGGCAATCAATAGGCGAAGCGTCAGGAAGAAAGGTACAGACATCGCATAGTGTTCTAGGAGCCATTCCATCATAGGACCACTTGCTCCCCATAACATGGCACCTGTAATGATTAAAACAATCCCTTTCCAACGTTGTGAATTCATTTCGATTCCCCCTGCCTATTTTCTATATTTCATTTACCACTTACCTAGAACTTTTGTAACATATCATTCAATCTCTTAGTGACGAATTGGTAATAATGAATTATACTGATAAAAAACGTGTATAAAGGAGTCCTTTGTATGGCACAAACTAACTATACGGTTGAGAATTTAGAACCTACTCTGCCGCTGCACCCCATCATGGACGAATGGGAACAGGTACAAACTGGATTAAAACAAGGCTTTATGTTCTATGTAATGGATGACAATGGAATGATTTTATCCACCAATCAAAAATTTCTAGAACGCAGTGAATGGACTCCGAAACGCGTGCTTGGAAAGTCACTCTGGCAATTGCTTCCTGATGAAGAGCCTTCTCGTCAAAAAGCCCACCAGATCATGATGCACCTTGAGCGCGGGCAAGTGTGGCAAGGGTCTCTTGAGAAGTGTACGAAGTCTGGTGGTTCGTACTGGGTTCAACTTCTTGCGGTACCCGTCGTCGATGAAAACAAACATCTAGTACACTGCTATTTTATCGAAGAAGAGATTACGGACAAGAAAATGATGCAATCGAAGCTTGAAGAAGCTGCCTACACAGATATCGAAACGGGTCTTCTCAGCCGCTACCGAATGGAAGAGCTGATGAAAGAGCACATCACAAGACGCATTGAATTTACGTACGTTCTATTATCCATCGATAAATTCTATACGTTAAAAGAACTGATGAATGAACAACACGAAGAAACCTTACTTCACGAATTCACTAACTTGCTAAAGAAATATTTTCCGGATTCGATTATCGGCCGCTTGGGACGCAATGAATTTGCGGTTCTTACCCCGCTTAGTGACTGGTACATCCAAGGCTTTAGCGATTTCTTAAAGTCCAATCCGATCTATATTGAACGTAAAGCTGTCGCACTCACGGTAAGTGGAAGCATGACCCGTTACCCCGATGACCAAAAGACGATTCATCATATCATTGAGGCGGCCCATAATTCCCTTCAACGTGTCCGCCAACAAGGTGGAAACTTGATTACCACACTACCGAAAGACGCGCATTCGAAACTTTCCCGACGTGTGGAAATTGAAAAAGAATTGCTCGTAGCTCTTGATCAGCAAAACTTAGAAGTCGTCTATTTGCCTATTTTTGATAGTGCATCCAAACAAGTCAGCTGTTTTGAGGCTCTTGTCCGTTGGGAAAGTGATGTCCTTGGGAGTGTGTCCCCCGAAGAACTCATCCCGATTGCTGAACAGACAGGTCTCATCAATGATATCGGCGCATTCGTGTTAGAAAAGAGTTGCCTTCAGGCTGCGGAGTGGCACCAAAAAGGATATGACATTAAAGTGAACGTCAACCTATCCGTGCGCGAATTCCATGATAAAAACATGGTCCGTGTCATCATGCAGCTCCTAAAACAGACAGGATGTCCGGCCAACCGTCTGCAAATCGAGATTACAGAAAAATTCGCACTCGAAGCGGAAGCGGAGAAGAGAATCATTGAACAGATGCATGCGCTCCAACGAGAAGGCGTCCGGTTCGTTCTCGACGATTTCGGGACAGGGTATGCCTCTCTCCGATATCTACAAATTCTCCCGATTGAGAGTTTGAAAATCGACCGCTCATTTATTCAAATGATGTCTGGTAATGACAAAGTACTGCGTTTGATCAAAGGGATGGTGTCACTTGGACACTCTCTACAAATTAAAGTGATTGCTGAAGGAATTGAAAGCGAACAACAAGCGAAACAACTTCAAACAATTGGCTGTGACGGACTCCAAGGATTCCACATGTCGATGCCGCTGAAAAAAGGAGAATTAGAACGTTTCCTTGCACATGAATAGATAGTGAGAAAACCAAGCGCCCGGTTGCGCTTGGTTTTTATAATTGCCGTGTGTCTTCAACGTCGACAAGTCCTTTTCGTTTTCTCGCCCCGAAGACTTTGCTGTACGTTTTTAAATAAATCTGCATGATGATTTCCGCAAACACAAGTCCCATCGCAATAGCACCGGAAATCAACAATGCCCGTGTTCCCAGTTCGATTGCCATGAGGTAATCTTGTTCGACGACATGTCGCATCGCATTGTAGGCAGAGGAACCCGGCACAAGTACAATGATTCCTGAGACACTGAACAAGATCATCGGCATCTTCCGGCGTCGGGCAAAGACGTGTGACAACATCGCAACGGTAAATGCACCGATAAATGTGGCCACCACTTGATCTTCGAGTTGAGACCGGGCGGATACAAAAGCCAACCATCCTACGGCACCAACTATCCCGCAATGTATCAACATTCGTCGAGGTGCATTAAACAGGACGCCAAAGGCTACAGCCGCTAAAAAACTAAGTAAGAGTTGATACACAATATCCATAGGCCCTCCTTAAAATGACAAGACGAGTGCTACGCCTGCTCCAATAGCAAAAGCTGTGAGAAACGCTTCGGCACCTTTTGATAACCCGGACACGAAATGGCCGGCCATCAAGTCCCGCACGGCATTGGTGATGAGCAAGCCGGGAACGAGCGGAATGACCGATCCGATGATGAGCCCATCGAGATTCTTGCCAAATCCAGAATAGATAGTAAAATACGCAGCGATTCCGATAACAAGTGCGGCGAAAAATTCCGCAAAAAACTTCACGCGTGTCTGTTTTTCCACAAGTGTGGCAATCACGTAACCGAGTGCACCTATGGCCATCGCTGCCGGTAAGTCTAGACTGTCGAAGCCTAGGAGCAATAGAAATGCCCCGGAGGTGATACCCGCACAGATGATCTGCAGCCAAAATGGAAAGGTTTTGTGCTCGGTCTCGATTCTGCGAAGTTCGTCGTAGGCTTCTTCAATGGTCATTTGCTGATTCGCGAGTTTTCGAGATACCGCATTGACCATGGCTATTTTTTCTAAGTCGGTCACACGGTTGTTGACACGCATCAGTCGTGTAGGGGCATTATTATTTCCGCTAAACATGATTCCCGTCGGCATGACAAAGCTTTGTGAACCAATCAAGTGCTGAGACCGTGCCATTCGTTCCATCGTATCTTCCGCCCGGTATGTCTCCGCCCCACCTTCAATCATCAAGCGTCCCGCCAACAAGCAGCATTCTACGGTAATTTCATAATTGGACATGTCATGCCTCCCTTCCCCTTAGTCTATCGAACTTCGCGAGGGCTTGGCAATGTCTAATTCTGTTGGAATCCTTTTTGGTTGGCGTGACCAGGGGGGGAAGCTGTTCTACTTTGAATAAAACCTTTGATTGTGGGGGAAGTCGTCTGTATTGTAGGGAAAATTGAATTTTTTGAAGGTATAGTGAGAGATTACAGGCAAAATTAGATGTATTGTATGTCATCCACAAAGACCACATAGAAATACGGTCTGATCGTGCTTTTCTTTCTGCACAATCAAACCGTATTTCTTTACCTCATCTTTTATTAAAAACCCATCTGTAGTAGGGCTAGTAATCCTTAATAAGTCAGCGTCTGTTTTTTCTCGAACGTTGTGAAGTCGTAGCTTTCGATTTGATTCATCGCAACCGTATAGAGGGTGTCATCCACATAGACAAGACGCTGGACGAGTTTTTCCCACTCTTCGTATTGCTGTCCTTCCACTTTCTCATTCATGAGAGAAGCAGCCCTCGTAATGCCCTCTTCCGGGGTGACTTTATAAATCATCGCGCCTTCGCCTTCAAACGTTAGCTCTTGGCCCGCCTTACCCGTATAGACCGTTACAGGGAATCCGTAATAGTTTTTCTCCTGGTGGATCATGAGGGCCTTGTGATCATAGTGCACTGGGGAATACGTACCCTGCCCACCGATGATTTCTGTATCTTGTTCTTTCGGATTCGCAAAGTCACTCACATCGAAAAGTGAAAGTTTCATCCCGCCCGTGACAACGCTTGGCTCTTTCATCCCTGGGAACGTCACCATTTCGGTATCGTACCCGATGCCGAGTAAATGATTCTCTCCGACCGGATGTAAGTAGTTGCTAAAGCCTGGGATCTTCAGTTCGCCAAGTACCTTTGGATTTTTTGGATCTGCGACGTCAAAGACAAACAGGGGATCGGTTTCTTTAAAAGTTACCATGTACGCTTTGTCGCCCATAAAACGAGCCGAGTAGATGCGCTCATCTTTCGCCAGTCCTTTGATTTCTCCAACACGATTCATGTTCGCATCTAAGATAAATAAATGGTTCTCTGAAAGCTGCTTTTCATTCCACGCATCGCCTTCTGTGGTCACCACCCTAAAGTGACCATTGTACTCATCCATCGAGAACTGATTTAATAGATGGCCCTCTAAGCGGTGGGAGGCGACATACGTGATTGACGTTTTATCGATTGAAAACTTAAACACTTCTGTATCGCGAACCCCTGGATTCCAGATCATGATCCGGTCCATGATTCCGTCAGATTCAGTTGTTTCGGAACTCTCATAAATGGTTGTCGTGAGATACAGCGATTCAGTCGACATATAGAGCTGTTCACTACTACCTAAGTACCCTTTCATGGTTAGCTGCGCAGACTCTAAATCATCGAGCGAGAGCGCAGAAATCATGGTATAGCTCCCTTCAAGCGTGTCCGGCAAAATCGTGATATCTTCATAATCAACTACCGACGACTTTTCTCCTTCCTCTGAATCATAGCTGAATGGACGCAACTCAATGTCTTCATTTTCTTGAAACGCCCACATGCGATCGTATAAATTGGAAATGAAATAAACCGTGTTATCGGTTAACCGCGCATGTGACAAGTAGCCTTCTGAACCAATTTCACGAACTAGCGTCGGATTGGCTGGGTCTTCAAGAGAATAGATGCTCGCCATCGCCATTCCATCACTTGGCATCCACATCGCATCTTCCGCTGAACCACTCACTTTCGGTTGAACCGTGTGTATATAGTTTTGATTCATGACGATTAAATACTCGTTGGTTAGGAACAATTGATGTGGATACCGATCGCCACCGAACGTAATGCGCCCCGTCTCTTTCATCGCTTCCGGATTTTGAATATCGAAAATGACCACTTCTTGATTGGATACTGTGAAGAGATAGTCTTCGTTCAACTTAACGGTATCGGCTTCATCGACGCCTTCTACTTGGTTATTTGTAGAAGACACGTCCGATTCTCCGCCACCTGTCCCGCTGTTCGAAGACTTCGCACTATCAGCTGCTGAAGAGTCTTCTGATTCAGCTTCTTCCAACACCATACCGAAACCAAGATTGAATTCTCGTTGCGCTTTCTTAACCCGTTCAAAGTAATCGCGAAGCTCATCTTCTTTCGTGACTACAGTCATTTCTGGGTTCGCTTGAACCGTTGCACCTGTCCAGTCACTTACCCAATAAAATCCTCCGACTAATGCAGCGACTAACAATGTAGCAAATAAGGGCATTCTCCACTTTTTCATTGTCTTTCCCTCTTTCTTCTAGGTTTTCTAATGCATTAGACAGAAGTTCCGGAAGAAAGTTACAGCATATCCAAAATTATTTTTCGTTTTATTTCCCGGGAAATAGACAGTAAACGACAAAACCCCGCAAACGACAATGCCGCTGCAGGGCTCCCCTTACATCTGGTCAGTTTTAACGTACTCTTTAATTTCTACGCCACGCGCTGCCATTTCTCGAATGTACAGTTCACCAGGCACAATAAGTTCCGGTGGATGAACGCCACGAGACGTGATTGTTTCATTTCCGATCATTTGAGCAACGACGGAAATCGTATTCGCTGTCGCCCGTGCCATGGCTGTAGTACCAGATAGCTCGTCTTTTGTCGTCACAAGCTCATAAAGATAACTCTTCTGGTCCTCTCTCTCAAATCCTTCTACAATGACACGCAGTAAAACAGCATCTTTCTTGTCGCCTAACCGAAGCTTTGGCGTTAACACTTCCCGAAGTACATCCCGTACAGAAACAATATGACCATCTGCATTCACTGTTGTCTCTTTATTCGTCAAGCCCAAATCTACAAGTAGCTTGAACTTCTCAGCATGACCTTTGTAGCGGATCGTTTTGTATTCTAGCGTATCGATACCTGCAAATGTATGCCCGAGTGTCGAGGTCCCACCAGCCGTATGGAAAGCTTCCAGCTCGTCAAACCCATCGAAATGAATCGGTTCAATCTCCGACAGAGAATCGACTTCTTGAAATTCCCCATTTCGAATGACGTGAGATTTGTCAGTGTAGTGATCAAATACACCGTCGAGCGAAAACACGAGATTGTACTTGAAGATACCTTCTGGTTCGACCGGAATCCCACCGACATACAATTTGATCGAGCTGACCTTATCCAGTTTCTTTGCACCATGCCCAGCCAAGATATTGATCATTCCCGGAGCCACCCCTAGATCCGGAATCATCGTCACCCCAGCTTCTTTGGCTTTTTCATCGAGTTTTAAAATGTAGTCGGTCGCACCACCGATATGACCACCTAGGTCGACAGCATGCACGCCGAGTTCAATCGCGAGTTCCGCCACGCGTTGGTTAAATGAATAATACAGCGCGTTGACAATTACATCGCAATCTTGAATAAGTGATTTTAACGAGTCGTCATCCTTTGCATTCAGATGGCGGACTTCCAGTTTCGGATTTTGTAGCTTTTGCTGAAACATCTCCGTTTGCCCGACATCTAAATCTCCAATAATGACTTTCTCTACATTGGGTCCTTTGACTAAATCCGTTGCCGCTTCTTTCCCCATCAAACCGGCACCAAGTACGCCTACGATCATATGATTAGCCCCCTTGTTGTGATTTCTCCCATTTGTTCTGGCTTACTCTGTGTCGATCTGCGCGCGCTGCAGCTTACCACTGAAGTCGACATAAATGCTCTTCCATTCTGTGTAGACGTCGAGTGCAGCTACCCCGGAATCTCGGTGACCATTTCCTGTCCCCTTCGTACCGCCAAATGGCAAGTGAATTTCTGCTCCTGTCGTTCCTGCATTGACGTAAACAATTCCTGTATCTAGATCTCGCTGTGCTTTGAAAATAGTGTTCACGTCTTGTGAGAAGATGGAGCTCGACAACCCGTACTTCACACTATTGTTCACTTCAATCGCCTCATCTAGAGATGCCACTTCAATGATGGATACGACCGGTCCGAAGATTTCTTCTTGCGCAATACGGGAATCCCAAGGGACATCTGTAAAGAGGGTTGGTGCATAGTAGTGACCTTTCGAAAGATTTCCATCTTTAAGTACTTCTCCGCCCGCCAGAAGTTTCGCACCATCTTGTTTTCCAATTTCGACATAGCTATGAATTTTTTCTAAAGCACCCGCATTGATGACCGGCCCTATTTTCACCGACTCATCCGTTCCGTCTCCAATTGTCAGATGCTTCATCTTCTCAAGCAAACGGTCCTCGAGCTGCTTCTTGACATCTTTATGCACAATCACACGACTACATGCCGTACAACGTTGTCCCGCTGTTCCGAAAGCACTCCATAGAATCCCGTCCACTGCTAGGTCAAGGTTCGCGTCATCCATAACAATGACCGCGTTCTTCCCACCCATTTCAAGCGATACTTTTTTCAAGTGGCGGCCACCTAGTTCCGCTACTTTGCTTCCTGTATCCGTTGACCCGGTGAACGAAATTACTTTCACATCCGGATGCTCAATCATTGCGGTTCCAACATCAGACCCGGAACCAAATACGACGTTGGCAACGCCTTTTGGAAGTCCCACTTCTTCAAAGATTTTTGCCATTTCGTACGCCATCATTGGCGTTTCTGTTGCTGGCTTCCATAAGAATGTGTTTCCTGCAACAAGTGCCGGGAATGACTTCCACGTAGCTATAGCTACCGGAAAGTTCCACGGCGTGATCAGTCCAACGACACCAATTGGCGCGCGAACGCTCATCGCAAATTTATCTGCAAGCTCAGAAGGCGTGGTTTCACCAAATAATCGGCGCCCTTCGCCTGCCATATAATAGGCCATGTCGATTCCTTCTTGGACCTCGCCACGCCCTTCTTCGATCACTTTACCCATTTCTTTCGTCAGTACCTGCGAGAGGTGTTCTTTGCGTTCTTCCATCAGTCGTCCGATGGCATACAAGTACTGGGCGCGCTTCGGTGCTGGTACTTTTGCCCATTGTTTTTGCGCAGCTTTCGCCTGTTCAACTGCTTGAGCGACCACATCTGCATCTGCCATTGGTACTTCTGCAAGTACTTCTCCTGTTGCTGGATTCAGAACGTCTTTGTGCGACGCTCCGTCCATCCATTCTCCGCCGATAAAGTGTGCTAGTTTCATTGTATCCCTCTTTTCAAGATGTTTGAAAACGCTTACAATATACTATTCGACAAGACCGACTCGATTCCTGCTTATTTTTGGAAAACTTCTGTTTCAGCTCCTATAAAAAAAACTACATGTCCTTCTGTGAGAATAGAAGAACATGCAGTGATTATTTATTTGCGTTTTGCATTTGATATGGAGATGACCAAACGGTCGATCAGTGGAATCATGTTCGTTGGGTTACGATCCGTAAGAATCGTGAAAATCAGTTCTTCCCCGTCGGCTGTTTTCGTATAGCCCGCGAGTGCCTTCGTATTTCGTAAACTTCCCGTCTTCGCTTTCGTGATTCCACGTGTCGCCGTTGTGTCTAAACGGTAGCGGAGCGTTCCACCGGTAATGCGATTGTTTACACCACCGACCGGAAGAGAGTGAACAAAGGTGTTTGACCATGACTCTTGACGGACTGCGTAGAGAAGTTCACTCACTTGTCGGGAGGTCAGTCGGTTGCTATAGGATAACCCAGAACCGTCCTCGAAACGCCACTGGCTCATATCCAATCCAATCGATGTACCATATGTACGCATGGCTTCGATACCTGCTGACCAGCTTCCTTCTCCATTTACTTTCTGGCCCATTTCTTTAACGAGCGTCTCCGCGATCGTATTGTTGCTTAGTTTCATATAGACCGGTAACAACTGCTTCAATGTCTGCGATTTCTTCTCTGCTAGAGGTGTCGCAAACGTTGGGACACTACCTGTTACAACCTTCCCTTGTCCTGGAGCAAAATGAATGCCTTCCGCAAGCAATGCTCGTTTGAAGACATCTAATGTATAGGCAGTTGGATTGGAAACCGAGATCCATTCTTTTTTCGTTCCTGCACCTACCGGAATATTTCCGGTAATTACAATGGTGTTTGTACCCGACTTACGTGTAATTTTCACCGTATTCGCGTATCCTCTAGGTACCGTCTTCGTTTGATTACTCACACTCACCACACTTGTCATAGGTTCAAGAGACACTTTCGCTCGTCCACCGACAGCACCCGGTGACGCACTAACGATCATCGACCCGGCATCGTAATCTGTACTTGGGGAAATGGTTAACCCGGAAATTTGAGCGGCATAATAATACGGCTCATCTTCTTTTTGAATAGCACCGGTTGTTCGTTGCGAATCAAACCACGTATCGTCACCAACGATGCTTCCGTTGATGCGAACGATGCCTTGAGCTTTCAGTTGTTTTGCAAAGTTCGTTAAATCTGCTTTGAGTAGTGTCGGATCTCCTTGACCCTTTAAATACAAATTGCCGTGCAACGTTTTCGATACTTTCTTCCCATTTGTCCACATGGATGTCGTAAAACGGTGATCTTCACCTAGTAAGCCAAGGGCGCTCGCTCCTGTCATCAATTTCATTGTTGACGCAGGCGTTACAGCTTTATCCGGATGAAAGAAGTACACAATCTCTCCTGTACTTGCCTTCCGAATCGTGACAGATGTATTGGATCGTTGAAAGCGTGAATCCGACAAAATACTATTCGCTGCATTTCGGATATGTGTATAATCTGTAGATGCTTCTGCTTGTGAATGTTCGCCAAATAAGCTGAATGCTAGTAGGATGGCGGCCATCCAAGTGATTTTTCGTTTCATGGGTCACCTCGGTTTTTTGATTTCATTTTACCACCCGATTTCGACAAATTGACGAACTTTTCGAAAAACGATACATATTTCCTAATTCTTTCAAAAAAGCATGCTATGATGGAAAGAATAGAAGACCTGAGGTGCGCTATGAAAAAATTGGTAATTACTCTCCCTGCTTTACTACTCATCACATGGCTACTTTATTTGCACTTCGACCTGTTTTCCTATCTATTTAATGGCGAGACGGAGAAAGCGCAAAGCTATTTAGCTAGAAACCTACCGACAACCTTATTATTAACCTTTTTAATTATGTTGATTCAGCACACGTTTACTATTTTCCCTTTACTTTTGGTCATTTCAATTAATGTTTTGATTTTTGGTCTCATTCCAGGCTTTTTATGGAGCTGGTTGGCGAGCATTCTATCTTCCGCTTTCATTTTCTATGGAGTCCGCTATCTGTTCGATGATCTCGTTGCGCGGAAAATTCCAAAGCCAATTCTCCATTCGTTAAATGACAATGGCTTTATCTATGTGTTTCAAGCACGAATCATCCCCTTCATCCCGACAAGCCTGGTAAACTTGGCAGCGGGCTTAAGTCACGTTCGCTTTCTGCCCTTCATTTTGGCAACGGCACTCGGAAACTTCATTTTCTTTCTACTTCTTGCCTTAGTATCGGAAGGAATTCTCGAAGCATCCATTGAACAATTTTCATTAGTAGGTGTTGCTGTCGTAGCATTATTGATCTATTTAATTGTTCTGTGGCGGAAGCGACGACGAAAATGGAAAAAGCCGAACGGGCTGGAGTTATAAGGGCCATCAAGACACATCAAAACCCATGACGCAGGTGCATCATGGGTTGTTTGTATCCTATCACTTATGATTGTTGGTAAAACGCATCTGGAATTTTTCCGAAGAGGCGTTTGTGGTAAAGAAGAGGTTCCTTCTCTTCATTGACGATGCTCGTCACTTCACCAATTAAAATGATATGATCGCCTGCGTCGACAGTATTGTACACGTTGCACTCGAGTTGAGAAGCCACATTTTTCAACACGGCAACGCCATTTGTTCCGTTGTGCCATTCACATTTGCCAAAACGATCTTCTACACGGCTAGCGAAAAGCATACAAACATCGCTTTGATCTGCTGCTAATATGTTGACGTTAAATGTCTTTGCTTGTGTAAATGCATCAAAATGGTACGCATTCCTGTCAATCGACCATAAGATCAATAGTGGATCGATAGAGACCGATGCGAATGAGTTCACAGTCATTCCAATCGGATTCCCTTGTGGATCATTGGCAGTAACAACCGTTACTCCTGTTGGATAATTTCCCAGTGCTTGTTTAAATTGAGATACTGCATCCATATGTGTCACTTCCTTAATGTAAGTATTCGCTCCTTTCTTATCATACTAGAACGTCCATGCAATTGCTTCGGATATACTCTCATTCAAAAGACTGATTTTTAGTACGCCACTTACCTAGATCCCTCTCACTATCACAAACTTCTTGAAACCCTTCACCTTGCAAAAAAACTGCACCTCTCAAGGAGATGCAGTTGGTTGGTGTTATTGTCGGTCTCGTTTCTTCGAATCGTCAATTTCATTTCGACGTTTAACTGCTTGTTTAATGAAGGCATCGAAAAGGTTTCCAGAATGTTCGTCACCATCCATTGCAAATTCTTCCGGATGCCACTGGAAACCAAACGCAAAGGAATGCGTCTTACTTTCCATTGCTTCAATAATTCCATCCGTAGCGCGAGCTACAACTTCTAAGTCTCGTCCGATTTCATTACAGGCTTGATGATGGAAAGAGTTTACTCGGAACTTTTCTAGTCCAATTAGTTTCCCGATTTTCGAATCCGGCTCTAGTTCCACTTCGTGTGAGCGATACGTACGAGGTCCTTGCTGAAGATGCAGATAGGACTCTTCTTCCCGTTGAGCATGAATGTCTTGATACATTGATCCGCCTTGAACAACATTTAACATATGAAGCCCCCGGCATACACCGATATACGGCTTGTCGAGTTCCAACATTCGTTTGACTAGCTCAGATTCCATCTGATCGATTTCAGGAGCAATCTTCCCAAGCTTCAAATGTGGATTTTCTCCGTAATAGGAAGGGTCAATATCTTCGCCACCTGTGATAAACAATCCGTCCAAGCGAAGTGATAACTCATCTAAATTTTCATCTCCCATGACAGGGATCATTAAAGGCAGTCCGCCATATTTTAATACAGTTTGTACGTAGACAAACGGTAACCAAAAGTGATCTTGATTTTTTGACATTTCTGCTGATATACCAATAAGTGGCTTCACCATATATAACATCCTTTCTTCATTGCTGTGAGCAATGCTACTGTTTACCCGGATGTTTTATTGTGTAAACGTACGCGCCTGTTCTTCCAGAAACTCAAAAACAAGACGATCAATCTTCCCTTTTTCTTGTACACGTTCATCAAAGTTTTCAGTATGTTGATACGTTTGAAGCGCTTCGATAATATCTTCTTTCGAAGACTTTTCATCTTTCACATATCCAAGTGTATACAAATAGTTGCCCGCACGCGTCACTTGATCTTCAGATAACTCGAGTACGTCTTCTGCTTTTGTCTTTTCAAAATATAAATTACGAAGTCTTAATAGTCTCCCTACTTCTTGCACAGGGTCTTCATGATCATCTACCCGTAAGTCGATATAGCGATCGGTGTACCCACCATAACTTCCGCCTTCCTTGACAACAAGAAGAGCAGCAGACTGTCGTCCTCGACTATCTCCCCCCGCAGAATCACCAGCCATCAGAGCGGCAAGCAAGCGCTCGGCAAGTGTTCCTTCCGTTTGTTCAAATGTAGCTTCCATCTGTTCCACTACTTGCTGACTTACGAGAATGTTTCCTTGTGCCGCGTAATTTTTTCCAGCGGCGCCTCCCGCCCAGCTATAGCAGTCATCACCCGTATATGTAGCACTTTGCCCAGTCGCATCTACTATACCCACTTGTCTCCATGCGTGACCTTCATCACCCGACGTTAATTTCTCCATCACTTCTTTAGGTGTATGTCCTTTTTCTAACAGCTCAAGCCCTTGTACTCCATAGGAAAGATTCGCTAACGATTGTGTAGCAATCGCTCCGACTCCTGCTTTTGCAAATGGCACAACTGCACCTACCGCTAAAAATTTTGAAGCCACGGCCACGCCCAGTTCTCCCGTCTTCTCATCAAAGCCAACAATTGAAAATGTCATTTGTTCATCCTCCATTCTTTCTATCAGTTTAATCTGAAAACTCCTCTTTTGAAAAGTTATTTGGTTTAGCAAATAAATAAGCGGGTAAATACTAAATAGACACATATTCATTGGAGGGATTCAACATATGGCTATCAAATACACATTAGAAAATGCTGTACAAGCGAAGCAAAAAGTTGAAGAACTAGAGGCACAGGGACACTCAAGAGATGAAATGTACTTATTCGCCCACTCAAAAGACAGAGAAGGTCATATTGCAGACGTTCTTGATACTGAAAAAGTCGGAATGAGTGAGCAAGGGTTTTTTAAATCTATGAAAAATGCGTTTAGTAAACGAGGAGATCAGCTTCGAAGCGATATGCATGCTGCCGGATTAACCGAAGCAGAAGCCGAAACAGCTGAGGAAGAGCTTGATAATGGAAAGCTGATTCTCATCGTAAATAAATAGAGGGGCAATTGCCCAAGACCGAGAGCCGCCTGTCGAAAGAAGACATGTGGCTTTTCTTTGCGTTCATGTCAGCGAACCCGTATACTATGAACATATGTTCTATCCCCGCCCATTTCACTTCGAAAGGAAACCTCACTTATGAAACCGGTAATTGTTGCAGAAAAACCTAGCCAAGCCAAAGCCTATGCGGATGCATTCAAAACAAAAAAACAAAAAGGCTACATTGACATTCTTCCAGATCCGATTTTTCCTGAAGGTGCCACATTGACTTGGGGCATTGGCCACCTTGTTGAACTGCGTGAACCAAAAGAATACGACAGCAAGTGGACGCGTTGGACCCTATCCTCTTTACCTATTCTCCCTAAAGAGTTTCATTATAAAGTAGCAAAAGGAAAATACGAGCAATTCGCTATTGTAAAACGCTTAATGAAAGAAGCGAGTTATTTAATTAATGCCTGCGATATCGACAGAGAAGGTTCGAATATATTCTATTCCATCTTAGCTGTCGCTGGTGTGAAAAATAAACTGATCAAGCGACTATGGATCAACTCGCTTGAAGTCTCCGAAGTCCGAAAAGGGTTTCAGGAATTACAGCCCAATGACCGTGACCTCTTGTTATATGAAGAAGCACGTACTCGCCAAAAAAGCGACTGGCTTGTTGGGATGAATGCCTCACGCATCTATACCATCTTGTTGAAAAAGAAAGGAATTGCTTCTGTTTTTTCCATAGGACGCGTGCAATCTCCAACACTATTTCTTATTTACCAGCGTGCATTGGAAATGGAGAATTTCAAACCGGAACCTTTCTATGAACTCGAAGGCATTTTCCGAACCGGAGAAACCGAGTACAAAGGAAAAGCAAAAGAAAAGACGAGTGATCGGAAAAAACTAGAGGAGCTGCTTGCAAAAGCAACTTTACAGGAAAACGTTGCTGTTCCCGGAACAGTGGCAGAAGTTGAGGAAAAGGAAAAACGAATACCACCTCCGCAGTTACATGCCCTATCCAGTCTTCAAATGACGGCCAACCGGAAGTGGAAGGCCAGTCCTTCCGCTGTTTTAAAGGCTGCGCAGTCGCTCTATGAAAAGAAATTGATCACGTATCCAAGAACCGATACGCGCCATATCACACCCTCTGAGTTTGCCTATATTAAAGAGTTGGCTCCAGAACTACAGAAACGTGTGCAAGTGGACTTTCCATTAAATACAGCTCCATCAAAACGGTTTGTAGATTCTTCGAAAGTTCAAGAACACTATGCGATTGTTCCTACACGGAAATTGCCGACAGAAAAGACCGTTGCTGGACTAACGGGGCTGGAGAAAAATCTCTATGATGAAATTGTTCGCACGACACTGGGAATGTTTCACCGACCTTATTTGTATCGGGAAACCACCATCGTCACAGATGTGAATGGCATTTCTTTCTTTACGAAAGGAACCGTTCCTCTCGACATAGGATGGAAGCAACTGTTTCCTCAAAAAGAAAAAGAAGATTGGCTCCCTCAAGTAACAGCCGGAATGCCTGTGGAAGCAAAAGTCCATATTGAAGAAGGTGTAACGAAACCTCCGAAACCGTATACCGAAGGACAATTGATTCAAGTGATGAAGACATGTGGAAAACTCGTGGAAGACGAAGAAGACGCGGCTCTATTAAAGGAAATTGAAGGTTTGGGTACAGAAGCCACGCGAAGCGGCATCATCGAGACACTTAAAAAACAAGCGTATATCGAAGTGACCAAAAACGAAGTAGCCATTACGGAAAAAGGCCGTATTTTATGTCAGTCTGTTAATGGAACATTACTCGCAAGTCCCGCCATGACGGCCAAATGGGAAAGCTATCTCCAAAAGATCGGTCGCGGAGAAGCTAAGGAAGAACAGTTCCTCCAGCAAATTGAAGCATTTATACAAAAGACGATTGAGACCGTACCTCAGACACTTGAAGGGAAAACATTTGCATCTCTTCCTGAGAAAGAACAAAGTACCGGAAAGATTCCATGCCCACACTGTAAGGAAGGCACGATCGTCTTAAAAAAATCATTCTATGGCTGCTCGAATTATAAGAATGGCTGCACGCAAACGTTCCCTCTTCGCCTAGCTGGAAAGAAATTGTCTCCTGCAGTGATTGAAACTTTATGTACAAAGCGCAAAACCGGAAAGCTGAAAGGTTTCACATCGAAACAAGGGAAAACGTTCTCCGCTGCTCTTCAGCTGAGCGATGACGGTAAAATTAATTTTTCATTCTAAAATAAGCAGTTGAGTTCGTCATTCCACCACTATGAGTGAATATTTTCTAGACGTATTTTATAAATCAAAGAATAGTAAAGCAAAAGCAGCGCCCCATGACATTTTTCTCCGTCACGGGGCGCTGCTCTTGTTATTACAGTTTACTTAGAAACTCGTCTTTTGAAATTCTATAAAGTTTCCTCTACCCGAAACTTATTCAACAGACCCCGTCCAGCTCGACATGCCTTGTTTGACATTCACAATGTTGTAATCCGCTTCAACTAAACTATCACTCGCTTGTTTGGAGCGATTTCCGGACTGGCAAACGATAACATAGGGTTGAGATGGATCTAAACTATCTAGGTTGCCATTCGAAATCTCAGACAGAGGTTTGTTCATCGCACCTGGGATATGACCAGCTTCGTATTCACTTTTCTCACGCACGTCTACAACAATGTATCCTTCCTCTTGATAGGATTCGATTTCACTTATCTCAATTGTTTGATAGGCCTCTTCCCCACCATTGCAAGCTCCAAGAAATACTAAAGCTATACCCATCATCATCCACCATTTTTTCATATTCTTCACCTCCACTCAACTATACCCTTATAGGTATTATAGTGTCTAGAAAAAAACCCGCCATAGCGGGTCGATTACTTAATACTTATCACGATGTTGCATGTGGTTTTCTGAACGTCGATTTTCAATTTCTTCGACACGGTCTTCATGTTCATGATTTGCTAAACTGTCTTCGATAGCATTAGGCTCTCGCCCCTCATCTTCCATCGCAGGTTCAAGGTTACCGAATGCGGCTGGCCCTAGATTTGGGTCAGCACCAGGAGATTCTGCACCGTACGCTTGTTGTTCCTCATAACCAACTTCCATGCGTGATTCCGTTGTTTCATCTGAAGTGAAAGAAGCGGTATCAGATTCAAAACGTGGTTGCGCCGTCTCAAACGAAGTCGTCTTTTCCGCGGATGTCAATTGAGGTTTGATTTCAAACGCATCGTCTTGTACAATTTCATCCTCTTTGTATGAGTTATGTGCACTTGAAAACAATTCCCGGTTTTCTTCCGGAGTATGCTCACCTAGTGGTGTCTCATTTTGATTGAAGCGTTGATTCACAAATTCTGTACCAACAGATCCATTTGTTGTTTCTCCGTGATAGGATTCATACGAATTCCCTGTTTCACCAAACGTTTCATAGTCATCTGAGCGCGTTACTCCCTCTACATAAAGGATAGCACCGCCATTTGTAAGGTCAGTTGCGTACATTTCCTGTTCATGTTGTTCTAGATTCAAACGGCCTAAACTTTCTGTCGTCGCATCTTCACCTGTAAAGAATGATTTAAAACGATCCCAGAAAGATCCCGCTTCATGTGTATCTACATGAGCATCCGTAGAGTCCAATTGAAAACGTTCCGGATCTCGGGCCACGACGTGGATGTCGGACTCATTATATCCTTGTGCACGTAATGTTTCGATTTTTTGATTTAACTCTTCCTGTGACCAAGCAACTTCTACATGACGATTATTTTCCATTTGTATTTCCTCCTTCGTTTCCTCTTACTAAAAGTTTGACTTAATCCTTCCATTCCTCTCCTGCACTATGGATAAACACGCTCTTGAAAATGTCATTTTTGTTATCGAAATGATATGTTTATTTCCAATTCAGAAGGGAAAATATAAGATAGTAAAAAATACGAGTGGAAGAGGCGATAGAAAATGGCAAAACTATCAAATACAGCACTATTTACGGCACTTGGACTAGGAGCAGCATATTTAATGAGGAATAAAGATTCACGCGATAAATTGGCGAAACAAGTGGAGTCATTCACAAATACGTCAATGCGTGGACAGAAAAATGATGCGGATACAATTGGTCAAGAAACGCCGGAATCCATGCGCCATCAAGGACAACCTGGTAAAGGCGTTACAGACGGTTTGTTCGGCAAATAAAAAAAGCCCACTGGGCTTTTTTATTTGCTTATTTTTTGTCGTTCCATTCCACTTCTTGGCCGTCCTCAAATTCCACTTCTAATTCAAAGTCGGTGTAATCCATGACACCAAAAGCTTGCGCTACTTTATTGATCGCATCCTCTTTTGTCATATCTGGCGTTAATCCTAAATCGGTTAAAATTGGATCCAATTGAGTTCCCGCTTCGTCTCCACCCAATCGGATGTCTTCCATCTTATTGGTATACTCGATTTCCATACCAGATCTTCCTGCCTCATAATCTACATCGATGACATCATTTTCATCTGCTGTATCAATCGACAAATCGAATTTTGTAAACCCATAATCATTCGGTGTGACAAGTTCACTATTTTCCACTGGAGACGATTCGCTCGGTTCCGTTTCTACCGTATTATCCTGTGTCTCGTTACATCCCGCTAACACCATGGCTGCTGTTAAAGTAAGTCCTGCTGTCCATTTTGTTGTTTTATTCATTTCATCTCATCCTCTCTTAGCTTTCTCTTATCTTTCCCCAAATACTTTGTGGTAAACTGAAAACACAGGAAATCAGGAAAGGATGATTCAAATGGCTAAGTTACAAGAGATTACATCTCATGAGCATTGGAAGGAACTGTTAGAGTTATCAGAAAAGCAACCTTTTTTTGTCTTTAAACATAGTACAACATGTCCTATCTCTTCATTTGCACATACCAATGTTCAATCCTTTAAAACTGAACTCCCTATCTATTTTGTAAAAGTCATTGAGCATCGTCCAATCTCGCTTGAAATTGCAAATGACTTGAACGTTCAACATCAATCTCCACAAGCAATTTTAGTCATGCACCGTCAAGCAAAATGGCATCAATCACATTATGACATCACAGAAGAAACACTTGCGGCTTCTGTTGATTTTATGATTTAGGAGGATCACATGGAACAGATTTTACGTGTCAGCGACTATCTATTAGAGAATGCAGAAAAAGTAATCGATCAAGTAATTGAAGAGGTAAAAACCAATATCAAGTTTGAGTTAACAGAGGAACAATTAAATCTTGCCAAACAGCAAAATGTGGAGTTTCTTCGTATGATGGCTCGTTCCTTCCCTGCAACGGACGAGGAAGCTGCGAAAGAACTTCTGGAATGGGCAGAAAAGCAAGGGGAAACGACGTCTCAAAATATGGAACAATTTTCACAATCGATTGAGCCCTTGGCAAAAAATCGGTTAATTTATTCCACCCATATTTCTCAAATCGCCATAGATATGGGAATCGATGCAGAACGCATCGTTCGAATTATGAACCGCTTTAATTACTTATTGGATGTCGCAATGGTGCATACCATTAAATCCTTCGAGAAACATCAAGCACAAAAATTAAAAGAGCGTCAAAAGCAAATCAATGAACTTTCAGCTCCGATTGTTCCCGTACAGGAAGGGGTCGCCATTCTTCCCTTTATTGGAATTGTCGATTATGAGCGTATGGAGTATATTTTAAATTATGTCATCCCTAAAATCCCTAAAATGGGAACGGATCACTTGATTATCGACTTCTCAGGAATTCTAACAATCGACTCAGAAATAGCACAGCATATCTTTACGCTTCACAATGTTTTACAGCTGCTTGGCATTAATCTGTACTTTACAGGAATGCGTCCGAACATTACGATGGCTATCGTTCAAGGAAACATTGATTTCTCGGACTTCCACACCTATGGATCTGTTATACAAGCTTTAGCGGTTATTGAGAAAACAAAATAATAAGAGGGCTGCCACTTGAAGTGGCAGCCCTCTTTTTATTCTGGATAACGTTCCTCGCTCGAAGATGAATCTTTTGTTCTTGTATGATCTTTTTCCTCTTTTACTTCTTGATTCAAATCTTCCATTGGAATCGAATCGACGGTTTGCATATCGTCATGCATATCATAGATACTCTCCTGATCGGTTTTCATCACTTCTGGATTGTCCATGATTCGACCTTTCACATCTTGTTTTTCTTTCGTCTGGTCTTTTTTTGGATCGTTCTTCATAGAAGACTCCTCCTTATTTACGCACCATATTCACTAACATGTGAGCAAGTGCATGTTGTTGTTCTTTATCTCCAGATTCCCACAGCTGTTGTAATAAGTTCTCTTCTGAGTTACGTGGTTCTTCTTTTTTAGCTAGGTATCCAGCAACTACCTCCGCAGTCTTCGCAAGCTGCTCTTCACCTAAGCCCATTTTTTCTCCTAAAGCCACTTTATCGCCTAAATAGGATTTGAATGTTTCGAAGTTTTGTAAGATCTGCTCCTTTTTCTCTGGAGACACTTTTTCCATTTCGTTTTGAACTTTGTTTTGAATGTTATCCATACTGTCCTCTCCCTTATCAAATAGTTAAATTGTGGTTATTGCGTTACACAATACAGTTTTTCCAACATTTGCGCCTTTCAAACATCGCATTTCAAAAATAGTTCATACGGTTCAGGTGGTTTATGACAATATCGGATGGGTATTAAATAGAATAGCTTGGCAAAGTGAGTAATACCTAAACTATTTAATTGAATAGGAGGAGATTTTATTGGCCAATGAGTTTTATGTAAGAGACATGTTATCATTTTTACCCGATCTGCTACTTGCACTACTTGTACTTTTAATTGGTTACTTCGTAGCTAAATTTGTGGAGAAACTTGTGTATAAGGGACTTCGCAAACTAAATTTGAATGAGAGACTTGGTAACACAAAATCAAAATGGTCGGTCGAAAAGATTATTAGTAAGGTTGTATTTGTAATTCTTATGCTCCTTGCTTTTGTACTCTTCTTTAATATTTTGAACCTTCATACATTTGCCGCTCCATTTGCGAATATGTATGATACGTTAACAGCCGCGTTCTTAAATATCTTAAAAGCTGGTCTGATTTTACTTGTTGCTTGGGCACTTGCAACACTCGTTAAAAGAGGAATTCAAATGCTCGGCAACAAAGTCGATTTTAAGAAAATTGGACAGAAGACAGGTATGGCTGCCTCTGACGATAAAAAAATAAAGTGGACGGATACAGTAGCAAATGTTGCTTACTACTTAATCTTCCTACTTTTCCTTCCAGCTGTATTGAATGCATTAGGAATTGACGGATTAAGCGGACCTTTCGAAGATATGCTTTCTAGCTTTATCAATTTCATTCCTAAACTCGTATCTGCAGCGATCGTATTCGCAATTGGATACTTCATTGCAAAACTTGTTCGCAACTTAGTAGAAAAATTCTTACACTCTGTCGGAATTGATCGCTTTACAGAAAAAATGAATCTAAAAAATGACACAACGACATCAAATACTAGCTTATCTAAAATCGCTGGTTTGATTGCGTTTGTCCTCATCTTAATCCCTATCACTATCACAGCTCTAGAAATTCTAGATCTTGATGGCATCTCAGGCCCAGCCATTGCGATGTTGAATGACATCATGGCCATGATTCCAAAGATTATCATCGCTATCATCTTAGTGATTGTTGGAATTTACGTAGCCAAATTCGTCAAAGACTTTGTAATAAACCTGTTAAATGGTTTTGGCATCAATAACTTAGCATCAAAATTAGGCCTTAACCGCACGAATTCAAAGAACTTTGATATCGCTTCTATTATAGGAACCATTGTTCAAGTATTAATCGTCTTACTGTTCGTCATAGAAGCTCTACAACTTGTCAATCTCGACTTTATGGTATCTCTAGGTAGCGCCGTATTTGCTTACCTTCCAATGGTTGTAGCTGCACTTGTCATTCTCGCAGTAGGTTTCTGGTTAGCGAACCTTGCCGAAAAACTTGTAGGTAGTTTAATGAAGGATGCTTCTGGATCTCCTCACTTCTTACGACTCGTTGCTAAATATGCGATTCTTGGTTTTGCATTCTTTATGGCTCTTAGCCAGCTGGGAATTGCGCCTGGTATCATCCAGTCTGCCTTCATCTTAATTTTAGGCGGAGTTGCACTCGCATTTGGTTTGGCCTTCGGTCTTGGTGGAAAAGACCATGCGTCTCGTTATTTAGACCGCATGGAAAAATCCATTGACGAAGCGGAAGTAGACAAAGAGAACTATGAGCAGAAAAAAGAAGAACTGAAAGAAAATGCGAAAGATGACATGAAAGCTGCCCAAGAAGAAGAACGCTTCATGCACGGGACAACTGCTCATGCAGATGAAACACTCGCACAAGATGTACCACAAGATACCGGCTTTAACCTTCCGGAAACAAATGACCTGCACCCGTATAATGATTCACCTGAAGATCATCGTTTAGATGACGATAAAAAAGATTTTTAATAGGTCTTAAGGATACTGGTGCTCAACCAATTATATGTGTTTTCCATCAGCCTGACTTCCAACCGGTCAGGCTGATTTTTCTTTTCTAGAGGAGTTCTTGGACGTCACCTCCTAAGACCACTATAATGAGAGCTACAAGGAGCGATGTGAAGTGAAAAATGTAGCCTGGTATCGTATGTACCGAATCGTTTGGATGTCGATCAAGTTCTTTCTACAAGTTTACTTCTTTCAAAGAAAATACCGTGGCCGCTTCACGCCTTCTGTCCATGCGAAATGGGAACGCTTGATTGTGAAGCAAGCCATCGAATACAAAGAAACTGCATTGTATCTAGGTGGGCTGATGATAAAAGTAGGTCAGTTTCTCTCAGCACGGGCGGACGTCCTTCCTCAGTCCTTTATCGAAGAACTTGAAGGACTTACTGACCGTGTACCACCCGTCGATCGAGAACGTGCCATGGACGTTCTGAAAGAAGAATGGAATGGTCCACTTGACCATACTGTCCAGTGGATCTCTAAAGAGTCAATCGCTTCTGCTTCGATTGGGGAAGTATACAAAGCCACTCTTTTAGACGGACGAGAAGTAGCCGTGAAGATTCAGCGTCCCGGCATTGAACAAATCATTCGTTATGATTTCAAAGCGATGCGTGTCGTCATTTGGCTCGCCAAGCGATTTACCACATTTACCAAACAAATTGATTTTGATTTACTGTATAGAGAAATGGAGAGTACCCTGCTTCCTGAACTTGATTTCCTTCAAGAGTTGCGTCACGGACGATCCTTTCATCAGCGCTTTCAAGATTTAGAAGGCATCTGTTTTCCCATCTACTTTGAAGAATACTCGACGCGTCGCGTTTTAGTCATGGAGTGGATTGAAGGGGCTCGGATCACGAATCTATCGTTCATGGAGAAACATCACATTGACCCGACAAAAGTGACCGAAAAACTCTTCTTGTTATTTATGGAGCAAGTGCTGCGAAGTGGTGAATTCCATGCAGATCCGCACGCGGGCAATATGATGATTCAAGAAGACGGAACGATTGTCCTTCTTGATTTCGGAATGGTCGGTTCCATCACACCCGCTCAGACTCGTTCCATTATCAAAGCGACTCAAGGGATTCTTCTCGAAAATGACGACCAGGTCCTGGACGCTCTAGAAGAGCTTAATTTCTTACTGCCGAATGCAGATCGTCCGCTACTTGCGGATACGATTCGGCGAATGATCCATGCGTATGAAACGAATGAACTCTCGAAAATGGACAGCTTTATCGTAGAGCGTCTCTTAACGGATATCCGGCACATCGTACGGACGCAACCTGTTCAACTTCCTGCAGAGTTTGCTTTCTTTGGCAGAGCGCTCACGACCTTTGTCGGTGTCTTACATGCGCTGGATCCAAATGTTGATTTACTTGCGCTTGGAAAACCTCGCATTTTAGAATGGACACGTCAAAAAGCATCCCGTTCAGAGGAAGTGAATTCAGAAGAACGCATTCTATCGTGGGTTCGAAAAGGTTCGATCCCTCTACAAAAGGCGTACTCCCTTTTGGATGAACCTGCTCGTTTGCGTAAACTGATCGAAACAACAACCGTTGAAAAAGTTCGTGTGCAACATGTCTTTCTCGACCGGGCTGTTCATGCCCTTATGGGAGCCATCTCCCTTGTTGCGTTCTTCACAGGCATCTTCTTTCAACACATTTGGCTTGCTTCCACTTCCGCCGTATTCGGTGTTATTTTCTTACACAACTTCTATACAAAGAGATAAAAAATAAATCAAGCCCATCTTGAAAAAACTGAAGAAAAGAAGGATAACTAAAAAACGCGGTTCTAGACTTGAGTCCGGAACCGCGTTTTTCTATTCTCTTACAAATCGGTTACCTGCTGCATGTAGCGCAACGACAAGTAACAAGATACATGTGACGATAAAAAGGATGGTTGACATATACCAACTACCCGTCGTCTCTTTGACGACTGCAAAGAGGACAGGACCAACTGCTGCAAGCAAATAACCGATTGACTGTGCGACACCGGATAACTCTGCAGCATCCATCGCTGTTTTTGTACGTAGTGAGAACATCATCATCGTTAAAGCAAATGACGTACCTCCTGCAAATCCGATCAGAATCATCCAAAGGATGGTGAGCGCACCATTTGGATCAAATAGTAACCCTGTAAATCCAACGATATACAACACACTAAAGAACCAGACGAGTGGGCGTTGATTGACCATTTTCGCAGCTAAAATTGGCGCGATAAACGTCATCGGAAGCTGAGCAAATTGCATAAAGGATAACATGTAGCCAGCTGAGTCTGGGTTCATTCCCTTTTCAATGAGCATAGCAGGTAGCCATGCTGCCGTTGTATAGAAAATCAACGACTGAAGCGCCATCATCAATGTAACACTCCACGTCACAGGTGATTTGAGAATCGATGGATTCTCTACGACTTCAGCAGCTGCGTCTACTGGTTCTGTTTTACGGTATTTAAGCTGAGGTAACCAAATGACGACAGCTAAAACACCAAGGAATGCCCAGAGGCCAAGGGAACCCTGCCAGCCAAAGGACGTTTCTGCCACCGGATAGGCAATCCCTGCACCAAGTGCTGCAGATAAGTTCATAACGACCGAGAACACAGCTGTAAGTAATCCCACGTGTAATGGGAAACGATCTTTAATGATGGAAGGAAGCAATACATTTCCGAATGCGATCGCTACCCCAATGATAGCTGTTCCTAAAATCAATAACGGCACAGAACCACCTGAACGCATAGCAATCCCCGCAACGAGCAAGATAATCGACCATAAAAGTGTCGCTTCTGTACCAAGGCGTCTCGCTACTTTCGGTGCAAATGGAGAAACCACTGCGAACGCCAGAAGCGGAATCGTTGTCAGCAAACCGACGAGTGTAGTGGACATGTTTAGTCCGTTTTGAATAAATTCCGTGACCGGTCCGACCGCAGTTAATGGCGAACGAAGCGTAAGCGACAAGAAGATAATTCCGAGTATAAAGAGCAGCAATCCGTGCTGTTTTGTTTTTGTCATGTAAATCCTACTTTCTAAAATGAATCAAACCTTTCCTAGTATACACCATTTCATCGTATGATGTCAGACCTCTTGTTTTTTTCCTATGTGTTTTGCCCTATTTTTATTACTTTGTGTTTTATCTATAAGAGTGATGGGTATTTTTTTATATAAGTCACAAGAAAACAGTTAAAAAATCGAATCGTATTCACAGCAATGTGAATCAAGGAGGACAACACAATGGAAAAAGTAAAAGCCGGTCAAAAATGGTACAAAGTCGGAGCAGCAGCATTCTTATCGGTAGGATTACTTGCAGCCTGTGGTGACGGTGTCGATCAGGACAACATCGACGATGGAACTGAACAAGAAATCGAAGAAGATGTAAACGATACAGGTGAAGAAGTAGAACAAGAGGTAGATGAAACAGAGGACGAGGAAGATAGCGAGTAGATTCTCCATCTTTTCCCTTTTTAACCCGTTAGCAAGAAGCTGATTGAAAACTTACTCAATCAGCTTTTTTCGTGTAATCGAACGCGCACAATGGAGGCCACTGGTTGAGACACCCATTGTCCCTCCATCTCTTCCCCCTCCTTTTCTATTGAACAGTAAAAAAATTGGTCCTAGAACGCAATTTCCTTGCCTAACACTTTCAATTTTTCTGAATCCTCGGTATACTTACTAATGATTCGAAAACCGTAATAGTTAGGAGAGAAATCATGAGTTTACCAAATCGTAAAGACATTCCTGTACAAGAAACGTGGGATCTAACCCACCTATTTGCCACGGAAGCAGACTATGAAGCAGCCATTGCCCAAGTAAAAGAAGACGTTCAGTCATTTGAAGCAACGTACAAAGGAAAGATTTCCACATCGGAAGACGTCGTAAATGCTGTTCGCGCATACGAGGACATCTATAAGCAAATTATTCCTATCGGTACATATGGTAGCTTAGCCTTCAGTGTCGACCAAACAAGCGAAGAAGCACAAATGCGTGCTAGCAAGTTTGGCTCGATTTCTGCACAACTCGGAGCTCAAATGAGTTTCCTGGAAAGTGAGCTTCTCGAATTATCAGAAGAGGTCCTCGAAGAAGCGAAAGCATCTTCGTCTGAATACAGCCATTATTTCGAAGAACTCCTTCGTGCAAAGCCGTACCAACTTCACCCGGAAGTGGAAAAGACTCTTGCAGCATTAGAAACTGTTTTTGACGGACCTTATGAGCTGTACAACACAACCAAAATGGTCGACATGAACTTTGATAACTTCGAAGCAAGTGGCGCTTCTCACCCACTAAGCTATGTGGCGTTCGAGAACGAAATCGAAACAGAGAACGATACAGAAGTTCGTCGTACAGCGTTCAAAGCATTCTCTGACAAGCTTCGGGAATATCAACATACGACAGCGAAAACATATGACATGCATATTCAGCGTGAAAAGACGATGGCAGACCTTCGAGGCCATAAGAGCGTATTTGATTACCTTCTTTTCCATCAGGAAGTCGACAAGTCTCTTTATGACCGTCAAATTGACCTCATCATGAACGAACTTGCTCCACATATGCGCAAGTATGCGAAGCTTTTACAACGCGCACATGGTTTAGACAAAATGACATTTGCAGACTTAAAGATCTCACTTGATCCAAGCTACGAGCCTAAAGTGACGATTGAAGAATCTCGCAAATACATGCAAGATGCACTCGGCATCATGGGTGATGATTATATCGATATGGTCAACCGTTCGTTTGACGAGCGCTGGACGGACTTTGCTAATAACAAAGGGAAGTCTACAGGCGCTTTCTGTTCAAGCCCATACGGCCACCATCCATACATCCTGATTTCATGGTCTAGCAAAATGAACGAAGTGTTCGTTCTTGCACATGAACTTGGCCATGCAGGCCATTTCTACAATGCACACAAACATCAAAACGTGTTTAACTCACGTCCATCTCTATATTTCATTGAAGCACCGTCGACAATGAATGAAATGTTGATGGCCAATCATTTACTCAGCACATCGAACAATCCACAATTTAAACGTTGGGTGATTTCATCCATTGTTGCGCGCACATACTATCACAACTTTGTTACACATTTATTAGAAGCAGATTACCAAAGAAAGGTTTATGAACTGGTCGATTCAGGGAACAATGTAAATGCAGGCACTTTAAACAAGTTAAAACGTGAAACGCTGGAGCAGTTCTGGGGCGACACAGTGGAAATTACAGAGGGTGCAGAACTTACATGGATGCGCCAACCACACTATTACATGGGACTCTATCCTTACACCTATAGTGCGGGTCTTACCATTTCAACTCAAGTCTCGAAACGTATCTTAGAAGAAGGCGAACCTGCTGTTGAAGAATGGTTAAAAGTTCTTCAAGCAGGCGGCACGAAAAAACCTGCAGAACTTGCGAAGATGGCGGGCGTGGATATCACAACGGAACAACCTCTTCGTGATACGATCGCATACATTGGCGAATTGATTGATGAACTTGAAAACTTAACAAACGAGATAGAAGCACAGAAGTAACCTTCTGTCCGCTTCTATCCTTATGCGACGACCTAGTCTACTAGGTCGTTTTCTAATAACGTGAGGAGTGGACAAGATGGTTAGACAGTGGTTACGCGTCTGGGAAGCACGAAAATGGATGAAACAAAATGAAGGATTTTTACCGACATGGCATGCGTATTTAGGCTATCGCCTAAATTTATTCGATGAATTACAACAAAACGGCACCGTCAGTGCGCAAGTCAATGATAAAGAACTTCTTGAAAACTGGGTACAGACCGGATTGATCCTAGGTCATCTGAAAAAAGATGGAGACCGTGTTTACCCGAGCAAACAGATGAAGAATTACTTTTCGAAGAAGAGTGATGTGGCGATTGGTGATTTACTTGTGGAATTAATGGAATTACATATCCCCTCCCTGATGGACTATACACCCGTTTTAACCGGGGATGCGCCGCGTCGTTCGTTTGATGGAGATGTGCATGGAACAGCCGTAGCCACCACTTCCTCCTTTATCGAGCAAATCAGTTACCGTTCTGTGAAAAAAGTAGTCTCTGAAATCTCCTGCGAGACCATTCTCGACATCGGTTGCGGGAATGCAGGCTATATCCGCCGACTTGCCCACGAATTTCCGCATAAAGAATTCGTCGGTATCGATCTGAATAAAGCGGTAGTGGAAGATGCCACACGGCAAAGTGAAGGGTTAACAAACGTGCGCATCGAACAACAAGACTTACGCGATTGGGACAATGAGGGAAAGCTGTTTAGCTGTGTTATGATGCACAATCTGCTTCACTATTTCTCTCCTGTTGAACGTATGGAGCTGATGAAGAACATTGAACGTCTTTTAGATGAGAACGGTGGAATTTCGTTGATCACGCCTCTCTATTTATCGGACCATGGCCAAAAATTTTCCGCAGCATTCAATAATTTCTTATCGGTTCATGACAACCTTCATCGCCTTCCAACTGCAGAGGATATTGAAGTGTTAGCTGCAGCTATTGGGCGAAAAGTGGATAGCTTAAAGCCGATTGTGAAAGAAGGCGGCTGGTACTCCATTGTCATCAAATAATGAATAAAACTCGTATTCCCATGAAGGAATACGAGTTTTTTTATGGCAACAAGGTCGTTTCAAGTTGTCCTAAGATAGATTTCGGAAAAACGGCACGCACCGTCATGAGTGGGTCGACCATCTGACAGACCTCTACGTTCCCGACTGCACTCATCAGCATCACTGCTTCTTCGAGTGTCAGATTGGTGTATGTAACCAGTCGTTTGATGAGCAGGTCGGTTGCTAGCTTGGCCGCTTCATCAAGCGTTTCCGCTGAAGCGATTTGTGTAAAATACCGACCGTTTTCTAGAATGGGCTGTTCCACTTTCATATCTTTTACTACTTCGAGCTTCACAGTCACACTTCCCGCCACTTCGACGCCTGACACGGAAACTTCCCCGTCTCCCATCGCCGCATGTAAATCACCTAAAGCGAATAAAGCGCCTGGCACATGAACTGGCAAGTATAAAGTAGCGCCTTCTGTCACCATCTTATTGTCCATGTTTCCACCGTGTGCACCTGGTGTTCCACAATTGACCGCACCTTTTGCAGGGGCCGTCCCAATGACACCAATCATTTTACGGACGGGTAAACTTATATGGTTAAACAATACACGACCATGGCGGACATGCATGACCTTTACTTTCATTTCTTCGATTTGGTCTCCCAACACTCCGAGTCCCGGGCCGACCATCATCACACCTTTTACATCTGTCTCAATGCTTAAGATTGTCACTTTTAAAGCATCTCCAGGTTCAGCACCTTCGATGTAGATGGGTCCTGTTGCTGGATTGATTTGGTCCCAGTTCAGCTCTGATAGTGTCGTATCTTCAGATTGAATTTGGTCTGTAAAGCAATCATAGGTCTCAATCGTTAAACTCTCTCCGTTTTGTGCACGGTAAACCGGCTCGTGCTCCGCCGAGAATGAATAAATTGTACCTTCTGTCTTGTGAATGGTTTTCAAAGCCATCTCCTCCTCAATTAGAGTTCATCATAAATCAATGGTATTCCTAGCGTACGCACACGACTATTTAATTTTCCTTGAGCCTGCGTAACAATTCGCGTTTCATTAATTTCCGTTTGACTCCCGTCCGTAAACGTAAACGTATACCAAGAAGGCTCTTCCGATTCTGCCGGACGAATATGATATATCACTTCCGCCACTTCTGCCCAATCATACGTCTTCAATTCCTTTTCAAACGGAAGACGATAGGCGACGGTCTCTTCCCGTAATTGAAAATACCCTAAGCCTGCTCCATAAAAGCACACTCCGGAAATGACAATCAGCGCACTGGCTAATCCAATCGTCCATTTTTTCACGTCGACGAGCCACAATAGAACTGGCGCAATTACTACTAAGGCTATGGCCACACCATACAATTGTAAACTTTTCGGATAGACATAGGTCAGCCAACTATCTCGTTCATAATATATTGTCTCTGTCACCAAGATGGGCGCAATCAACCAAAGAATCGGTGAAAACAACAATAAGCTGATGCCAATCGCCATAAAAATATGCCGAGGACCATAATCCCTCATTTTTACCCCCCTTTGAAACTGGTTTATGTATCGAATGACCGGGGTATAGTGGTATTATTTCCATATCTGTTTTAAAAGGAGTGAATGATGTGATTCAACTCGATCAAATAACCAAAGTGTTTCCTGACGGTACAAAAGCACTTGACGATGTTTCTGTAGAAATGCCTGAAGGAAAATTGACAGTGGTTATCGGCCCCAGTGGTTGCGGAAAAACAACACTCATGAAATGCATCAACCAATTGGAAAAACCCACATCCGGTACCATATCTATACATAATCAACTTATCTCTAGTATACCTGAGGTAGAGCTTAGGCGCGACATCGGATATGTCATTCAGCGCATCGGTTTATTTCCTCACATGACGATCGAGAAAAATGCCTCTCTCGTTCCTCAATTAAAAAAATGGCCGAAGGAGAAAACGCTGGATCGTATTAGGGAGCTTATGCAGCTTGTCGGTCTCGATCCGGATATCTACTTAACCCGCTATCCCCTTGAACTCTCAGGCGGGCAGCAACAACGTGTTGGATTTGTTCGAGCGCTCGCAGCAGACCCCTCCATTTTATTGATGGATGAGCCATTCAGCGCCTTAGACCCCATCAGTCGCGAACAGCTTCAAGATGAACTGATTTCCCTTCAACAACACATTCAAAAGACCATTGTCTTTGTGACCCATGATATGGACGAAGCATTAAAAATCGCAGACCAGATTATCCTCATGCGTGACGGCAAAATTGAACAAATGGGGACGCCCGAGGAAATTATCCAGTCGCCTGCAAGTGAGTTTGTCACGCAGTTCATCGGTACAGAACGCTTAGAGAGAAACCGTTCATGGCTAGATGTCCCACTACATGCGCTTGACTTGACCTATCAGAAAGAGCTGGACCCTGCAATCCGCTCCTTTCGAATCGTCAATACAGCTACTGTTCGAGAAGCGATTGCTCAATTTGAAAAGCACCAAGTCCCCTACCTGATGGTGGCGAACGGCAATGAATTAGTCGGATTCATTAGTCAGTTGACGTTGCTTCAGTCAGCAACACGTTCGGAGGTGAGCGCATGACGTGGTGGGTCAATTTTTGGAACACGGTTCAGTTGCGAAGTGACTTGATTATTGAATCGTTCATCCAGCATATGTTTCTTTCCTTTGTCGCACTCTTTATTGGATTAGTGATAGCTCTCCCCCTCGGTATTCTCGTTGCGAGATATCAGCGTTTTGCAGAACCAGTCATTGGGGTGACCGCCGTTTTTCAGACCATTCCGAGCCTAGCGCTCTTTGGTTTTTTAGTTCCGTTGATTGGGATTGGATCAACCACCGCTTTAATCGCTCTCACTATTTATGCATTGCTTCCGATTATCCGCAACACCTATACCGGAATCACAGGCATTGATTCATCCATTATCGAAGCCGGTACTGGCATGGGGATGACTAAAGGCGACATTTTATGGCGCATCCAGTTGCCGCTTGCCCTCCCTTTTATCATGGCAGGCATTCGAACAGCAACCGTCCTTACTGTAGGAATTGCGACACTCGGCACCTTTGTAGGTGCCGGAGGACTCGGTGACGTCATTTACCGAGGTCTTCAATCCTATAACAACTCATTGGTACTCGCAGGAGCTCTGCCTGTAGCTTTTATTGCACTATTTTTTGACTTTACATTGAAATGGGTAGAAAAACGCAGTACCCCAAAAGGAATGAATCGATAACAAGGAGGAAATGACGATGAACAAGATCTGGAATAATAGATTTTTCGCAGTGACCGGTACAGCCGCTCTCATTTTATCTGGATGTGGGAATGGTTCTTCCGGTGACGACGCAGATAACGAGATAATTATTGGAGGTAAACCGTGGACAGAGCAATTTATCTTGCCTCAAATCATTGGCCAGTATCTAGAGGCAAATTCCGATTATGCTATCACTTATCAAGAAGGCCTAGGAGAGGTAGCGATTTTAACGCCCGCAATCGAAAAAGGTGATATTGATATTTATGTAGAATATACGGGCACTGGCTTAAAAGATGTTTTAAAGCTCGAATCAGAAGTAGGTGAGAGCTCGGAAGACGTCTTCAATCGCGTCAAAAAAGGATATGAAGAAGAATTTAATGTCACGTGGTTAGAGCCTCTTGGTTTTGAGAACACCTATACCCTCGCTTACACGCAAGAGAGTGGGATTTCAGCCGACACCTACAGTGATTTAGCGAAACTTTCGAAATCGCAAAATATGGTCTTCGGCGCACCTCATTCGTTTTATGAGCGTCAAGGAGACGGATATGATGACTTAGCAAGTACGTATGGTTTTGGGTTTTCTTCAACGGAAAGTTTAGATCCGAATATTATGTATGAAGCATTAAGGAATGGGGACGTGGACGTCATTCCTGCCTTTACCACAGACGGCCGTATTGAACGATTCAACTTATTATCTACTGAAGATGATATGGGCTTTTTCCCGAAATATGATGCCGCTCCTTTAGTACGCATGGAAACGCTCGAACAGTTCCCCGATCTTGAAGAACTGATCAATGGTTTAGCTGGCATGATCACAGAAGAAGAGATGATTGCAATGAATGCCCGCGTGGATATTGATGGCGACAAAGCTGAAGACGTCGCACGTGACTTCTTGATTGAAAAAGGATTGATTGAAGAATAATGTTAGATGCCACAGGCGTTCTGAAGGCTGAAACTCGATAAAGTAAACAAAAACTCGCTCTCCCCTTTCGGGAAAGCGAGTTTTTACATTCTGGAGCAGGTTGTTTCACATCTGGTGTTCTCCACATCTTGCATTATCGAGTTGCGAACGCTAGAAACCCCTTCACTAAGCCGTGACCTCCAGAAATGCAAAGAACGCATTTTTGGAGCCCCCGTCTTAGCTCACGGTTTCTGGACGAGCGTTCTCCACATCTAGGAGTTATCGAGTTGCGCAGGCTTGAAATCCATGCCAAATGCCATCGCGGCCATTGAGGCAAAGGGCGCCTCCCTGTCCACGCTGGCATTTGACAGAATTTCAGGGCGAGCCTGCTACACATCTAAGAGTTAAAAGAACATCCCAGCAATCGCAGCACTTAGAAGGGACGCTAGTGTACCAGCAGCTACTGCGCGAATACCCAGACGCGCGATATCAGGACGACGGTTAGGGGCAAGAGCACCTAGACCACCAAGTAGAATCGCCATCGAACTTAAGTTCGCAAAGCCACAAAGTGCAAAACTCACAACGAGTACCGTTTTCGGCGTTAAGTTTGCAATTTCCGGTGCGAATGAAGAGTACGCAACGAATTCGTTAAGTACTAACTTTTGACCGATGTATGAACCAGCTTGAACAGCCTCAGCCCATGGAACACCAATGATAAATGCGAGTGGTGCAAAAATCCATCCTAAGATTCTTTCAAGTGTAAGCGCTGGAAGTTGGAAATCCATGTTCGCGTAATTCAATAACCAGTTTACTCCACCCGTAGCACCGCCAAGTAAACCGTTGATTAATGCAATCAATGCGATAAACGCGATTAACATCGCTCCGACGTTCAAAGCAAGTTTCAATCCGTCACTCGCTCCGTTAGCCGCCGCATCGATGACGTTCACAGAGTTCGTATCTTTTTCCATCTCAAAATTCGTATCATCGACTTCTTCTGTCTCAGGAATCATCATCTTTGCCATGATCAGACCTGCTGGTGCAGCCATGAAGCTCGCTGCTAGAAGAAATTCAAGTGGTACACCTAATAAGGCGTATCCAACAAGAACTGAACCTGCCACGGAAGCAAGACCACCTGTCATTACAGCAAACAACTCAGACTTTGTCATTTTTGCAAGGAATGGACGTACAACGAGCGGTGCTTCCGTTTGTCCGACAAAGATGTTTGCAGCTGCAGAAACCGATTCTGCTTTACTTGTACCAAGAAGTTTAGACAATGCTCCACCAATGAATTTAATGACGAGTTGCATGATGCCAAGGTAATACAGGACAGAGATTAAAGACGAGAAGAAAATAATGATCACAAGAACTTGGAATGCGAAGACGAAACCGACGCCGTCCACTGGATCTCCAAGGGGACCAAATACAAAGGCAATCCCTTCATTTGCATAGCTGATCATATTTTGAACAGCATTTGTCAGCCCTAATAACGCTTGCCGACCTAACTCCCATTTCAGAACAATAAATGCAAAGAGAATTTGAATCGCTAATCCACCTAAAATTGTACGTGGCTTAATCGATTTCTTTGCAGAAGACAGTAAAAATGCAATTCCAAGGACAACGACAATACCTGCAAGACCCCAGAGAATATTCAATATGTGCACCTTCTTTTCGTTTAGTGAGCAAGAAAACGAAAACGCTTTCTTACATGAATCACCCCTTGAAGATGTCTGACGACAGACAACTATCGGCATCTTATCAAATTTCTCATCACTTGTAAATGAAAGAACTCTCAGTTGCCTTCTCTCTATCTCTCGTTAATGTCCCTTGCTCCTACCTTTTTACCATTAGTAAGTACACGAAATAAGGAGCTCCGATTAGGGCGACAATTACGCCTGCTGGTACGTTTCCGCTGTCTAATACGGTGCGTCCAATTGTGTCCGCAACCAATAAGAATAACCCACCAATCAATAAGCTGATCGGTAAAAATAATTGATGCCGGGGACCTACAAGTTGGCGGGCAATATGAGGAGCCATCAGACCCACAAATGAAATACCTCCTGTGACAGAAACCGCAGAAGCGGCGAGAGCCACAGCAATCACACTAAGTGTCATTCGTTCTCTCTCTATAGGCAAGCCTAAACCAATGGCCACTTGTTCACCAAGGCCTAAAATGTTTAAGCGGTATGCTTTTATTAAAGCAATTGGGACAAGAAGGACAAGCCATGGGAGTAGTGCCCAAATAAATGGCCAGTCCGTCCCCCAAATATCTCCCGCTAACCAGCGCGCAATAAAATCAACTTTTTCTCGGTCAGCAGAAGAGATGAGTAACACCATCAGTCCGGAAAGCGCCATAGAGAATCCGACCCCCACTAATACAAGACGAACAGGCTGGACTCCTAAAATCCGGTCATAGGAGAAAAAATAAATGGCGGCCGCTGTAAGAAAGGCACCTAAAAATGCGATGACGGGGAGTGCGTAGATAAATACTCCCGCTTCAATCGGAAAGAATAAAAAATACACAGCCACAGCCACACCCGCACCTGAATTGATCCCGATAATACCAGGGTCGGCTAAATCGTTCCGTGTGATGCCCTGTAAAAGTGCACCGGATAGAGCAAGTGCCATCCCTGCGAGCAATGTGACAAGAATTCGTGGCAAACGGATATCAAAGAAGACGAACTCTTCTTTAAACGTCCCATTTCCACTTAGGACTGCACCAATCCGGTCGTAAGAAACCGCTGCGTCTCCTAAACCTAGACTAATAAATATCGTCGCTAAAATCGCTGCAGAGAATCCTCCTAAAAACCATTTTTGACGGTTTTGTGCTTTTGTATTCATCATCGGAATGCTCCTCCTCCTTTTCGAACCAAAAATAAGAAGAATGGAAGCCCCATGATAGCTACTACGGATGCCACTGGCGTCTCATACGGTGCATTGATGGTACGAGCGACAGTATCGGCGAAGAGCATAAACATCGCACCAACAACCAAGGACATCGGCAGTACGAACTTATAGTCAGTCCCTACTATCGGCCGGACGAGGTGAGGCACCATGAGTCCGAAGAACGCTAAGTTCCCTACAAGAGCAACGGCAGCTCCTGTCAGCATCACGACGAGGATAAACATAATGATTTTTACGTGGAGGGTTTTTTGTCCAAGTCCGACAGCTACTTCTTCACTTAAGCTGAGAATCGTTAAGTGACGAGAATACAGAATAGCGACAAGTCCACCTAAGACAACAAACGGGACCATAATGCCCACCTGCGTCCACGTTGTTCCAATCATGCCTCCTGCTGTCCACATAGACACTTGTTGAGAAAGTTTAAAATAAATGCCTACTCCTTCTGCGATTGCATATAGAAATGCTGAAATTGCCGCACCGGCTAATACAATGCGAATGGTTGAAAAACCTTCTGGGTGAAACGAACTCAATCCAAAGACGAGCGCAGCTCCAACAGCCGCACCAATGAAACATGCCACCATGACACCGAGATAAGGAAGGGACGGAAAAGCTGCTAACCCGATTGCGAGTGCAGCATTGGCTCCAGCCGTTAGACCTAGTAGGCCTGGGTCCGCAAGCGGGTTGCGTGTCATCCCCTGAATGATAGCTCCAGAAACGCCAAGAGCCGCGCCAACGAGGGCTGCGGCAACTTCCCTAGGGATCCGGATTTCTTGTAAAACAACAGCGGCATCGGTCACGGGACCGATGCCAAATGCCGCTAGGACGTCTTTGATTGTAGTGTTCGCTGCACCCACCGTAATCGCTAGCACAAAAGCAGCGGCTAGCACCACCAGGCTGATGATCATCTTATAACGAAACGGATAGTTTTGTAGCTTCCACTTCCACATATTACTCTCCTAAAAATCCGTCTTTAAATGTGTCTAATTGGAAATCCAAAGTGATTGGATCATTGAAGTAGAATGCCGCGGCATCTACTGTCAGTAAGCGATCCTCTTTCACAGCTGGAATGTTTTTAAATGTTTCTGTTTCTGCAAACGAGTTGTCTGCATCCCCATGACGGCTCCACACGACAAAGTCTGCTGCATATTCCGGTAGAACTTCAGAAGAGAGGGCATAGTAGCCATCACTCAGTGCCATTTCTTTTACTTTATCTGTCATGGTTAGACCCATCGCTTGGTACAAGATTTCTGTACCACGCCCCCAGTTGTCACCGAATACATACAATTGCTTGTCAAAGCTTTCAATTACTGTAACTGTCGTTTCTTCGCCATGTTCTGCTTTAATGTCTTCCCCTATTTGTTTCGCACGTGCATTGAAGTCATCGACCCAAGCTTGGGCTTCTTCTTCTTTATTTAGAAGTTTACCAATTTCGATATGTTGCGTTAAATAATCTACTTTCCCGTAAGTGTATGTCACAACAGGCGCAATTTCACTTAATTTATCGACATTTTTCATGTCTGACAGACCAATGATGAGGTCTGGATCTAATTCAATAATTTTTTCTAAATCTTCATCTGTAACCACTTCTACATCAGCTAGTTTTTCTTCAAAGTTCGGGTTGTTTTTTGCCCACTGATCCACTCCTACAAGCGGTACATCTAGTGCCATGACATTTCCTGCAAATGTCGCTAAGTTAATGACACGTTGTGGATTTGCAGGTACTTCAACGGGACCATTTTCTGACTCATACGTGATGGTTCCTGATTCTTCTGCTTCCGGTTCTTCTGCCGTTCCTGACGATGTGTCGTTGTCTGAACCACAAGCGGCTAGAAATAGTACAGTAGCTAAAACAAGTAAAAATGCATACATTTTCTTCATGTTATTTTTCTCCTCGAATTAAGTTATAGGTAATGCAAATTGGTTTTTGTGTACGGGGATCGATTCCGATCTCAGCATCAATATTAAACAGTTCCCGTAACACGCTTTTCTGTATAACATCCTCTGCCGTTCCAGCCATTTTAATATGCCCGAATTTCATGCCGATGATGTAATCTGCAAAACGAGCTGCATGATTCAAATCATGAAGAACCATGACAATCGTTCGTTTTTCATCCTGATTGAGCTTTTGGAGAAGCTCTAAGATTTCTAGCTGGTGGGCCATATCTAGATACGTGGTCGGCTCATCAAGAAAAATCATATCCGTTTCTTGTGCAAGAGCCATCGCAATCCACACACGTTGACGCTGCCCTCCCGATAATGAATCAACGGGATGCGTTTCGAAGAACTTAGTGCCTGTCACTTCCAGTGCCCAATCAATGATTTCAAAATCACGCTTCGATAGCTTGCCAAAACGTGACTGGTGCGGAAAGCGTCCGTAAGATACCAACTCTTTCACGGTCAAAGCACCTGCACTATCAGGCGTTTGCGGCAGTACAGCAATTTTCCGTGCGAGCGACTTCGTATCTTCTTTCGCAATCAGTTCCCCATCGAGTACAACGGCGCCTTGCTGATGAGGAATGATGCGCGTCATTGCTTTCAGTAGAGTAGATTTCCCACATCCATTCGAACCAATAATGACGGTGACTTTCTCATCAGGAATCTCGACAGAGAGTTTATCGACAATCGTACGGTCTCCATATTTAATTTGTAGATCTTGTGCTTGTAATCGAACCACTCGATACACTCCCGATGATAAAGATTCTCAGTTTCATTTACAAACTTACTTTAATACGTTACAATCGACATGTCAACGAATAAATGATAACTTTTCTCATTTGAATGGAGCGAAAATTATGAGAGACGTATTTGATATAACCATCATTGGAGCCGGCCCTGCCGGACTGTACTCCGCTTTTTATAGTGGCTTGCGCGGACTTAAGACGAAAATTCTTGACGCGCAACAAGTGCTCGGCGGAAAACTCAATGTCTATATGGAAAAAATGGTTTGGGATGTTGGTGGACAGCCTCCGCTCCCAGCTGCCCAACTGATTGAACAGCTTGTGAAACAAGCGAAAACATTTCATCCGACAATCCACTTGAGTACAAAAGTCACTCGGATTGAACGTCTGGAAGACGAAACATTTTGCCTGCACACAGATTCTGGCGAGAAACATTATTCAAAAACGATTGTAATGGCACTCGGAAGCGGTATTTTAAAACCTCAGAAACTTGCGATCGAAGGCGCGGACCGATATGAAGTGTCTAACCTTCATTATGTAGTAAAATCACTTCGACAATTTGAAGGGCGTCATGTGGTCATTTCCGGAGGTGGGAATGCTGCGATCGACTGGGCAAACGAACTAGCTCCTTTGGCAGCCTCTGTAACAGTTGTCTACCGCAAAGAAGCCTTCACGGGTGCTCATGAAGCGCAGATCGAGCAATTACTGAATAGTGGTGTTAAGTGCCTCTTCAATACAACCATCTGCAAATTGATTGCCGACGCGGAAGGTCAAGCCATTGACCGTGTGGAAGTGAAGGATGAACTAACAGGAGACAAATCGGAACTAACTGTGGACGAAGTAATCATCAATCACGGCTACGAAATCGATGCGGACTTGCTGCAAAATAGCTCGTTTGATTTTGAACTCGATGAATACTCTCGTGTGATTGGTTCGGATGCAAGTGAGACGTCTGTTCCTGGAATTTTTGCTGCAGGAGACATCTTGATCCACAGCAGCAAGGTGAATTTGATTGCCGGATGCTTCCATGATGCGGCGAATGCCGTCAACCGAGCAAAGCTGTATATAGAACCAACGGCTGAGAAAGTGGCAATGGTTTCTTCACACAACGAAATCTTTAAAGAGAAAAATAAAGAACTTTTATATAGCTAAAAGGACGGCCGAGGTGGCCGTCCTTTTTTGTGGTCTAGCTATACGCTGCTCGTCGTTTTTTGCGCATTCGCCAAATAAGAAAGGAAGCGACGAGGACGAGGAGGATCCCGAGAAAGGGTATGAAAATCGAAATGACTGAAACAGACACTGCAGTGACATCTTCCACCACAGACAGAGCAGGGTTCGCTATACCTGTTGTCGTCGCTGTGCTTGCCACACGCGCTGTTCCGCTCGCCGCATTCGTAAGAGTGGCCGCTCCGCCTCCCGCAATAATCGCTACCGCCCACGTGACTAACGGGTTGCTATCCATTAAAAATGAGGCGGTCAAGAGGACACCTGCTACCGCTGCAGCCGGAGCTGCATGCACGGATAAAAAGTTATCAATAACCGGTAAGTAATAAGCGCCGACCTCCACGACAGTGGCGACACCAAACGCAATCAGCGCAGGGAGTGTTCCCATCCAGTCAAATGTAGCAGACAGGTTGACCCAATCTAAGTAAGAGGTGGGTTCACGACACGGTCGGACCCTGGGTTCGGGGGTGGGTCGCCGGGTAGGAACGCGGGTGGGTTCACGACACGGTCGGACCCTGGGTTCACGACACGGTCGGACCCTGGGTTCGGGGGTGGGTCGCCGAGTAGGAACGCGGGTGGGTTCACGACACGGTCGGACCCTGGGTTCGGGGGTGGGTCGCCGAGTAGGAACGCGGGTGGGTTCACGACACGGTCGGACCCTGGGTTCGGGGGTGGGTCGCCGGGTAGGAACGCGGGTGGGTTCACGACACGGTCGGACCCTGGGTTCGGGGGTGTGGAGTTCACCAAAAAGCTACCCGCCAATCGACGGGTAGCTTCTCGTGGTCCCTATTTACTTGAGAAATGCGTTGTAATAACGAACTTTTGCGACAGCATATTCCCCGCGTGTAACCGTAGCTGATGGTGAGAATGAAACTTTCACCGTAGGCTGAAGTGCATATGGATCTTGTTTACTTGAAAAATAAGCATGTACAATATTCAGATCAAGTGCGACTTGCACATATCCTTTAAGATTTTCAGGAATTTGTTCTGCATCTTCAATTGGGAGTCGTTCATCTTTGTACTGCACTGTAACAGTTCCAGTAAATTTCTCTGCTTGTTGTTGTAGACCTAATGCCTGGACTAAAGAGTAGGCAAGTTCTGCTCGTGTAACGGCAGACTTAGGTGCGAACTTCCCTGCAGACGCCGCAACCATGACACCTTTTTGATAGTGCGATGGGTCACGTAGTGCGGATCCTTTTGCCGTCACCGCTTCGATAAAGCTTCCATCCTTAACTTTAACATCTGAAAAGCTGCTCGTTCCGGATATAGGCAGCGCTTGTTTGATCCCCGCTCCCATGACCAAATAGCGTGCCATATCTTTTCGAAGCAATGGACTGTCAGGATTAAATTTCCCCGATGACAGACCATCAAACAATCGTTCCTGGACGCCTAATTGAATAGCCCCAGCCGCCGGATGATTAGCAATATCTGATAATCCTGTGTAACCGCCCACTTTTAAGAACGACAACTTTCCTTGAACGGTTTCAGGCAAAGCAACTCCAACAGGATTGGCATCCGAACCTCTTAATCCTCGGATTTCCGCTTTCCATGTTCCTGCCTTTGGTGAAGAAACAGTAACAGTCCGGTCAAAAGTAGTAGGAAAAAGCAAGCTGATTCCTGAACTGTATTCCGTACCATCTGGAGCAATCAAGATTAAATTAATCGGATTCCCTGTCTCTTTTAAAATCCCTTGCGCGTTCACTTTTGCAGATAACGTGCTGATCCCTTGCTCTACTGTAAACGTTGTCGTGTTGTCTGATGTTACTTTTGTCGGGTCGTAGACAACGGAGAAATCATCGTATTCCGTGTTCGCTTCTACATGACTGGCAAATGTCTGGTTGCTGTTCAATGTAGAACCAAACTCTTTTCCGTTAAACACGGTATCTAGAGCAGCATAGGCATTGACGTACCCTGCCCCCACTTCCCATGTTTCGTAACCTGGCATATTCGTCGACGTCGACACGAGAATATCTTTAATTTCTTGCGGCGACAATGTTGGATCTGCTTCTAGTAGTAATGCCACGATTCCAGCTACTAGTGGTGTTGCCATCGATGTACCGCTCATCGTTGTATAGTAAGGCAGATGAGCCGGATCGAGCGAGCTGACATCTTGGTCGATCCCAAGTGTACCTACAGGCGAGATGACACGAGTAGATACAATGTCTACACCTGGTGCTGTAACCGTTGGTTCATCTTTCCATGACCACTCCTGACCGTTCATCGTGAACGTTCCTCCGACACCGTTTGTCCCGCGAGAAGAAAAGTCCGCAAGCGTTCCATCCTTCACTCCAGCCGCTACAGAGATGACCCATGGCGCTTTAGCATAAGGATTATGCGTATTTTCTCCCGGACCTTCATTACCTGCCGCAAACAACACAGTGATTCCACGGTCATATGCGGCTTTACTTGCCAAGTTGATTGGATGCTCCGGTTCAAAACCTCCACTTGAACCCCATGAGTTGGTGATGACACGAATGCCATAACGTGTTTGATTTGTGATAGCGTAGTCAAAGCCTCCAATTCCATCTAAGACAAATAGTGCTGCGCCAGAACCATACCCGATAAGATCGGCTCCTGGTGCGGCTCCTTCATATTTTCCTGAAGACATGGCACCTGTTCCACCGACAGTTCCTGCCACGTGCGTCCCGTGTCCAGAGTTTGTATCTGTATTCACTACATTCTCTACGTAAGAAACGGGAAGTAGTGTAGGTTCTAGAGCATTTAAGTTCAATGAACCCATGACATTTTGTACAAGATTTCGGCCAAACTCATGATCTTTATGAGTGCCATCTACCCCACTGTCATTCACTACGACGCCGACGCCAGCGCCTGATACAGGGAATCCGCCGTTCATTTCTTTAAACTTTGAATCCGTCATCGCTTTATCTACGCCTGTGATAGCTGTAGCATCTGCATTGAAATACGTAAGTTCTTCGTTTAAGAAAATGGAACGTACTTCCGGCATTTGGGCTAGACGTTCGACTGCTTGTTGAGAAGCAAGCACACCGACCATCGGTAAACTCTTCAGACTCATCCCTGTCGACACACCCGCCTCTTCCAATAGGTCAAGGTGCGTTGGCTGTACCGGGCCTTCTCCGTGGAATGTGACAATTACTTCAGCTACATTGGAAGTTACCAATGCTTCAAAAATTTCTTCATCGACGACGGGAAGTGTCTCCGCAGACACCTGGCCTCCCGTACCTAGAGGAAAAGCAAGGACAAAGGCAATCAAAATTATCCATAAACGTTTCATTATATTCTCCTCTCAAATTTAATTTGATTTTGAGTTCATCACGTGTTTCACTGCGCGATATGCATCTACGTAACCTGCACCGGCCTCCCACTTTTCATAACCTTCCATCGGCTTGGCTGTAGTTTCAAGAATTTCTTTGATTTCAACTCCTGTCAATGTGGGGTCTGCCTCTAACATTAAAGCTACGATCCCTGCTACATGAGGTGCCGCCATAGAGGTGCCACTCATCGTTGTATAATAAGGGACATGCGCCGGGTCAATTTCGGTTGCATCCGAACTCGCACCTAGTAAAGGAAGAGGTGAGATGACGCGAGTAGATACAATTTTAGATCCAGGCGCCGTTACTGTCGGACGGTCTTCCCAGTTCCATGTCTCTCCGTCGACCGTTACTGTACCACCAACACTTGCTTGACCTCGAGAAGAAAAGTTAGCGAGCTGATAGGATTTGTCCCCTGCTGCTACAGTAATAACCCAAGGTGCTTTTTTATAGTTTCCTGAAATCGTGGCTGCGGCAGGACCTGAATTTCCAGCTGAAAAAACGGTAATAATGCCACGGTCATATAGTTTTTTGGTTGCCACATTAATCGGATCTGTTGGATCAAACGCTTTCCCCGCTTGACTCGTATCTCCCCATGAATTGGTAATGACACGAATGTTGTACTCGCGTTGATGGGTAAGTGCATAGTCAAAGCCACCAAGTGTATCTAGCATTGCAATCCCTGCACCAGACCCATAGCCGATCAACTTAGCCCCAGGTGCAGCTCCTTCATACTTTCCAGATGACATGGCACCCGTTCCCCCTACAATTCCTGCTACATGAGTCCCATGACCCGAATTGGAATCTGTATTTGGAACGTTGTCCACATATGAAATCGGTAGCAATTCTGAAACAGCATGTAAGTTCGTTGAACCTAGAACGTTTTGCACGAGGTGATCGCCAAATGCATGATCTTTATGAGTTCCATCTATTCCACTGTCATTGATGACCACTCCAATCCCCTTCCCAGTAATAGGAAAACCGCCATTAGCTTTTGTGAGTGCAGCGTCAGTTCGAAGAGCATCCACACCTGTCATGTGAGTGGCATCCGCCGTTTCGTAGGCCAGTGCCCGATTTTCATAAATGGATTCAACATCGGGATGTTTCGCCAATTGGTTCACCAGGTCTGCAGAAGCAACAAGGCCTGTCATCGGTAAACTTTTCAAGTGAACGCCTGTATCAACACCCAGTTCTTGCAAAATTGCTGAGCGGTCATGTAGTGCTTCGTCTTCAAACGTGACGATGACCTCTGCAATAGAAGCTCCTTTTGCAAATGTTTCCTTCAGTTCGGGATCTATGACTGCTCCTTGATGGCTGCCTGATCCTACGTTCACTTCTGCCGAAACAGTTGCAGTTAGAAGCATAGATGTAGCGAGTAAAGCAGAAATGATTCCATTACGTCGTTTCATACACTATCTCCTCTCCGTTTTATTTATCATCACATATATTTATAATTCCGACTATTCTGCATTCGTTGTAGATTTTTGTCATTTAGGTCCTAGTCCATCTACTACTTTCGTAGTAAATAAAAAATTCTGCTATACATATACGTATAGCAGACGGGTGTGTCAGCGTTGATCGGGAAATGGAACGAGGCCGTTTTGCACCGCGTGGATCACGACTTGGGAGCGACTTTTGACATTCAATTTTTTGAAAATATTGCTGACATGGATTTTTACTGTCTTTTCACTGACAAACAATCGTTCTCCAATTTCTTTGTTCGTCAATCCTTCCACCAAACAGATCAACACGTCACGCTCACGCCCTGTCAACTTGTTCTCTGTTTTTTCCTCTCTCAACTGTTGATGATGATAGTTCATCAACTTTTTAGTTAGCGAAGGATGAATGACCGATTCACCCGTATGCACAGTTCGGATTGCATCAATCACATGATTAGACGGGGCATCTTTCAATAAATACCCATCGGCCCCTTCTTTGATGGCAGCCATCAAGTACTCTTCATGGCTGTGCATAGTAAGAATCAATACTTTGACATGGGAATCAATCTGTTTGATTGCTTTCGTCACTTCGATGCCGTTCATCCCGGGCATATTGATATCTGTGAGCACCACATCCGGTTTTAATGTTGTCACCAAGCTCATGGCCAGATTTCCTGACTCCGCCTCTCCTATCACTTGAATGTCTTGTTCAGATTCAAGTATGGTCTTCAATCCGTCGCGCAACACCGCATGGTCATCTACTATAATCAAACGTATCATCGATTATGGCCTCCTCTGGAACATCTGAAACGGTAAGTGTAATATCTGTGCCTTCTCCCGGTTCACTGTTGATATGAAGCGTGGCACCCATTTTTTCTGCAGACTGGTGTAACTGAAGAATCCCGAAATGGGACAGTTTTCTCTTCTCCACCAATGCTTCGTATAATGAGAACCCTTTTCCGTCGTCTGTAATCCTCAGAACCACTTGCTGATCTTGATAATCAAGGGATACAGAAATTGTTTTGGCCTGGGCATGCTTTTTCACATTTTGCAGACCTTCATGAAAGATGGCATACATTTCTTTTTCCAATTCTGCGGGTAGCTCTCTCTCATGACCTTTGACGTCAAACGTCAGATCAAATGGCTCTTCTGAACGGATGGCATCAAGTTTGGCAGCAACAGCACCCGTGAGTCCGACCCGCTCTGTAGGGTCAGGGCGAAGGGCATAAATGGATTCACGGACGTTTTTTAGCCCTTGACGCAGCTGGATGATACTCGTATCAATCAAAGACGAAGTAATTTCAGGCTGTGTGTGCATACGGCGCTCTGCCGTCTCCAACTTCATCACGACACCTGCTAGCGTTTGAGCAATCCCGTCATGGATATCTCGCGCAATCCTATTACGTTCTTCCAGTAACACTCGTTTTTCTTTTTCTTTGACGAGCTGACTTGATTTTAGTGCGATAGCCAATTGATTGGTCAACGTGGCAATGGATTGAACATCTTCATCGGTAAAGCTGTTGGACCGATTACGCCCGACCATCAATAGACCCAGCACTTCATCTTCTACACAAAGTGGAAAATAGGCATGGTTCCGCAAATCCGGGGGAAGTAGGTCTGTTTTGACAACATTCGTCGCTCTCGTATCTCGAATAATAAGATGTTCTTGCTTACTTAGCATGGCGTTTACAGCCGGGTCCGTGTCGATTGCTTCTGGCTCATCAACTGCCTGAGAAAGCTGAACCTTCCACTGTTTGCCTTCTTTGATCAGTAACATAAAACTATCTGCCTGGATAAAATCTTGAAATGGTTTTTTCAATTGCGTTAATTGGAATTTGCCCGGAACCAGTTGATTGAGTTGAGAAGTAATACGAAACAGCGCCTTCATTCTTCTCTTCTCGGCACCGAGACGTACGATGACTGAGCTTAGCAGCGCGAATCCAACTAAAGGCGAGAAAAAGAAAAAGTAGGCGATAACATCCACGTCGCCTCTATTCTGGCTTCCTAAGACATATAGCATCCCTCCATAGATGAGGGAGATGAAGATGGCACTCAACTCCGTCAATGTTTTTGACACCCAAGCCTGGACCGTGTAGGGTTGCGGGCGAAGCACCAAGACGATATCGACAATTAGGTTATTGATGATAAAAAAGACAACCTGCATCAAGGTAAATTGTACAATGCCTTGACCTGCATCCGACATGGAAAGTGATTGGATCCAGCCGTCGAGCCATCTGAGACACTGCATCGAAACAAACAAACTGATGGTCAATTGAGCCGGGTTGAACAACACAATTCGTAGAGGCCTATGTTGCACTATATTAACGAAACACACGGCAATCGCATACATAACGGCCGTAACTGTAAAATCGAATAGTAAAAAGCTTACATACAGGATAGGAAAGGAAATGGCAGTAAACCCTCTCCAAACCGGCATAGGATAATACTCACTCACAACGAGCAGAGCAAATAGAAGTGTGAGAATCCACAGATTACTAATAGGTTTTAACTGAAAGATAGACCAAAAGAGAATACACCCACCGAACAATGTGATGCTCGACATATAATAAGTTGCCCATTTTTCACGTAGCTCTGCGGCCATTTCAAATTCCACTCCTCGCCCGTTGGTATGGTCCTATTGTAACGCAATTTATCATTTGGCGGACACTATACTTTTTCATTATTTAAACAATTTACCGTATTACAACTTTACTACAGCCGCATATGGATAAATAGAATGGACCGGGCTCCGCCGCTGAACGGACCCTCCCCTCAATCGCGTCCCAAAAAAAAACACCACAACCCGGAAAGGTTGTGATGCTCCTCATTAGCTACCCATTTTACGGCGCGTCGTACTTACTTTCTTGCCTGCTTGTTGGGATTGTAGCTTTTTTCCGCCAGCGTCAACGGAGTGGTTCGCTTGGCCTTGTTGTTGCTTATTTTTCTTCGCTTCGAGCTGTGCAGCGACAGCTTCTTTTAATGACATCTTTTTTGGTTGTTCTGACACTCTTTCCATCCCCTTCCGTTCTTGTAAACTGAACGTATCACGGGCGACTACACGATGTCAAAGCTATTCGGCAAGATCGAGTGAAATATATTTTACTTCAAGGAACTCATCCATGCCGTAATGACCACCTTCACGTCCGATTCCACTCTGCTTAAATCCGCCAAACGGAGCTTGTGCAGACGAAGGAACGCCATCGTTAAGACCGACAATACCGTATTCGAGTTGTTCGGCAATGTAAATGCCCGTATTGATAGAAGACGTGTAGACATACGCAGCTAGACCAAAGTCCGTGTCGTTCGCGCGCTCAATCGCCTCGTCTACTGTTTTAAACGTAGCAATCGGTAATAGTGGTCCAAATGTCTCGTCATTCATGCAGAGCATATCGTCCGTTGCATTCATTAAGACCGTCGGCTGATAGAAGAGACCTTCTTTTGATTCTCCACCAGTTAACACGTTGGCTCCTTTATCTTTCGCATCTTGGACGTGCTTCTTCACTTTTTCTACAGCGTCTTCGTTAATCAGTGGTCCAATTTTCACGCCTTCTTCTAACCCATTACCGACTTTTAACTCCTTTGATTTTTCCGCTATCGCCTGCGCAAACTTATCAGCAATCTTTTCATGGACATAGAGACGGTTGATACATACACAAGTTTGCCCGGCATTGCGGTACTTCGCAGCTATGACTTGTTCCACTGCTTTATCGAAATTCGCATCATCCATGACGATTGCTGGTGCGTGACCACCTAGTTCAAGGGATACTTTCTTCACGGTTTTCGCAGAACCCTTCATCAATTCTTTCCCGACTTCTGTTGAACCGGTGAACGTCAGCTTGCGGACACGCATGTCTTGCAGCCACTCTTGGCCAATTTCTTTCGAATCTCCTGTTACTACGTTCACAACCCCGTCAGGAATACCTGCTTCCTTCGCAAGCTGCACCATACGAATCGCTGTCAGTGGCGTAAGGTTGGCAGGCTTAATCACAACGGTACACCCACTGGCTATTGCCGGTCCGACTTTTCGTGTAATCATCGCAGCTGGGAAGTTCCAAGGTGTGATGGCTGCAACGACGCCTACTGGTTGTTTATGCACAAAGATGCGCTTGTTAGCGACAGTTGCTGGAATCATCTCTCCGTAGATGCGTTTGCCTTCTTCCGCGTACCATTTAAAGAAACTGTTCGCGTAAACAACTTCTCCTTTTGCTTCTTCAAACGGCTTTCCTTGTTCACGGGTCATCAGTTCACCAATTTCATCCGCGTGCTCGTCAATCAGTGTCGACCATGCCATTAACTTTTCTGAGCGTTCATAAGCAGAGAGTTTCGACCATGTCTTAAATGCTTCAAAAGCAGCATCAGTTGCTTGGCGTGCTTCTGCCTTACCACCTTTCGGAACCGTGCCAACGAGATCTCCTGTCGCCGGATTGGTAACATCCAATTGTTCCAAGTCTTGCCCGACTTCTTGTCCATTGATGATGATTGAATAGTTCATGCTTCCACTCCTTTTTTCTTGTCCATCTTCTCTGTTTACCACCACGTAAATCACACTAAACGTTGTCCTACACGGCTTGACAGGATATCAAGTTAAAAAAGACTGCAGTCGCGTGGTCTTAAGAAGTTCGAATTTGTTTGGGTTTTTGTCGCATCTGTTCCAGCAGGAATAAAAATACACCGAGAAGAACAATCACACCCCCGACAAGCTGCCAGCCCGTCAAACGTTCGCCCAATAGCCAAACTGCGAGTAAGGTGGCACCTAGAGGTTCTCCCAGAATACTCATAGAAATTGTTGTCGCATTTACATATTTTAATAACCAATTGTTGATCATATGCGAAATGGTAGGAACGATGGCAAGCAGCAGGAAAATGCCCCAGTCCTGACCGGAATAGCCTGTAAACGGTACGCCTGCGACTACGTTGTACACGATAAGTGCAAGTCCTGCAAACCCAAATACAGAAAAACTATAGATCCAGTGTGATACTTTCTTTACGGCACTCTGGCCAATCAGTAAATATCCAACGACAGCTATAACACTGAGGAACGATAAAATATCGCCAAGAATCGCCGCTTTACTTAAACCGAAATCACCCCATCCAATCATGATCGCTCCAACAACAGCGACAAACATCGTTAGGAGTGCTGCACGAGTGGTCCGCTCACGAAAGACAATGAAGCCACCGATAAGCGAAACAATGGGCTGCAGGGCAAGGATGATAGTTGAGCTTGCGACAGTCGTTAATTTCAACGAGCCAAACCATAAGGCAAAATGTAGAGCTAAGAATACGCCGGAAAAGGCAAGAAGTCCCCACTCACGCGACGTCACATGGCGAAATTCAGCACGTCGCATCCAGACGATCGGTAGTAAAAACAAGGTTGCGAGAACCATACGGTACATACTGAGAACTGTCGCCGGTGCGTCTGACCATTTGACGAAGATCGCTGCAAATGAAATCGCGACAATGGAAATAAAGAGTGGCAGAATAATCTTAGGTGATGAAGACTCTTGAGACAAACAACACACGTCCTATCTAAATAAAATAGTCGAAATATAAATAACCACAGTGACTGTGAAGGCACTGACAATAGTTGAAAATAATACGGTACGAGCAGCTGTATCGGCATCCACATCGTATTCTAGGGCCAAACTTACACTGTTACGTGATGTAGGAAAGGCACTGGCGATAAGTAATGACTGCGCCACGATGCCATCGAGCCCGAGCAGCAGAATAAGTAAAAACGCGAGGACAGGTCCAAACACCAGCCTGAACAGACTGCTGAGGAGCACCGTTCGATTGAACAAAGAACGAACCGCTATCGTCGACAACTGTGCGCCGAGTGTAATCAGCGCCACTGCGACAAACCCTCCCGCTACATAATCTATCGGGATGCGTAAAGGCACGGGGATAGGGACCGATAAATAGTTCATGACCGCTCCCAACACGAGTGCCACCACAATCGGCATTCGAATCAGTTCTTTGACGATGGCCATTCCGGATTTGGCCGTAGAAATTAAATTATAGAGACCATATGTATAGGTTGTGATATTTTGAAAAATCACCATGATGACTTGGATGGCCACACCTATTGGGGCACTCGCGTATAATAGCTGAGCCACCGGCAGACCGTAATTTCCAGAATTGATCAACACGATACTATTTTTAAAGACCGCAGCTTCCGTTCGAGGAAGCTTTAACAGACGTGCCCCAAGTTCGCCAAGTGCGATTTGCGAGAGGATAAACAACACAACAAATCCTACCACTTGAGTCAGAACTGGCCAGGAGATTTCTGTTTCATATAGGTTGATAAACACTGCTGCCGGCATAAAACAATAGGTTACGAGTTGTGACAGGGCTTTGACACGAAACGCAAACTTCTTTTGAAGGATTGCGCCTAGACCCAGTAAAATCAAAATGGGTAGGATGATTTGAAGAAATAATAATGCAAAATAGTTCAATTCCACACCCCCTTTCTTCATACTATCCCTCTTTGACCTCTGTGCCAATCATCTTTTTTCGTAAATCGAAGAGTTTGAGGTCGCTATTTTAAAATCCTCTCCGTATAATAGGTGAGTACTGAACTGAGAAAGTGAGAATAAATGGTATGACTAAAGATCAACGCAAAAAATTATCGATATTAATGCTCAATATGTTCATTGCTGTAGGGAGTTTTGGATTAATTCTCCCGATATTACCTGAGTATTTACGAGAACTTGGGCAAGGAGGCACAGCGGCCGGGATGATCATCGCGTTATTCGCTGGTGCCCAGCTGATTTTCTCCCCGCTCGGTGGTCGCTTCACAGACCAATATGGTCGTCGTAAAATGATTATCCTCGGTCTGTTCGGCCTTGGTTTTTCGATGCTACTCTTTTACTTAGCACCGAATATCTGGTTTGTCTATGTTTCTCGATTCATAGGCGGTGTGGGGGCAGCATTCTGTATTCCCGCTATTTTCGCCTATGTCGCAGACATTACAACCATGGACCAACGCGCGAAAGGAAACAGTTTCATTTCCGCTTCGATGTCTCTAGGGATCGTCGTCGGACCTGGTATTGGTGGGTTTTTAGCAGAGTACGGAACCAAAACACCTCTCCTTGTCTCTGCTATTGTGGGCCTAGCAGCAGTGGTGATTTCTTATTTCACCTTGCAAGAAAGTCGTCCAGAAGGCGACGTCATGGCACGTCCGCAGTCATCCTTGATTGATGACGTCTTACAGTCTCCGAAAAAGCCGTACTTCATTCCACTCATCATCATTATGGTCATGAGCTTCGGATTAATTGCCTATGAAACGGTGCTCGGACTGTATGTAGACGCTGCATATGGTGCAACGGCTCAGGAGATTGCTTGGATGATTACAGCAACAGGTGCTGTAAGTGTTGTGATCCAATTGTTTGTCGTCGACTATCTCGTCCGTCGATTTGGAGAACCGATCTTACTTGTTGTATTTTTAGGCATTGCGGCACTTGGTTTCTTCTTGTCGTTGATTGCCTCAAGCTACGCGATGTTCTTCGGCATCACCCTGCTTGTCTTCCTCGCCACATCGTTACTTCGTCCGGTGTTGACGACGATGATTTCGAAGATGGCCGGAAATGAGCAAGGCCTCGCGATGGGACTGAACAACTCATACATGAGTATCGGAAACATCTTAGGCCCACTTCTTGCAGGTACCATTTATGACATTGATATGAAATATCCATTCATGTTGGGACTGGTCGTGTTACTCGCGACACTTATGCTGTCCATCTCGTGGCAGCGAAAAGCAAAAGCAGCACTCTAATAGGAGCTACCCCCTTCATCAAAATGAAGGGGGGTTCTTATTGTTTCGTATCTCTAAAAGAGTATAATAGACACTAATAGAACATAGAGGAGGTTCCATCATTGTTTACATATGCCACACAGGTTGAAGAATTGTTGGACGAAATGGTCAAACTACGCAGACATTTCCATGAAAATCCAGAGTTATCGTTTGAAGAGGTGGAGACACCAAAGACCATTGCTGCTTATTTAAGAGAGCTTGGTATTGAGGCCGAAACGGACTTTGGCGGTCGCGGCGTTATTGGTCGTATTTACGGAGGTCAACCCGGAAAAACGGTTGCCTTGCGAGCTGATTTTGATGCATTACCGATTCAAGACGAAAAGACCGTGCCGTACCGTTCCAAGATCGACGGGAAGATGCACGCATGTGGACACGATGGACATACAGCTACTCTACTTGCCGTAGCGAAAGTCCTTCAGAAGAATCGTGAGCATTTAAAAGGAAATGTCGTGCTTATTCATCAGTTTGCGGAAGAATTTGCTCCTGGTGGCGCGAAACCCATGATTGAAGCAGGCTGCTTAGACGGTGTCGATGCCGTATTCGGAACACACCTCTGGTCGATGCTTCCTCACGGACAGATTGGATGGGCATCCGGACCTGCGATGGCGGCACCGGACCGTTTCGAAGTGAAAATTAATGGCCGTGGTGGCCACGGAGCATCGCCACACGAGACAATCGATAGCCTCTATCTCGGTACGCAAGTGGTAAGCCAGTTTCAATCCATTGTGAGTCGTCGACTAGATCCATTACAGCCTGCAGTAGTAACTGTCGCAACGTTTAATTCAGGAACCGCCTTCAATGTCATTCCGGATTCTGCAGTGATTGGGGGGACCGTTCGCACATTTGGTGAAGCGGTTCAGACGCAGATCATCTTTGAGATGGAGCGCATTGTTAAAGGGGTTTGCGAAGGAAGCGGCGCAACGTATGAATTTAATTATTTCAAAGGGTACCCCGCGCTAATCAATCCAGATCCGGAAATCCAACTTGTTGCTTCTTCTGCACGAAAAGCGATAGGCGCAGAGAATGTCGTGGAGATGCCCCCTATCATGGGTGGCGAAGATTTCTCCTACTACCTTTTTGAACGTCCCGGTGCGTTCTTCTTTACGGGAGCGGGCAATCCCGAAATAGACGCTATCTATCCTCATCACCACCCGAAGTTTGATTTTGATGAACGTGCCATGGTCCAAGCAGCCAAAGTACTGATTCAAGTTACACTTGATTATTTAGAAGCAGACTAAGGAGGTACATCAATGGAGACCTATATGGAAGCTCATCTTGATACCGTTCGAAAATTAACCCTTACTGTACTCGATCACACGCCCGAAGAATTTTCCGACCGAATTCCGGAAGGGTATCGAAACTCGATTCGTTGGAATTTCGGTCACATTCTGTATGTTCAAGAAAAGCTCGCGTATGAAGTCGCGGGGCAACAAGGACATCTAACCGATGTCTATGCACGACTATTCGCTGCAGGAACAAGCCCAGCGGACTGGAACGAAACGCCACCTACATTAGCCGAAATCAAAGAACAGATGCTTCTACAATCGGAGCGGATCAAACAATCCCACCAGTCCGGACTTGAAAACCTGTTACCTCAAGCTTTCACAAATAAAGTTGGTATCACGTTTGATACGGTTGGTGGGTGTCTGTTATTTAGCTTCTTCCATGAAGGCCTGCATTTAGATACCATTCGTCACTACATTCGCCAACTGAAACGTGCCGAAAAAAATACTGACCGCCCTTAAATGGACGGTCAGCTTTTTTATGCAGATACGCGATTTAATAAATGAACAATGATCCACCCTGCCGCAAATGTCACGAGGCTCAGTATCCACTGCACGCCATTTTCCGGTAGCCCTGGGAAAACGACAGCAAGGGACCCTAAGACAAGTCCAATGATGACGGCGAACGTGATTCCTGGTTTGTTGCCTAGTAAATAACGAATAATTTTACTACTCACGATAAACCCAACACCGACTCCAGCTCCGATGAGTAAAATTAGTGGGATGTTTAAATCAGATAACGCTTTGATGGCTGTCGGATAGACGCCAATTAAAAGTAAGATGAAAGATCCACTGATACCTGGAAGGAGCATCGCCATACTCGCAAGCCAACCGGAGAAAAACAGTAAAGCCGAAGTACTTGCTGATAATGATGTAATAACTTCCGATTCAGCCGGGCGGATAAACGCCATACTCGCAACAAGGACCGTTCCGATAAGAATGGCTACCCAGTAACTTGGTCTAAAACCCGCACGTGTATGTAATTCACGGAACAACATCGGAACGACACCAATAATCAATCCGAGGAAAAAGAATTGAGTCGGTGCGTAATAATTTTCAAGTAAAAAGTCGATGACACGACTGAGGGATAATATAGTTACGACCATGCCAATACCTAGAGGAACTAAAAACAAGGCATGACGTTTCCATTCCTTACTGAAGAATCCACTAATGGCTTCAATCAAACGATCATAAATCCCCAATATGACAGCAATCGTCCCTCCACTGACACCTGGAATCAAATCCGCCACACCTATGACGAACCCACGTAAAATATTTTTCCATTCCATTTCTAAAACCGCTCCTTTTTTCCATTTTACATTGTTTCAGTATAGCGGAAAGGAACCGATTTTGCACTGCACATAAAAGCAGTACTTCTCGTGTGAGAATACCGAAAAATAGCTCTTTTTAGTTTTTATCCAATCTTGTACGATGTAACAGAGGGGGAAAGGGAATGATTACATTACAAGAAGTAACAAAAGAGAATTGGATCGACGTGATCTCACTATCTGTACGAGACGATCAAAAGGCGTTTATTACGTCCAATGCAGTGTCTTTGGCTCAATTGCATTTTTTAGATGAATTTGTCGCAAAAGCCATTTATGCGAACGAGGAGCTTGTAGGGTTTGCACTTTACGGAGTGGATGAAGACGACGGAGAATACTGGATTTACCGTTTTATGATTGATCAAAAATTCCAGGGCAAAAATTATGGTCGCGAAGCAATGTCAGCTCTCATTGAAGATATTCGTGCGAACAAGCAGCCACGACATAAGACGATTACGTTGTCTTATGAACCGAAGAATCAAGCTGCAAAACAGTTTTATGATAAAATCGGTTTCCAAGAAGTGGAAGGACTCCTTATTTCCGATGAGCAAGTTTCACGTTATACATTTTAAAAAGAAGACCTATTCTCACCTTACCTGGCGAGAATAGTTCTTCTTTTATTTTGCTTTTCGATTGCTAAAATCAACTTCTGGGTAGTAAGCATCTTTCACCAATAGGTTAGGCCCCAGACACTTTACTGCTGGGCAATGGCAATTCATCGACCTGGCCGTAGCTGTCTCTACCCAGTTCTCATAAATTTCCGGGAGAGAAGTTTCCAGCAAGTTGCCTACCTTTGCTGCTTCCCCAAAATCAGTCACTGCCACTTCCCCCGTGAAAATATTAACGTTTAAGCGCGAACGTCCATCCGGGTCATTTCGAACCGTGACATTTTTTTGTGCACGGAGCAATGTGAGCAACTCCTGATCCTCAGTAGACTCACTACACGAGTAAAATGGCAACGTACCAAATAACATCCATGTTTCCTCGTCTCGAACAGTGAGTAATTGACGAATGGCTGCACGAGTCTCATCCAGCGTCAAGACATCCAAGTTCGAAGCGAAACTGACAGGATACATCGGATGCACTTCATGACGACTGCACTTCATGTCTTTCACCACTTGACGATGAATTTCTTCGATATAGGGAAGTGTTCGTTTATTAAGCATGGTTTCTGCAGACACAAAGACGCCCATCTCAGAAAGACGACGACTGTTCTCAATCATCGTAGCAAACTGACGTTTTCGAACGGCTACAGGTGGCGGTGTCGGCATGTTCGCAAAGCCACCTTCCATGAAGTCTTCGATTGTTCCCCAGTTATGTGAGATGTGTAAAACATCCAAGTACGGTGCAATCGTTTCGTAGCGCTCGAACGGCATCGTTAAATTGGAGTTGATTTGTGTTCGGATATTTCGTGACTTGGCATATTTTAAGAGAGGCAGGATCACTGTCTCAAGTGATTTCTTTGAAAAAAGTGGCTCGCCTCCCGTTAGACTGAGTGTGCGCAGATGCGTAATCTCATCCAGTTTCGCAAAGATTTTCTCAAGTGCAATCGGTGTTGGGTCTTTCAACGCCAATATGTCGCCAACCGCACAGTGCTCACAACGCATATTGCACAGATAGGTTGTCGTGAGTTCAATGCTGGATAGCATCAGCTTTCCGTGGCGCGTGACATCGAGATACGCTTCCCATTCATCTGTTGTAGGCGTTTGTTTATTATGTAAAAGTACCATTGGTTGTATTTCCTTCTCTCTATCATTTTCCACTGCTCTATTGTACACATTTTGACCATAAGAAAAAAGAGCAGCCGAAGCTGCTCTTTTAGGTCGTACTATTCGCGGTCGCGGTTTCTTCTTTACGACCTTTGATAAAATTCAATCCCGCAACAAGAACAACAATTACGAGTCCAATTATATCTGTAAACCCTTCAGGTACGATCATAAGTAGAGCCCCTACCCCTAGAACGAGTCGTTCTATCAAGTTAAGGTGGGTTCGGTAATACCCTTCCACCGCTGCGCCAAGAGCGAGAATACCAATCACGGATGTGATAACAATGATCACAATCGACATAATCTCAGGCCGTGCAAATTCAGTGGCGTTCGTAGCTACTCCTGTTGTATCAATCATCAGCATAGCCGGATTGTAGACGAACAGATACGGAATGATGAACCCGGCGATGGCAAGACGTAAAGCTTGGAAACCAGTTCGCATTGGGTCGCCTCCAGAAATTCCCGCACCTGCAAATGCCGCAAGAGCGACAGGTGGTGTGATATTGGCAAATATACCGAAGTAGAAGACAAACATGTGCGCAACAAGCACTGGAATATCGAAGGTTGCAAGTGCTGGCGCAGCCATTGTCGCTGTAATGATGTAAGCTGGAATGGATGGAAGACCCATCCCTAAAATGATCGACGCAATCATCGTAAAGAACAATGTCAGGAATAATGAGCCAGCACCTAAGCTTGTAATGGCAGAGGTCATTACGGTACCGAAACTTGTTAAGCTCACAACCCCAATTATGATCCCGACGACCGCACAGGCTACCATAACCGATAGTGACTGCTTAGCACCAGATGCCAAAGCATCTACAATATCCATGAAGGACATACGCGTTTCTTTACGAAACATACTTACAATAACCGTCAAAATAATGGTATAGAATGCCGCATAACCAATCGGTGTCGAAATCGCAAGAAAATAAATTAATCCGACAAGTGGCAACAGCAAGTGTCCGCGAGACTTTAATACTTCTTTAAGTTTCGGAAGATCCGATTTCGGAACCCCTCGAAGATTATCTTTTCCTGCACGGAAATGCACTTGGGCTATGACGCCGAGATAATACAGTACTGCTGGTAAGAGAGCTGCTAAAGCAATCGTGCCATAACTGACACCTGTCGTTTCAGCCATGATGAAGGCACTTGCTCCCATAATCGGAGGTAAAATCTGTCCACCGACAGATGCACTGGCTTCTACGGCTCCTGCAAAGTTTTTCGAATACCCTACTTTTTTCATAAGTGGGATCGTAAACGCACCCGTTCCCACGACATTCGCAACCGCGGCCCCGTTAATACTTCCCATAAATCCACTAGAGACAACCGCCACTTTTGCTGGTCCTCCCTTTTTACTTCCTGCGAGTGCGAGTGCTAGATCATTAAAGAGTTGACCCATCCCTGACTTCGCTAAAAAAGCTCCAAACAAAATGAAAAGAAAGATGAACGTAACCGAAGCACCAATGGCGCTTGAGTAAAGTCCTTCTGTTTTCAAATAAAGTTGTCCAAATATATCCCCTAGGTCATATGGTCTTGTCATTAACCGGTTCGGCATAAAGGACATATGACTAAAGAATGGATAGGACAAGAAGAGCAACGCCATAATCGGTAGGATCAGCCCCATAATTCGACGAGATGCTTCCAAAATTAACATAACGGCTAAAATCGCCATAACGACATCCATCGTATTCGGTATTCCACCACGAGTCGTTACAATGGCTTGGTATTCAACAATCAGGTAGGCTGCTGTGCTAAGTGAGAGCAAGAATAGGATCCAATCATAGAAAGGAACCTTCGTCCGGTCCTGCGATTTGGTTACTGGATAAATCAAGTAGACAAGAGCGACCCCAATGGCCACGTGAATTGAACGCTGCAGGAGCTGTGGCATAGGATTAAATGTAATATAGAGATGAAAGAGTGAGTAGGCGACAGCCAATAGTGTAACAAACCAAACGATCTTTTTATTTGCAAACTGTCGTACAACTGACTCTTTATCAAACTTCTCTAAGATTTCTTGCTGATTATCTGCTGCTGGGTCAGCGGCAATGGTTGCTTTGGGTTCTACTGCCATAGTTCCACTCCTTTATGTATGGATGAGCCACCATGGATAATAGGTGACACGAATAACAATGTCCACGTAATCATCCACGTACTTATAGATAGGGACTTCTTGTCCGGAAAAAAACATCGTGGTTTCAATTGAATCTGAAACGAAGAGACGGAGTTCGGGAAATGATTGGTTCATTTTGAAATGCACCAAACCATCATCCGACGGTATGACTTCTCCATCACTTGGCACACCAGCCCCGAACGTCTTAAATGCCGTCTCATAGAGTAGGAGTTCATGATGATGTATACGGTAAAACTCTTTCCATTCTTCTTTTTCCACTGAATGGATCCATCGAAGCTCTACTTCATTTGATGGATAAAAGTGCGTATATTGTTCACTGCTCACTTGAATCCCTTTAACTGGAATACAAAAAAGAAAGAGAGTGGCGATCGCCACTCCCCACTTCCGCTTTTTATTGCTCGTCATAGTAGCGTTGTGCACCTGGGTGAACAGGAGCTACCATACCTTCTTGAGCAGCTTCAAGTGAAATTTCAGTGGCTGCTTGGTGCGCATTCGCTAAGTCGCCTAGTCCTTCAAAGAATGATTTCGTCATTTGATAAACATCATCTTCACTTAAATCTGAACGAACAACAAGTGCGTTCATGATAGCAGCAGTTGGAACCGCTTCTTCATTTCCATAGGTTCCAGCTGGGATTTCAAGTGCGACGAAATACGATTGATCTTGAGCGATTTCAGCAATTTTCTCCGGGCTTACACTTACGATTTTTAAATCAATCGATTGTTCAAGTTCCATAAGGGATGCATTCGGAATACCAGAAGTAAGGAATGCTGCGTCTAACTGGCCTGCCTTTAAAGCATCTGCTGCTTCTGCATATCCTAAATAATCAACTTGAATATCATCATATGTAATACCGTGGCCGTTTAATAGGTTCCGTGCATTCACTTCAACACCTGAGTTTTGATCCCCAACTGCCACACGCTTACCGACAAGGTCTTCAATCGTTTCAATACCTGTATCGGCTGTTGTTACGATTTGAACATAGTTTGGATAAAGCGCTGCGATTTGTTGTACGTTGTTAACCGGCTCTGAGAAGTTTCCTTCCCCATTCACTGCTTCACTTAATACATCACTCATGACGAAAGCCATTTCAATCTTTTCTTGCGCTAACAAGTTCATGTTTTCGACCGAAGCACCAGTTGCTTGGGTTTTCGAATTGACACCGAACTCCGAAGAATAGCGCTCTCCAAGTGCTGTTCCGATGATATTGTATGGACCCGAAGATCCTCCCGTACCGATTGTCACGATATTTGTATCCAGTCCTTCTCCGTCTCCCGAGCCAGCACTGCCACTGTCGTCAGAACCACACGCTGCCAGGATAGAACCAGCTAGTAGAATGACTGAAAACCCTTTCAAATATGTCCGTTTCATGTTAGATGACCCCCTCTAGTTAAATTACTCTGTAATTATACACAAAATTTATTTCAATTGTTAGAAAAATCACAGTTTTCCTTTTAAAATGGTTCAGATGGAATAAAATGATAGAAATATATTTCATAAACTTCCTTTATTTGGTTTATTATTAATAATAATTCGTTATATTGGGTAAACATTCAATAAAAATGAGAAGTTTTTTTCTCCGAACTCAGTGTAAAATAGAGCTAAAAAAGCATAAATAAGAGCAGCCGAAGCTGCTCTTTTACGAACTCATCCACATTCCACCATTTACGTGGATGCACTGTCCCGTCATATATGCTCCATCTTCTGAAGCAAGAAGTACATAGGCACCTACTAGATCACGTGGTTGCCCTGGACGCCCAAGCGGTGTATCGGTACCGAATTCCTCGACATGCTTTTCATCAAATGTCGCAGGAATAAGGGGTGTCCAGATCGGTCCAGGGGCGACCATATTCACTCGGATGCCCTTGTCCGCTACATTTTGCGCGAGGCTACGCGTAAACCCTACGATGGCTCCTTTAGTGGAAGCATAATCAATCAGTTCTTTATTGCCCATGTACGTTGTGACCGATGTCGTATTGATGATTGAACTTCCTTGTTTTAAGTGAGGCATCGCAAGTTTTGAAAGGTAGAAGATGGGATAGATGTTCGTCTTATATGTTAGATCCCACTGCTCAGACGTAATATCTTCAATCGAATTTTGCGGAAACTGTTTCGCTGCATTGTTGACGAGAATATCCAGTTGACCAAATTCTTTCACTGTCTTATCCATTAACTCTTTACAGAAAGATTCATCGGAGACGTCACCCTTCACTAGGAGACATTTAGCCCCTCGGTCTTCTATCATGCTTTTTGTCTCTTCCGCATCACGATCTTCTTCTAAGTAGTTGATGACGACATGAGCACCTTCAGCTGCAAATCCAATAGCTACAGCTTTTCCGATCCCACTATCTCCACCTGTAATCAACGCTACTTTATCTTTTAATTTTCCAGAGCCTTTGTAATCCGTAGGATGGACCGGTGCGGGTTCCATCTTGGATTCGACACCTGGTTGCTTTTTCTGTGTCTGAGGCGGTTGCCCATCTTGTTGACGTTCATGAATATTCATTGTTCATTCCTCCTCCTCATTTTTCATCGTTATTTGTTTTCCCTCCCTACATGCTTTAAAACGTTTTAATTTCTCTTGAAAAGGGGATTTACATAGCACAACGAAAGGAGCCCGAACATGTTAACGACTACTATCCACTCTCATAAAATGGCTTTTTCAGAAAAAGGATCGGGACCCCCTCTTCTGGTCCTGCATGGATTGACGGGAAATCGACATATGTTTGATGAGGAGACACGCATTTTAAAAAAATATTTCCGCGTCATTGCGCCTGACTTTCGGGGGCACGGGGATTCAGACCGCCCCTCCTCGTACACGCTTGATGACTTAATCGAAGACATTGTAGCGCTGATTGATTACCTCGAGTTACCCACCGTCTATCTTCTGGGCGTCTCCATGGGAAGCTATGTCGCCCAAGGCGTAGCGATCCGACTAGGCGACCGTGTGGAACGGCTTGTGCTTGTCGCCACAAAATCAACAGGAAAGACATCCGCCATGCAAGCTCTTTTTGAAAAACACGGAGATGAACTCAATGGACTTTCACATAATGCGAAATTACTAAAAGCGTCGAAGTATATGTATCATGATTTGCAAGCAGTTGGAAAATGGAGTAAAGAGGCCGCGAAAAAATCAGAACCGATGTCCGCTGAACAGATTGAAGCAGCGAACCAGGCACTCACGGAATTTGATTTCACACCGGACTTGTCGAAAATCACGGCTGAAACACTTGTCATTAGTGGCGACCATGATCAATTGAATCCACCGGAAGAGGCACGAGAAACGGCACGCCTGATTCCTCATGCCACATTCGCTGAGTTTAACCAATCTGGACACGCACCGAATGTCGAACAACGCATGCTCTTTTTAGATTTCGTACTTGAATTTCTAGGTGTCGAGCGGACAACATGAAAGAAGGCTTATTCCAGAACCAAGTGAACTTGGACTGAAATAAGCCTTTTTTATACATAGGTCGCATACTGTTCAAATTGGTCTTTCGTCGAGATATCACGTGCGAAAAATGGAATATAAATTCGCTTTTGTTTCGCAAATCGTTTGGCGATCGTCTCAAGATAAGGTGCTTCTGCTTCTTTTCGCTCAAGCATGAAAGCCCCTTCGACCTTCTCAGGTAACACTTTATTGATAATCAGTGTGCGAACATGAATCCCGTAATTGTGAAGCATGTCGACAGCTTTTTGCGTCTCGAGAATGGGCAACCGTTCCGGGTTCAAAACAAATATGTACCCCGTCTTCTCTTCATCTAACAAGATGTCCCGCACGGCTTTAAACCTTCGCTGACGTTCCCTGAGCACATCGTAGATGGGATCTTCTCGAGGTTTCCCGTCATTTAATAGCTGTGTATAATTCTCATTGGTCTTCTCTCGCTTTTGAAGCAACCCTTCAATCCACACACCCATCAACTCCGGAAGGGTTAACAGACGAATCGTATGTCCTGTTGGCGCTGTATCAAAGACGATGCGGTCATAATTTACTTGTTCATCGAGAACAATAGAGACAATCTTATCAAATAGAGCGGCTTCGTCTGCACCAGGGGAGGCCTTTGCCGTATCTAACTGTCGATACACTTCTTGCATCATCGTTGGATTGACCGTGCCCTTTACATTCTGCTTCACTTGGTCGATATAGGCGGTCGTTTCCACTTCCGGATCGATTTCAAGTGCAATCAGATTAGGTGCAACCTCTTTTCCCTTACTTCCAATCGCTGTATCAAATATGTCTCCGACGTTATGCGCAGGATCTGTCGATACCAGTAATGTCCGTTTCCCTGCTTTCGCGAAATTCCACGCTATGGCTGCCGCGGAGGTCGACTTCCCGACACCGCCTTTTCCTCCGACGAATAAAATGCGTTGTTCCATCTCGTTGTTCCTCCTCTCTTAACAGCATCTAAACCCAGTCATCGGTGATTTGTCCATTCCTACACGAAGATGCCAGTCATGAAACTGCTCCATCATATACGGGTATAACTCGAGCGTGTAATAATACGCCGGATTCGGGATGCCAAGCATTTCGGAATAGAGCATGAACAAAAACAAATCATCTTGGTCACGAAGTTCTCGTGCGATTTCCGACCGGTGCGGCATCGATAATACTTCATCATAAAAAGCTACGAGGGCTTTCATCTTATCAAGTAATGACATGGTGCACCTCCTCGTTTGAATGAAAAGAGGCTGCACGGAGCAGCCCTTTTTACACTAATCTTCGAATTTATAGTCCGGGTCAATTCCCTTACGTAAAGCGGAAACGGCAGTCAATAAAATCCACAGCGTGAATCCAAAAATGATGGCGCCGAATACAAACAAGAGCGTGTTCGGGTTACTTCCCCACATGGCCCATTGGAAGAACAGTTGCTGAGCCATTGCATACATGGTCATGAATACGAGGAAGATCATTGGGATGAGGGCCACCCAATAATTTCGGCCCAACCACTTCAACCAAATCGTGATCAGGAGTAGTGATATACCCGCTAGTAACTGGTTAGATGTACCGAACAATGGCCATAACAAGTATCCGCCTGAACCGAAGCCGTTTGGACCTTGCGGAATTAAAACAAGAGCTGCAGAAGAGACGACCGCAATTGTTGTCGCTACATGCGTTTTTGTCAGGACGGGCATGTTATATTCTTGACCAAGTTCGGCAATAATATAGCGCATAAGCCGTACAGATGTATCAAGAGTCGTTGCTGCGAAGCTAATGACAATGATTGAAACGATTGTCGTTGCGACTCCTGCCGGAATGAAGAGGCCTTCTGCAAGTTGAGCAGCACCCTTAACGAAGTTGCCTAGCCCCCCACCACTCGCAGCTGCGAAACTGGAATAACTTTCACGGAAGGCATCCGCATTCGGGAAGAACGTGATGACGGCCATAATAGAGACAAGTGCGAGAATACCTTCACCCACTGCTCCTGCATATCCTACAAAGCGAGCATCTGTTTCTTTATAAAGCTGTTTGGAAGATGTACCTGAAGAAACCAATCCGTGGAATCCGGAGATGGCACCACAGGCAATCGTGATGAACAATAGCGGCAACCAAGAAACGTCATTGGTCGCATTGGCCATCGGCGCTGTAATCTGAGGATTTGTGAATAATAATCCCAAATAAAGAATTAACAGACCCACGACAAGTTGGTGTGAGTTAATGAAATCACGTGGTTGTAACAACTTCCATACTGGTAGCGTGGAAGCAATATAAACGTAAACCATTAAGAACATGATCCAAATAAAGAAAGCGGTCGAAATGGCTCCTAGTCCAAACAAGCCTGCTCCCTCTTCACCACCCATATAGCGGACAAGGTCAATTTGTAGCCATTCGACATTACTCGCTATGACTGCCGTCGCATACATGATGACAAGAGCAATTAAGGATGGAATTAACATTTTTCCTTGCTTTTTATAGACAGCATAGCCAATCCAAATCGCTAATGGGATTTGAATCATAACAGGTAACACCGCTGCCGGGAACGAGATAAAGAGGTTCGCAATGACCCATGCAAACACGGCATTGACCATAAGTACTAAAATTAAAATGATGAATAAAAACAAGATTTTTCCTCGTTGGCCAATTAATTTGTGCGCAAGCGTTCCGACAGATTGCCCCTTATTTCGCACAGACAGGACTAGAGTTCCAAAATCATGGAATCCAGCTGCGAAAACGGTGCCCAAAACGACCCATAAAAACGCAGGCAGCCAGCCCCAGTAGACTGCAATAGCCGGCCCTAAGATCGGCGCAGCACCTGCAACTGAAGTAAAGTGATGTCCCCAAAGAACCCACTTATTTGTCGGGACAAAGTCAACACCATCTTCAAAACGATGAGCAGGTGTGACATAGTCCGGGTCCAGCTTAAAGATTTTTTCTGCCAAGAATTTCGAATAAAATCGGTAGCCTAAAATGAAGATAAATAGTCCAATCGAAGCTAATGCAATCGCATTCATTTCCAATCCCCCTTCTACTTCCCATTTTTGCTTACCTCATCATATTAAAATAAGGTCTGAATTATTTCAATATTAGAAATAAACAATTTATTATTTTTTTCGACTTTTTTTTTATTTTTTTTGGGATTCAGTCAAAAAAAAACCTCTCACTGGATGTGAGAAGCTTATAATTTAGAAAACCGAGAGATCCCATTCTTCGGATAATCGCTTCAGTAATTGAATTCCCTTCACACTGTTACCACGAGAATCGAGTGGCGGCGAAAGAATACCGATTCCCATTCGGTCACTGACCACAGCAAGAATGCTTCCGGACACCCCACTTTTTGCTGGGAATCCAACTTTAATCGTAAATCGAGAAGAGGCATCGTACATCCCACTTAGGAGCATGTAGGCATTGGCCGTCTTCACGTTGGCATCTTGCAGGATTCGCTCTTCAGAGAACGGATCAACACCTTTGTTTGCGAGTAGCGCACCCATGCGTGCAATATCTTCTACATTGACAGCAATCGAGCACATTTGAAAATACAGGTCGAGTGAGTCTTCGGTGTCGTGAATGGATCCGGATGCTTGTAAGAAGTAGGCAATGGCTTTGTTCCTGAGCGCCGTCGATTTTTCGGAATCAAAGACCTCTACATCCACATAGATACCGTCATCTCCCGTCAGTTTGCGAGTGAATTCCAGCATATTGGACAGCGCTTCGTCCCCGTCGCGTTCAGCAATCATGGAACTTAAGACGATAGCACCAGAGTTGATCATCGGGTTGTGGACATTCCCTTCTGATGTACTTTGAATCCCCATAATCGTATTAAACGGGTCACCTGTTGGGTCGAGGGTGATTCGCTCAAATACAGCTTCCTCTCCAAAGTTTTCGAGAGCATACAGAAAGATGACGACTTTGGAAATGGACTGCATCGTAAATTTATGGTCTACGTCACCTGTTGAAATCATTCGGCCAGCCGTATCCATGATGCTGACGGCAAATACGTCTGGATCGACGCGTTCCAGTGCAGGTATGTAGGATGCGACTTTCCCGTTGTTTTCACAGTTCTTTTCACAGTCATAAAACATTTCTTCGAGTTGTTTTTCATGTTCTTTTAAAGGCATAGTGGACTCCCTCCTTATGGGCAGTTTGCTTTTCTTTTACCCGTTACTTAGGGATTTAATCTACTCGAAAGGCAAGTTGGTGAGTATGGAGGGCAACAGATAAAATTTTTATAGCCTTTGGGCCTACTCCGTGATAGGCTTTTACTTCTTCCAGCGATTTCATACATAGTTCTTCTAATGTATAGATAGAATGAGCATGCAATGCACGCGTGGCAGGCTTTCCAATCGTTTGTGGCAAAGGTGTAGATGATGAATATGAAGTCATGGATTGAACCTCCTTCAAAATAGTGTTGCACTATCTAGGAAAAGCGGTATAATAATCTTTGTCAGTTAAATTAGATCCTGTAGCTCAGCCGGGAGAGCGCCACCTTGACAGGGTGGAGGTCGCTGGTTCGAACCCAGTCGGGATCATTGGGTGCCAAACCCACGTGGAAGCTGTCGGAACACGGCTTTCACACGAAAGAGTCCTATTAGACCGTATGTCTAGGGGCTCTTTTTTGATGTTTAAATTAACAAGAGAAGCACTGTATAGCCAAAGACGCCGCCGAAAAACGCAGGATAACTACTCTCTCGCTCTTCAGGAAGTTCTTCCTTCATCACGTTTAAAATTATTCCTCCAGCAAGCAGCGCTACGAGATACGAAAGAATAAAGGGATGAATCTCCGTCACAACCCCTGTTGCCCACCCTAACAAAATCGAAGCCGTCAATAACCACCGTCCGTATTTTTCATAATCCTTATCGTGCTGCTCGTCCAGACTACTATCAATGGTGATAAAGTGAACGCCAAGTGCCACAAAAAAAGCCCAAGGCCCGAGAGAACCTGTGAACTCTTCCCGGACAAGAAGATAACCAATACTGAAATTGTATAAAGCAAAGGTTCCGATATGAACCCAAAAGACCCCAGCGTGATGCTCAATGGATGAAGCATCTGTCCGATGCTTATGAGATGTTTTTACAAATTGTTCTAACCCATAGAATAAAACAAGACCAAATAAAGCAATCATATAAATATGGTGTTCAAAGAAGGACAGTAGACCTTCTCCTTTTAACTCTTCCTGAAAATCACCGAGTTCAGGGAGGAGATGTAAAAAGACGTAAGCCACTGCAATTCCACCTGCAATAGATAAAAACTGGCTACGCGGTTTTCTTCGTAAAAACTTCAAATGCCTTGTAAATAAATGAATGATGATAAACCCGATGACACAAAGAAAGCTGAGTCCCGTGCTCATATGATGGCCTCCTATCTTGGCTCATACTTTCACGTTACCCAGCTCTTATTTATCTAAACAGTCCATTTATAAATTAAAGTGAGTTTTAATTTGCAGTGCGGCTTGTTGTGCATCTACATTCATTGTATCGACGTGTAAATAGTTTTGCACTTGTAGTTCTCCTGGGTGCGAATTCAGTCGGTAGTTTTCGGCAGTGGTAATGACATCGTTTCGTGACCATTCCAAGTTTCGCTTGAACGGCTTATGTTCGAGTCGGTTCGGTGTGACGTTGCGCGCCAAACGCTCTTCAAGATCAGCTTCTAGTTCTACGTGATAGACGTCTGCACCTTCTGCCTCAAAAATTCCCACGACATTTTCAACGTAGTTCCAGTCAATATCTTTGTCGAACCGCCAGACAAACGTAAATATCAACCCTTCTAAGTCACTCTTTGCAACCTCTTCAAAAATTTGCTGACGGAACGAGTTCACGAGTCCCTGTCCCCGTTTGGTACTATAATCAAAAAAGTTGGAGACCAAATCAATCGTCATGTGATTATGAAATAATTTCAACTCAGTGATTTTCGCTAACTCCTGCCCTACCGTCATCTTCCCCACGGCTTGTGGCCCAAACAATAAGACTAACTTCATTCCCATCCATCCCTTATCCACTAGCAAGACTGCTTAAATTTTTCCTATTGTACCATATGAAAATGGATGAATGTTAGACAATTTCCCGTTCTTTATGGAGGACCGGTTGACTAGCGAGGATATGATCGAGTAAAAAGGTTCGTTTGGCTCGTTTGTTATAGTCCCATACCCATAACCTCTCCCCGTTCATCTTTAACACACGAATACGACGCTTCGTTACATTACCCGCTTTATCCATATACACAATCTCAACGACTTGATTATATTTCATTGCCTTGACCATATGGTCTCGCATACTTTCCGACCTCCTTTATCTGTTCTTATTATATGGAACATACGTTCTTTTTACAACCAAAAAGAACCGTCTACTCTGAAAAAAGTAGACGGTTTCCCGTTAAATTAACCATTCAATAAATAACCCAATCGTCAACAATATCCCGACAAACGTATTGGTTAACGCAGTCGACTTCATCGCAGGTCCCATCATCTGTGGCTGCGTTTTGCCTAAACGGAAGCTCTTAATAGCTTTCATCGACTTGGGAACAGCAAGCAGGACAAGAAGTGCCCAAGGTGTCACGATTTGCATCATCACGAGCCCGATGATCCACGCATAAGAAATGATGAATGCAATTGCGAGGCCTGTAATCGCCTTTTCACGACCTAGTAAAATCGGTAGTGTCTTTCGGCCACCGATTGTATCTTCCTGGATGTCGCGGATGTTGTTGGACATATTGATGGCGCCAACTAAAACTCCAAATGGAAGTGAGAGCAAAAGCGCCCACGTCGTCACTTCAAGCGTCTGAAGATAATAGGCAATCAAGATAAACCCAATGCCCATGAAAACTCCAGCAAACACTTCGCCGAAAGGTGTATATGCAATCGGAAGAGGACCTCCTGTATAGAAGTAACCGACAGCCATGCCGACAACTCCAATTGCGATTAACCACCAGCTCGTGGAGGCAGCGATGTAGATACCAATTAATCCGGCAATCACATATAAGATCAAAGCGACGCTTAAGACCATACCTGGTTTAAGGCCGTGGCGAACAATTCCGCCGCCGATTCCAACAGATTCTGCTGTATCTAAACCCTTTTTAAAATCGTAGTATTCATTGAACAAATTCGTAGCAATCTGCAGACAAAGTCCCGCTGCCATCATGGCAATGAACAGTCCCCAGTGAATCGATGTATCAAATAGAGCCATTACCGTCCCTAAAATAACAGGAACAAATGTAGCCGTCAGCGTATGAGGGCGCGTCATTTGCCACATTAATTTTCCACGTGAAATCGGTACGGTCGAATCAAGTGCAGTCATTTCAAAAATCTCCTTCGCATCTAAACTACTCAGCACTTCATTATATCATTATACTTACTGCAAAGGGTGCGCGATTTACTGTCCGTAAAGAAGTTGATAGACGCGCGCGACCTTCTCTGCCACGTACCCACTTCCGCCATTGTCTTCTACTTGTTCAATCATCATCGCTAGAATGAAGTCTTCTGTTTCCGTTGGGTAACTCACGAAGAACCCGTTCTCTTGGCCTTCTTCGTTTAGACTTGCTTTCAGCTCAGCCGTCCCCGTTTTCCCTGCGACCGGAATCGATGGAAGGTTTACTGCCTGGGCAAATCCATCCACGACCATCCGGCGCATTCCTTCACGAAGTACAGCTGCATGTTCCGGACTCACCATACCTTCTTTCCACACGACTTGATCCTCCTCTTCCATCAGAAGAGTCGGTTGCCACATCGTCCCGTCTGTTACAAACGGCTGATAGGAAATGGCTAAGTGAAGAATGTTCGCGAGCATCTGTCCTTGTCCAAATGACGTATCGGACAATTGTCCTTCTGAAGAGATCGTGCCATCATTTGAAACTTGTGAAGCCTGTAGATTCAACAGAAATGGAATGGTTTCTCCGAATCCAAATTTTTCAAGGCCGGAGACAAAGGGTTCTCTTCCCATGCGCAACGCTTGTTGGGCAAAGTAAATGTTATCGGAATAAACGAGCGCTTTCGTCAAATCAATCGGATTGGGCGCTTCCGGGTGAAGACGTGTGACGCGATAGTCGCCCCAGGACGCATCTTTTTGCCACTGTGCCCCTTCAATGACAATGCCCTCTGTAGGGTCAAGTGTGCCGTTCGCCATTCCAATGGCTGCTGTAATTGGCTTTAACGTAGATCCTGGTGCGTAGGATGCCGCAAAGCGATTGAGGAGCGGTTTCAATGGATCATCACTGAGCTCTTGGTACCTCGTCTGGGTCATACCAAGCATAAATTCGGATGGAATGAATCCGGGAGAACTTAGAAGCGTCAGTACTTCTCCTGTTTCCGGGTTTACCGTCGCAGCTGTCCCCGGCTCTCCGTCCATCGAATCATAGGTGATGCGCTGAAGCTCTGCATCAATGGTCAGTTCAATCCGTTTCCCGTCTTTTGCGGGAAGCTGTGCAAGCGTCACATTCTCTGCGCCTTCTGCTACTGGATCGATGTAAATGGTCTTCCCGTTTTCCCCACGTAGACGTTCCTCTAAATAGCGCTCCAACCCTTGACGACCAATGACGTCAAACTCGGTGTACCCTTCGTCTTCATGTTCGGAAAGTTGTTCCGCGGTAATCGGTCCGATATATCCAATTAGGTGAGACGTGGCTTCTCCGTATGGATATTCACGCATTTCTGCAGTATTTAAAAGAACACCCGGAATGGTCAGGAGCTTATCTTTCAAAGGATCGGTTGACGCCAGTTTATCCAGAGGGACGAACAGGTCATCACGAACCCAGCTCTGCGAAAGTTGATTATCAATATATTCTTCTGTGACGCCTAGAAGTGTGGCGAGCTCCGTTTTTGCCGCTAGGTCTGTGAACTTTCCAGGCACGACACCAACGTCAAACCCTGTACCATTAATGGCCAGTGGATTTCCATTACGGTCATACAGTTCGCCGCGTTTGAACGACTGTGTCGAGACACGCACTTCATCTCCTGTCATAAGACCAGGTAAAATAAAGCCTTCATTCCAGTCCACCACCCACGTTAATTCATCGTCTGCTTCAATGGGATGTAGCGTCATATCTTGTTCCCATTCAATAGGTCCTGCAAGTGTTTCTATTTTAAGTTGAACCGGAAATTCAGCAGGTTCCGTTGGTTCCCACTCCGTGTCTTCCGGTGCTCGTGTAAAGGTGATTTCTCGCTCCGTAACCCCTAGGGCCTCGTCAAGACTTCGTTGACGCTCGACGAATGCTACTTCATCCACCGTCTCTTTCGTCGTTTCCGACACAAAATCTGTATACATCGTCTCATAGTCCGCTTCGTTCCAAGCAGCAACGTAAGCTTCTAGACGTTCTTCCGGTGTAATGTCATCTGAACACCCTGCAATCATTAGGACACTTAGTAAAGAAATGGTCCATCCCCACTTTTTCATGCTCTGACCCCTTTCTGTATTGTCATGATTCGTTCACTAGTCTTTATTGTTAAGAGTATCATAGATGGTAGACTATATTGTAGACACATAGGTTACATAGGAGGTTAGGAAATGGAAAAGAAATGGAGTATTCGACTTATACAGTTTGCAGCGATTTTTGGATTTATCGGAACATATCTCGGTTCACATATGGCCGGTGTGATGGATTACTCGTTACGCCCGATCCATGCCCACATCTTACTCGTTGGTTGGTTATCCGTCTTTGCTTGGGGAATCTTCTACCAAGTGTTTGAAATCAAGTACAAAAAACTCGTGACGATCCATAGTATCACAGCGATGGTCGGAGCCATCGGCTTAACGGCAGGAATGTGGTTCTATAACTTAAATCCGTTCAATATGAATGATACATTCATTCTGATTTTCTTTATTGTCGGAGGAATGATTTTATTGATTGCTTTCTTCATGTTTGCAGTGATTACGTTCTTTACCGTTCCTGCGAATTCACGAAAATAAGGAACTTTCTTCCTGTCTTTTCGTACGTATCGAGAAGGAAGGGAGGAGAACAAGATGGAATGGTCCATTCTTTTACTCATTTTCGTTGGTGGGTTTAGCTTCTATCTGTTTGCAGAAGTACGCAGCTTACGGACACGCATCCAACGCCTCGAACGACAAGAAGGCGAGGCGCACGTCGCGTTCACACCGGAACTGGAAGAAGAAATTTCGATGTTGCTGAAACAAGGAAAGAACGTGGAGGCAGTGAAACGGGTACGCGAAGAGAACGGCTGGTCGCTTCTTGAAGCGAAACAAGTTGTCGATCGGTACCACGAAAAAGAGGTCTAGCATTTGCGCTAGACCTCTTTCTTATTGGACCAATTCAATTTCCGCTGCGACTGGAATGCCCTTTAGAGCTTGTGTAGCCAGTCGGTTCGCTTCGTTGTTTTTATGTCTCGGAATTTTATGGTACTCAGGCTGCAGCTTCATATGGTCGAGTTTTTGATCCACACGACGTCCCCATGAAGCAAGCGTCGGGTCCATGATTTCCCAGTCTTCAATCATATGCTGAAGCACGACCTGGGAGTCGCCACGAATCTCCACAGGAATACCTTTAGCTCCCAAGAACTCGAGCTCTTGTAATGCCAAATGGAGGGCTGCAAATTCCGCTTCATTATTTGATGTGAAGCCTTCAACAAATGCATTTTGGCGAAGACGGTAAGATTTGCCATTTTGTTCATAATAGATGACGCACCCGAGGCCCGCTTCTCCAGTCTCTCGCTTATAGCCTCCGTCAAAAAAGATGCACACGTTATGCGGTTCCACTTCCACTTCTTTTAGATAGCGTTTCGCTTCTTTGACCGTCCAGTTGCTTCCTCGGCCATCGATTAATTCAATCTGGTGCGCGCGACCCGTGCGTTCGATATCTTCCACAAATAGTAGGGCGCGTTCTAGCGGCATTTCTTGTGATTCAAAGCGTGTTTCTTGGTTTCTAGGTGTTTTGTATAGCCAGCGAATAGATACATTCATATGCTAGACCCCCCTGCGCCATTCGTTACTTCGAATGAATTCCGTCCAATTCTTTGTATGCATTCATGTACTTCCCACTGTCTGCTACCTCTGCGTGATACAGTGCTTTCAGGGCATGGGCTTTTCCTAAATCATGTTCTTTCATCAAATTCTTGAGCTTTAGTTGAAGCTCACGTTCTGATTTCACGAGTTGACTCATCTGTGCTTGTAGATATTTCATGGTGTTCGCCTCCTCTCGCGTCTTTTTCCGCTTCTCTTTTTATCCGTTGAACAAATTCTTCTACAACCGGACCGCCGTTTTCTTGTTTCTTCCCAATCTTCAACATCGTTTTGCCAATAAAGTTCATGCCTTCATTGGAACCAATATACCGAAAATGTGTCCAGCCTTCCGAAATTTTCTTCATTTCAAATGTAAGGTTCGTATCAAAGAGGTTCGCTAAAACGAATTGAATCGTCTTTTTCTTATGATCTGGCTCATCTGTAAACTCCGAGATGGTCACAAGATAACTTTCTGTGCGCTTCCCTTCTCGGTAGGTCTGTTTATAGGATGACCCTGTAAGCGGCTCGTTTTTCACAATCCACTCATTTGTATCGACTTTCGGCATAATGCGCTGCGGATGGCTTTCATCGAACAGAGCCCACACGGTATCGATTGGTGCTTCGATTTCAATCTCTTTATCCCATTTCATTCCGGATACCTCGCTTTCGTCACTTCAACGGAACGGCGAATCATCTCACGTAATACACTCTCGTCCACATCGCTTAGTTTGTTTATATAGATACAAGCTTTGCTCGCTTTATGTTTTCCTAATCGGGAGAAATACAATTCGCGTTCATCTTCCTCTGGCGCTACATAAAGAGTCAGTGCAGTTTTTCGCGGAGAGAAGCCAACAAGCGGCGCTTCCCCTTCATGGCCGGTCGCATATTTATAGTGGTACGAACCGTACCCGATAATACTCGGTCCCCACATTACAGGTTCATATCCTGTTTCTTCATAAAACATATCCAGTAACCGATATGCGTCTTCTTTCTTCGCAGGCTTTTCAATGGCTTCGACGAATTCGACAACACTTGCATTGGTCGGTTTGGTTTTTTGCTCATATGCCATCTGGTTCCCCATCCCTTCATGTACTATTTCGCAAAGCGAATGTTTCACGTATACTAGACGTATTGAACTGGTTGAGGTGAACATCGTGAGACATCCTATTTTTTTCGTCCTAGGTGGCGTATTTGCACTCTTTATCGCCATGAGCATCGGACGCTTTGCTTATACCCCCATTCTACCATTTATGCAGCTTGAAAAGGGATTTTCAACTGTATTTGCCGGGACATTGGCTTCAGCGAATTATGCTGGTTATCTTGTCGGCGCGCTGATCGGTAGTTTCCTTCCGATACAAAAGGTACGCACTCCGTTACTTCGTGCGAGTTTAGTTTCAAGTATCGCTCTTACATTCGGCATGGGGCTGATTGACTCTGCTTCGTTTTGGCTTGTCTTCCGTTTCCTTTCCGGTGTGATGAGTGCGTTTGTCTTTGTGCTCACTAGCAGTATCATTTTGGACCGCCTGGCTACCATGGGCCGAATTGGTCTGTCAGGCATCATGTATGCAGGGGTCGGGCTTGGCATTTTTATCTCTGGACTCGTCGTTCAACCACTCGTCACGCATTTTTCAAGTGATGGCGCATGGATTGGACTCGGATTGATTGCTCTTGTTCTTGCCGTATATGTCTTACTAATCGTTCAAGAAGAACAGCCTGCCAGTGGGGGGACGTCTGCCCCAGCTACAGCGAAACGGAAAATAGAGCCTTGGCTGATCTGGCTGTTGATTGCCTACGGGTTCGAAGGACTGGGATACATTATCACGGGAACGTTTATTGTTGCGATTGCCGAGAATTCCCCTGTCTTCCAAGGTGGGGGTACCCAAGTGTGGGCAATCGTCGGCCTGGCTGCGGTCCCCTCTACAATGCTATGGGCATATGTGGGGGCGCGTTTCGGATGGATGCGCTCCTTCACAGCTCTATTAGTAATCCAGTCGGTAGGTGTATTATTGCCTGCCTTATCCGAGAGCAGCTTTAGCTTCTATTCGAGTGCTGTCCTCTTCGGGGCAACGTTTATGGGCGTCACTGTACTTGTTGCTTCTTATGCCCGTGAGAAGTTCCCATATGCCAGTGCACGCATTCTTTCCATTTTGACCGTGACATATGCGCTCGGACAAATGATTGGACCGATTATTGCGTCTTGGCTTGCGGTACAGACAGGTTCGTTCGCTTCTGCTCTTGTTGGCGCAAGTGCCGTAATTGCTCTTGGGGCTTTGTGTATTGTGCCTATTTTAATGATGGAAAAACAAAAGACGTCCGTTTCCTAAGTAGGGAACGAACGTTTTTTTGTGGGAAGGGCTTACTAGGAAGGGGTTGGGCAGTTAGGGGTTGGGATGGCCCCGGGTGTTTCGTTTCCATAATTCGAGTTTGTCACGACAAATCGATTCTCTGGTAGGTGAAATCTCGATGTTGTAGTGACAAATCACCTTTCTGTCCGATGAAACACGTTCGCTGGACGATGAACGTTCGCTCACCTTCCCTGTCCGTACCTTAATCCTCCTTTTCTTTCCTCTACTTCACATAAATTCATTCGTTAATCGAAAAATCTTCCTTCAGTCCCTTGTAAATTTCGCTTTCCGGAGTATAATTCAGGTATCGAATGATGGATGGAGAACGCGTATGTTTAAAATGAACCGACCGTATAACGAACGAATCAGCATCTACAATGGGATGGCTTCTACCGTCGCCTTGAACATCACCAATACATTTTTTCCGCTCTACATGATTACCATTTTAGGAGCGAACAACTATCAGGTAGGGCTACTTAGCTCGCTACCTCCCCTCATCGCCCTATTAATGACCATTCCAACGGCTATTTTGCTCAATAAAAGTAGTGCATACAAGCGACTGGTGGGTACAGCCATCATTACCGCTCGTCTCTTCTTTCTGGCGATCGTATTTGTTGTCTATCTGCCTCCAGAATACAGGGCGTGGGCATTTCTCGTCATCATCGGTTGTATGCATGTGCCGACAGCAATGGCGAATATTGGCTTCCAAACGCTGATCAGCGGCCTTATCGAAGAGAATCGTCGCGGTCAGTTCTTTAGTGACCGGAACCGGATGCTGACCGTCGTCGGACTTGTCACCACATTGTTTGTTGGAATCGTTTTACGTGATGCCACGGATAGCGTGTTATCGTATCAAGCGCTCTTTCTTTTTGCTCTGGCTTTCGGAATTTTAGAAGGCTATATGATTTTCAAACACAAGGAAAATGAACCTGTGGAAACCGAAACAAAACGCAAGCTGATGGATTGGTCCATTTTCCAAAATCAAGGCTACCGCTGGTTCTTGGTAGCCGCATTATTCTTTAATTTCACGTGGCAGATGGCCTGGGGACTTTTTAACATCTATCATGTCCGCATCGCAGAAGCGACGATCTTCTGGTTCAGTATGTTCTCTGCTGGGAATATGCTGATGCAGTTCTTTACCTATCCGTTGTGGAAGAAATGGTCGGAAAAGTACTCGAACACGCTTGTCTTTATCGTACTTGCGATCGGCATGGCCTCCGCTCCGTTCTTTACAGTACTCACGACGAATTTCTTTTTGCTGTTTCTCGTGCAGACAACGTCTGGGTTCTTCTTGTCCGGGGTCATCTTGGTGATGTTCAACATGCTACTTGAGCACAGTCCTGCAGATAAACGCACGTACTGTATTACAACGTATAACATCTTGTTATCGCTCATGGCGTTTACCGCACCTCAAATCGGGATCTTGTTCCTTGAATGGTTCGGAATCGTCGAAGCCATGCACATCAACGCGGCACTCCGTCTATCTAGTAGCATCGTCTTCTTCGCCATGTTTTGGTTCTATTCACGCCATAAGAAAAAGCCGCAGCCTGTTGCTGCAACTTGATCCCTGTCCCACCGGGTTACATTCCGGTGGGTTTTTTATTATACAAAAATCATCCAAGCGACCATTGTGACGACGATTGTCGTAATCCCCATCAGGAGTGTCGACATCGTCATTGCTTTGTAGGCATCTGTTACTTTCATGCCACTGAACTCTGTAACGACCCAGAAGAAACTGTCGTTGACGTGACTCACCGTCATAGCACCGGCACCAATGGCCATCACCACAAGGGCAAGCGCGACACCATCCGTAATCCCAAGCTCAAGAACGAGCGGTGCAACGAGTGTAGATGTAATGACAAGCGCTGTTGTAGAAGATCCCTGTGCTGTTTTCAGGGCAGCTGCAATTAAGAACGGAACAATCAAGAACAATGCGCCCGTACCGAAAGCAGATAAGTCCATTGCCTGTAATTGGTCGGCCACTCCTGTGTTCCGGATGACTGTTCCGAATGCACCACCTGCTCCTGTGATTAACAAAATAGGGGCAGCTTCCTTCAATCCGTCCCCTACCCAGCCTGTCAATGTCTCATTGTCGTAAGAAGGCAATAATGGAAGGGCTGCAAATACACCTAAGAACAAGGCGACGGTTGGTGCGCCAAGGAACTGGAAGAAGGCTGTGATGCCACCTTCTCCTCCTAATGCCGTTGCAATCGAACCTAAAGCAATCAAAGCAATCGGCACCACAAGTGGTAAAAAGGATTTAAACGCTGATGGCATTTTTCCAAAAGAAGCAATGATTTCGTCATAATCCAGCGCTTCAAGATCTTCTTCCACTTGGATTTTTGTCCCTACTTTGACAGCCCAAATATACCCGACAATAACAGCGGGGATTGCAATAAGTAAGCCAACTAAAATTATTGTACCTAAGTAGTCCGCCGCACCGATATTCCCTGCTGCTGCTATCGGACCTGGCGTTGGTGGAACGAGTGTATGTGTAGCAAATAACCCGGTTGCTAACGCAATGGCCATAGATGCGACAGCCACTTTCGCACGTTTAGCCAGGGCTTTTTTCAAGCTCGATAAAATAACATATCCGGAATCACAAAATACTGGGATCGATACGATGTACCCAATCAGTGACATGGCAAGTTGTGGACGCTTTTCCCCTACAACACGTAAAACGACCTCAGCCATCCGGTAGGCAGCTCCAGACTTTTCTAAGATGACACCAATAATGGTTCCCGCGACGATCACGAGACCAATACTTGTCATCAAACCTCCGAACCCTTCATTTACAAACCGTACGACATCGGTCAGTGGAAGCCCTGCTGCAATTCCCACAAAGAAAGCTGCCACGATTAATGAAATGAACGGATGGACTTTGAGTACAGCTGTCGCGAAGACAATTAATAGCACGCCTAGTAAAATAATCGCAAATAACATGGTGGTTCCCCCTAAAGTTTAAGTTTTCTCCCTAATCGTTCTGCCGCCAAGACAAGCGCCTTGTATGGCTCTGTTAACGCTGTATCTAATGAACATCCCTCTGATACTACAGACTCCATATACGTGAAATGAGGGATAAGTACCGCCCGCTCGTCTTCGTCAATCGTTCCCGAAAGCAAGGCGACTGGCACTCCTTCTGCTCGTGCCCGTTCTGAAATCCCGAGTGGAGCTTTTCCTGACAACGTTTGACTATCTGACTTTCCTTCTCCCGTAACGACCACATCGGCAGATTTTAAGTGTCGATTGAAATCAATAGCATTTAGGACACTATCAATCCCCCGCTCTAGATGCGCTGGGAAGAAAGCAAGAAGGGCGGTTCCCAGTCCTCCAGCAGCCCCTGCACCCGCTTTTTCATGATGGGCCTCACCCGTCACTTCTTGAACGACTTGTGCGAAACGTGCGAGTACCGCTTCCAGTACTTCAGCATGTTCAGGTGTGACCCCCTTCTGTGGACCGAAAATAGCGGTAGCTCCTCTCTCCCCAAGAAGAGGATTGTCGACATCACACGCAATCGAGAAATCGCACGACGCGAGACGAGAATCAAATCTCGTCAAATCGATGTTGGCAAGACCGGCATAGTCCGGCAGATGGTCCCCAAGTTCGTTTCCTTCTTCATCGTAAAAGCTGGCACCGAGTGCTCGAAGCATTCCGATTCCCCCGTCATTTGTTGCACTTCCGCCAATCGCAATGACAAACTGCCGGCATTCTTGATCGAGTGCATGACGAATCAATTCGCCAGTGCCAAACGTAGACGCCCGAAACGGATCCCTTTCCTCTTTCGTTACATGCATGATGCCAGAAGCTTCTGCCATCTCAATGACCGCAGTTTGTTGATCACCGAGAATGCCATAACGGGCGTTGATTTTGCGTCCAAGCGGATCATTAACAGGAATCTGAATGAAACGTCCTTCTGTAAGATCTACGAGAACCTCTAACGTCCCTTCTCCTCCGTCCGCAACAGGAAGAAGTGTACATGTGACTTCCGGGTACACGGATGTAATCCCTTCTGCCATCGCGCGAGCTGCCTCTTGAGCGCTGAGTGTTCCTTTAAATGAGTCTGGACTGATGATGAAATTCAAGATGCTCCCCCATTTCGTAAACGCTTACAAAATAGTGTAGTGTGTATTTTCTGATAATGCATTATACTTGGTGTACAAATTTATTATGATTAATGATAGATTTTTTAGGAGGTATGTCGATGTTGACGAAGGAATTAGCCAATCAAATGGTTGACCAAACGATGATTCGTCTCCATCATAATATTAATGTGATGGATACAAGTGGACGAATTTTTGCTTCTGGGGAGTCCATTCGTCTCCAACAACTCCACGCTGGAGCGGCTTATGTAGCAAAGACCGGTGAAACGTTAGTAATTGAAGAGACAGATATAGATAAGTGGTCGGGAAGCAAAGCGGGAATTAATTTACCTCTTTACTATAAAGAGAAATTAGTTGCCGTTATTGGAATTACAGGGAGCCCGGAAGAATTAAAACCCGTCGCCTCTCTCGTCCAGTTAACATGTGAACTTCTTCTTCATCAGTCGGTCGTGACCTCAGAGGCAGAATGGAACCGGAAATGGAAAGATGATGCCATCACGGAGCTCATGATGACCGAGCGTCTCTCTTCCGAAACGATGGAAAGGCTCTCATTAGCAGGATTTCAATTCGAAGCCCCTATGTATTGTATCGTCTTTCATTGTGAAGAAAAGGAAGTGCCTGCCTTAAGGCGAAAGTTTGAAGACTTTTTTGACTGGTCGGATAAGGTGGCCGGAGTAAGTATGACTGGGGAATTGATCGCATTTACAAGTCGTCTGCCCTTTCTTCAACTGGAGGAGAGAATGAACCGGTTCTTAAATGTGACGACACAAGTGACGGCAGCCATCGGAAAAGAAGCAACGTCTGTTCAAGAGCTTGCTCGGAGTTTGGCGACAGCTCGAGTCGCACGGAATCATGCAACAGGTCGCATCACACCTTTTGCAGATGTCGAGCTGATGTATTTATTAGATCAAGTCGATCCAGAAGAGCGCCTTGCGTATGCGGAGTCTATCCTGGTTGAACTTGATGCAAAAGCAAAAGAAACGTTACGCGTCCTGTTTCAATGTGAACTATCCATTCAAAAAACAGCTGACGCTCTAGGCATCCACCGTCATACGCTCAGTTATCGAATACAGCAGATTTTCGAGGAGACTGGATACCATCCTTTACATTTTTCCGAAGCTCGGAAATTATGGCTCGCTCTTCACTGGTTGACTAAGTAATTTTTCCATATAAAAATGCCTGGCATCTCACCAGGCATTTTGTTTATTCTGCACGTCCACGTTTGTTTAAAAACCATTTCGCCGCTGCTTGCTTAATGACGTCTTCAGGCTCTGCGAACGCACGCGAAAGCTCTGACTCGGTCGACGTAACCACCACGACTTCTTCAAATAGCGCGAGCGCTTCTTCTCCCACGCCTTCTTCCGCACTGCCAGCAAATAGCGTACAAGACAATCCTCGTTCAGATGCAAACTTCGCCACGCCATGGGGCCCTTTTCCTTGGAGGAAGGTGTGTGCGTCCAGGCGTCCTTCTCCCGTCACCACATGCGTGACGCCAGAAAGAGAATTTTCCCATCCAGAACGCTTCAAAATGAAGTCGATTCCGTGGTACCACTTGGAGGGGAAGAACGCTTGGACAGCCCCACCAAGCCCTCCACCTGCTCCTGCACCCGGCCGGTCATGAAGGCGTAAGCCGGTATGAGATTCAATGACATCCGCTAGTCGTTTCAAAGCCGCTTCCACATCCTGTTTATCGTCAGGATGGACTCCTTTCGTCTCCCCGTAAAGAGCCGTCGCCCCGCCCGGACCTACATAAGGAATCTGAACGTCACTGACCACGGCAAACGTGCACTCTTGAATACGTGAATCAAATGCTGAATCATCGAGTCGTGCGAGGTCTTTTACCTGTAGAAGGTCTCCTGAGATCTCCTGACCATGTTCATTTATGAACTTCATACCGAGGGCACGAAGCATACCTGCGCCCCCGTCGTTTGTGGCACTGCTTCCGATGGCTAAAATAAAATTCCGATGCCCTTCATCGAGAGCCGCTTTAATTAATTGACCCGTCCCGTAAGTCGATGCGAGACGAGGATTCTGTTCTTCTTTCTTCACGTAGCTAAAACCTGAGGCTTGGGCCATCTCAATCACGCATGTATGGCGGGAGAGACCCGTTACTCCATAAGCCGCTTGAATCGATCTGCCGAGGGGATCTTCTACACGTGCTGTTTTATAGGTTCCTTTCGTTGCGTTCATCAATGCATCGAGTGTGCCTTCCCCGCCGTCCGCAATGGGGAATTCCACGACTTCCACAGTAGGGTCTGCAGATTGAATCCCTTGTGCGAGTGCACGTGTGGCTTGCTTGGACGTGAGTGTACCCTTCCATGCATCTGAGCTGACGATGATTTTCATTGAAGTTCCTCCCTAGAATAAGCGTTTGCTAGCTGGACCAAATAAATAAAAGTGCAAATTCTGTTTCTTCTCTTCTACACTTCGTGATAAGCGTTCAATTTCCTGCTCAAGAGCCGAAATTTCTTCACGCTCTTTGTCGATACGACTTCTTGAAATCTCTTCTCCAAGTTCCAAATACAGCAGCTGATTTTCTAAAGCTTTCATTTTTTGGTGACGTACCATTGCTCCCGCATAACTTTTTGGCTCCGTCTCTTTTAACTGTTGCAACTGTTGTTCAAGTGTTTGTTTTGACATGCAAAACAGCCTCCTTTTGAAATTTGCCAAACAAAAAACTCTTCCCGAGAGAGAAGAGTCGCATAAGCAATATTTCTCCTCATCGTTCAGGGGATACCTGTTGGATGGAGCACCTTACCTCATAGGCAGGTTGCTGAGACTTCGTAGGGCCAAATCCCTCCGTCTCTCTTGATAAGAAAAGAGTTTCTGTTTAGTTAGTGTAAGTATAGCATAGATGGTTACTTTGAGCGAATATCGTCTTTATCTGCCTTTTTGTGATTGTAGAGTTCATTTTCACCCTCGGTATCGGCTGGGTCTTCTCTATAAAAGAAGGGATCGCTGTCGATTTTTTCTTCTTCCGTCAATGACTTTTCATCACTTGGTAGTGGAATTTTCCCACTGTTGTTTTTCTCTTTCTCTTTTTCAAACTCATTCATTGCTTTATCCTCCTTTTCTTTGTCTCATTTATTTTAGTGTTCCCTCTCCTCTTCATCCGTAAACGGCGCATTAACTACATGTCGAATGGAATCATCCGTCGCTCCGAGATTTGCACCATTCACTCGGTCTGCAAATACAAAATAATGACCGGCATCAATTTCTGCTTCTGCGCGTTCCACTACATCTGATCCGAAACCCAGACGAAAAAGTACGTCTTGTACACGATCTTCTCCTCGAAAAAAAGAAACTGCAGAATCCCAGAAGGAGTTGTTTTCCGTCTGTATTTGTAAGGATGTATTTTCTTGAAGCCAGCTCACTTGGCGACCCGACTTTGCCAAAATGACGACTTCATCTTCTTTAAACCCGGCATCACGAAGCGCCAATAATCGATGTTTTAATTCTTCACCTGTCGTCAGGATCCAGTAATTGGCGGTTTTCGAAATCATTATGTTCTCCTCCTCTCGATGTGCTGTACGATGTACATCCTTTCCCATATTTTAAAGAATCTAAAACTCTTTTTTCAAAAATCAGGAAGTGATGCCTATGGCAAGTGAAATAGGAGAGTTAGTAGTTTAATTGAGAGAAACAAGGGAAAACTGAACCCTAAGGAGGCGATGTGTATGCCATGGACAAAATCAGACTACCCTGATTCCATGAAAAACTTAGACGCTGCTATACGAAACAAAGCCATTGAAATGGCCAATGCAATGATAGAAGACGGGATGGAAGAAGGTCGAGCTATCTCCATTGCTACCGCAAAAGCAAGAGATTATGTGAATGGAACAGATGATTCAAGCCGTCCCCATTATACGGTAAAGACGCATAATGACGGATGGGCTCTGATGAAAAAAGATGGAGAGCGTGCTATACAGACCGCTGAAACAAAACAAAAGCTTCTCGAAGAAGCCAAATCGTATGTGACAAACAAAGACGGAATTTTAACCATTTACCAAGAGGATGGATCCATCGATCAAACCCTATATGACTAAGGAGGAAGAACCATGACGGAACAATTAAAGGTTGGCATCATTTTGGGAAGCACCCGAGAAGGTCGTGTGAGTCCACAGGTAGGAAATTGGGTTCTTGAGAAAGCGAATGCTCGCGGAGATGCACAGTATGAACTGGTCGACATCAAAGACTATGACCTTCCTTTATTAGGAACGGAAGAATCGGAAGGCGTCCAAAAGTGGAATGATAAATTAAACGAACTTGATGCGTTCGTATTTATTGTCGCTGAATATAATCACAGTATGACTGGCGCTTTGAAAAATGCATTAGACAGTGCACGTGAAGCGTGGTACAACAAATCAGCAGGAATTGTCAGCTATGGTTCTGCCGGGGGCACGAGGGCTGCAGAACATGTTCGGCAAGTCTGTGCTGAACTGATGATGGCAGATGTCCGTATCCATCCAGTCCTCTCTCTATTCCTTGACTTTGAAAACGGGGAGACGTTCAAGCCACGCGATTTGCATGATAAAAACATTTCAGATATGCTCGATCAAGTTCTAGCTTGGGGCGGTGCACTGAAACCATTACGTAATAAAGCCTAAGACGATATGTCTCAGGCTTTTGTTTTGACCGCTACGGGTTCCCCTAACCATTCCATCAATTGCTCAAATTGCCGATGACCTTCTTCAAGTCCCGATGCATACAAGGCGGATAACCTCTCTGGATTCCGCTCCGCCCGACCGATTTTAAACGACTCATGCGGACGAATGACGAAGACTTCCCCTTGATCTTCTAACGACTCTAACCATTCCAACGTTTCATTGTAATGCTGCCATCGTGTTTCCATCTGATGAACGAGGCCCGGATATTGTTTATACATATACTTACTGATTCCGTTCAAGCGAGAAGGGGCTTTGCGGTATCCTTTCGGACGCGTGAGAATCACCACTGCTTTTTCCACACCGTCTGTGAGAGCTTTCTTTAGCGGAATTGGATCGGCAATTCCACCGTCCATAAGAATACTTCCTTTGTATTCAACAGGAGCAGCCATAAAGGGCAGCGAACTAGAAGCGCGTACAAGTTTCAAAATTTCATCGCGCGGGGCATCTTTTTCAAAATAGACAGGATCTCCACTGTAACAATCTGTCGTTCCGATGACAAACCGTTCCGGGGTTTTCACAAACGTGTCATAATCAAATGGCACAAGTTCATTGGGTAACTTATCAAACAATAAGTCCATCCCAAATAATTCCCTTTTCAAGAATAAGTTTTTAATCGAAATATAGTCTGGATGTGTCACATAATCAATCGACACTTTCCGGTTCCGATCACGTTGTCTCGCTACGTAGGATGATCCTTGGCAAGCTCCGGCAGATACGCCAATCACATAAGGAAAGTAGAAATCATGCTCCATAAATGCTTCGAGCACCCCACCAGTGAAGACACCACGCATGCCGCCACCTTCTAGAATGAGTCCTTGCTGCTTCATTTGCTGTCCCTCCTTCTCTTCTATCTACTATTATTTCGCAAAAATAATCAGGAAGCAACTGGAAAATATATTTTAATTCCGATTGAAACACTTTGAATTGGAAATCAAATACCTGACTTGGTATACTGAGAGGAAAGAACGCCTAGAAAGAAGGTTATACTATGACGATTTATCAACGAATTACAGATTTAATCGGGGATACACCCGTTGTCAAATTAAACCGTATCGTGCCGGAAGCGGCAGCGGATGTCTATGTGAAGCTCGAAATGTACAACCCCACAAAAAGCGTCAAAGACCGTGCTGCCAATAATATGATTAAGGTCGCTGAAGAACAAGGGTTGATTAAACCCGGCGACACGATTATTGAACCGACGAGTGGAAATACAGGAATCGGTCTTGCCATGGTGGCTGCAGCTCGGGGCTACCGCGCCATTCTCGTGCTCCCTGATAATAGTACGCAAGAACGTATCAATTTATTAAAAGCATTTGGCGCAGAAGTGGTGCTGACACCACAAGATGAAAAAATGCCAGGGGCTATAAAAAAAGCAGTGGAAATAAAAGAAACCATTCCAAATGCATTCATTCCCCAGCAATTTGAAAATGCAGCGAACGCAGATGCTCACCGCGGGACGACCGCCCTCGAAATTCTTGAGCAGATGGATGGCCATCTGGATGCATTTGTCGCCACAGCGGGAACCGGAGGAACGATTACGGGTACCGGTGAGACACTGAAACAACACTTGCCAGAACTTTACATCGGCGTGGTCGAACCAAAAGGATCGCCTGTTCTATCTGGTGGGAAACCTGGACGTCATAAGTTGGTAGGAACAAGTCCTGGCTTCATTCCATCGATTTTGAATACATCGATTTACGACAAGATTTTTCAAATTGAAGATGACCAAGCCATTGACATGTTCAAACGCCTCGCTCGTGAGGAAGGTATCTTTGTTGGCCCTTCTGCAGGAGCGGCTGTGTATGCAGCGATTGAAATTGCAAAAAAACTGGGCACTGGCAAGAAAGTGGTATGCATCGCACCGGATACGGGTGAACGTTATTTGAGCATGGGTTTGATTGAATAAACAAGAAATCGGGTATCGTACGTAGGTAACTTTCAAAACCGGAAGGAGTCCTACACAATGTCAAAACGTATTTTAATGGTGTTAACGAATCACTCTGAATTACCTAACGGCAAAAAAACCGGCGTTTGGCTATCTGAATTTGGCGAAGCATTTCTCGCTTTCCAAAAGGAAGGCTACGACGTAACGATCGCTAGTCCAAAAGGTGGCGAAATTCCAATCGATCCAACAAGTTTAGAAGGTGACGTTTCAGAAGAAATGCTTGAGACAAAAACGCACCTACAACATACAGAATCCCTTGATCATCAAAATCCAGAAGATTTTGATGGCATCTTTTTACCAGGTGGTCACGGAACGATGTTTGACCTCCCGGATAACACAAAACTACAAGAAGTCATCCGTTCGATTTACGAAGCGAACAAACCGGTTGCCGCAGTGTGTCATGGGCCAGCTGGTCTTGTAGGTGTTACACTTTCAAATGGAGACCCACTTGTAAAAGGCAAGAAAGTAAGTGCCTTCACGGATGCAGAAGAACAGGACACAGGTCTTCAAGATGACATGCCTTTCCTTCTCGCTTCAAAGCTTGAAGAACTGGGAGCGCACCATGAAGCTGCTGACAACTGGAGTGGAAAGGTAGTACGTGACGGTTTACTGGTAACAGGGCAAAACCCTCAATCCACTGAAGCAGTCGCTCATGCGTTTATTGATACATTAAAAGAGTAGGCATCTGCCTACTCTTTTTTACGTCCAGCGGCCTTTTAAATCAAGCGCTTGGCGAATCTGTTCGAAGTGATGCTCATCGTGTTCAACAAAACCTGTGAAGTACTGCTCTAAATTGGTTTCGTGATCCCCGATTCGGAATGGCTCTCCCCATTTTGCTTCAGGGACAGCGGATAGTTCATCCACCATCTTTTGACGACCGAGTAAAAACTCGCGAATCGTTTGGTCTCGTGTCTGTTCCCTTGCGAAAGTTGCTGATTGGGCATTTAGTTCATCAGATTTAGGATAGGGTACAAGTTCGTGGCCTGCAAGAATTGGATGAAGGCGCTCGTTTAAAAAGAAACGATCCCATGGACCCAAATGGCCAATGACTTCTGCCACTGTCCACTTCCCTTCTGCAATGGGTGAACGCCAATTCTTCTCTTCCCATTCCTTCATCCCTTCGATCCACTTCATCGATGCACGAAAATGCGCGAGTATTTCTGCTTTGTTCATCTTGCCATCCCCCTTACTTTAGTTCTTTAAGTATACCCTTTCTCATAGAAAAAAAAGCCTGCACATCGGCAAGCTTTTCGAATGTTACAGATGTGGAAGATGGACAGCAATCTGGTCATCAATCATTAATGACGTCGACTTTTTATATAATACTTCTGGTTTCCCAAAAAAGTACCCTTGGAAGTATGTGTATCCTGAATCCAGGGCTCGTTGATAGTCCTCGAACGTTTCTACCTTTTCTGCAATCAACTTCTTGCCTGACCGTTTCGCTAAATTTTCTGTGCACTGTTGCTGGTTAAATGGCGCTCTAAAGTCGATTTTAATGAAATCTGTCGTTCTTAAAATATCCGGTATGCCGTGAACAGAAGAGTTACAATTGAAATCATCAAGAGCTAATTGATAACCTGCTTTTTTCAGATGTTGCAACGCCTTCAACAATTCTTCATCAAATTCAATGGATTCGAGTACTTCAATGGTCAGGGAACCTGGGGGAATAGTTAGTTGTCTGTAGTTGACGATGAGGTCGCGCGTGAAATTAACAAAGACAGGTAGTCCATGACTTACATAATCAAGGCCCATCACATGAAAAGCGGTCTCTAACACCCGTCTGGTCGCTTCATGTGGATCTTGGTCAGAATAGACATTTTCTTCGCTATTTCGAGACAAGAGCTCATATGCAATCACATTTCTGTCGGTATCAACGATTGGTTGACGGGCAAGATAATGGTCCATACGATTCACCTCCCGTTTTATAAACTATTTGGTATAATACTACTATAAATTGTCAGAATAGTCAATCATCAATCCTGACTCTATACATTTTCTATAGTAAAAAGCCTCAGTTTCTAACTAAATTTAAACAACAGTGGAAAGAAGGATTTTCCCACCCCGTGTCGAATAGGTATAAAAAGGAGGTTTTATCATGACGTATGAGGTGAAAGAGATCACTGACTTATCCAATGTGTCGATTGATCATTTAGTGAAACAAAGCGAAACAGAGGGCTATCGTTTTCTATCCCGACTCGTGGAGCATTTTCAAAATGGCAAGCAGCAATTCACGAAGCCTGGAGAAGCCCTACTAGGCGTTTGGAAGAACGATGAACTTGTAGCCATTGGTGGGGTCGAACAAAATCCCTACACAGAGGATACGCACACCGCTCGCCTCAAGCGCTTTTATGTAGAACCTGACGAACGAAGACATGGTGTGGGTTCGATGCTCTTGAAAGCTTGCCTCAACAAAGCAAAAGAAAACTTTACAAAAGTGACGTGCCGGACGGATTCGGCGAAAGCGGATGCCTTCTATCGTCACAATGGGTTTAGCGTCACTACAGATTCCCCTGAAACGACGCATCAGATGCAATTCAATTAATGAATCGCCTCCCTCGGGAGGTGATTTTTTCATACATATGAAACCAAGAAGCATACGTTTCGTAGATAAGATACACAGAATAAAGGAGGGACTAAATGGGCTTTTCAGATTCCATGAATGGTATGAGTACGTTCGGAACGCTATTTATTGCGATCGTCTTCATTATTGTTATATCTACGTTTATTTTTGTTATTGGAAAATCCATCACCACCTGGTCGAAAAATAATAATTCCCCCAAACTAACCGTGCCCGCTCACATCGTAACGAAACGCACGGAAACGAGCGGAGGTGCTGGGGACAGCTCTGCAAACACGTGGTACTATGTCACATTTGAAGTACAAAGCGGGGACCGGATGGAACTCCCCCTTCGCGGACATGAATTTGGACAACTAGCAGAAGGTGATAAAGGCCTCCTGACTTTTCAAGGCACACGCTACATCAACTTTGAACGAAAAATAGAACCACGCACCTCCTAAGTGTGCGTGGTTCTTGTTCATTAATACACATTAAAATATCTGGCTTCCGGATGAGCAAATACCATGGCAGATACAGAAGCCTCTGGTTCCATCATACAACCATCCGTCAATTCAACGCCAATGCGTTCAGGCTTTAATAGCTTCCAAAGTTTTTTCTGATCCTCGAGCTCCGGACAGGCTGGGTAGCCGAAGGAGAATCGCTGCCCTTGATACTTGGTCCGGAAGAGGTCTTGAATGGTCCGATCAACAGGGTCTGGGAATCCCCAGCGCGTACGCATCATCTCGTGCATACGCTCCGCAAGACCTTCTGCCGTCTCCAGCGCAAGTGCCTGCAGCGCGTGACTTTCTAAAAACTTCCCTTGTTCTTTTAATTGTTGTGACCATGCCCGAATATCCTTCCCTGCAGTGACTGTAAAGAATCCTACATAATCCATCGGGCCACCTACAGGTTTTACGTAATCGGCGAGACACAAAAAGTCATTTTTATGCTGCCTTGGAAAATGAAAGCGTTCGATTTCTTTGGACTCATCTTGTGGATCATAGATGATGACGTCATTGCCCTCTGATTGGGCCGGAAAGAATTGATAGAGGGCGGACGCTTGTAGAACACCTTCTGTCACTGCTTGGTCAAACAACTGATCCGTCAACTCTTTCAGTTTGACAGTTCGCTCATCTTTTTCTTCGAGTAATCGTGAAATTTTCCCCTTGATGCCCAAGTGATGGCCCAGTAACATCTGCTGATTGATGTAAGGATAAATTTGACGCAACGAGAAGTCGCGTAAAATGTGGACATCGAGATCAGTTGGCGTAAAGACAGGAACATCTCTGCTCACTGACGAAGTACCTATCTCATGCACCACGACCGGCTCGGCTTCAGCGGAAGCTTCTGCTCGTTTTTGTTGATCCTCTGTATACTCTGACTCAATTTGTTCTCTACCCTCACTGTTTTGCAATCGATTGAAAAGATCCAGTCCGTCCATGGCATCTTTTGCATAGAGAACCAACCCGTCGTACTCTTTCGCAATCTTATTCGCTGTAAATTTCCGGGTTAATGCCGCGCCCCCGACAACTACAGGTGTATCAATGCCCGCCACTTTTAAATCCTGTGCTGTGATGACCATCTGTTGCGCCGACTTCACGAGTAAACCCGACAGACCAATGATATCCGGCTTATGCACCTTGACCTGTTCGATGAGTTCTTGCGGGGTAACTTTAATGCCTAAGTCTTTCACATCGTATCCATTGTTGCTGAGGATGATGTCAACAAGGTTCTTACCGATATCATGCACGTCCCCCTTCACGGTCGCTAGCAACACTTTTCCTTTCGTCGAGGACATGTCCGCTTGTTCCATATGCGGCTCAAGGAAAGCGACAGCCGCCTTCATCACTTCCGCACTTTGCAGCACTTCCGCAACGATCAGCTGATTGCCATTAAATAGACGCCCTACTTCCGACATACCTGCCATGAGAGGACCGTTAATGACATCAAGCGGAGACGGGTAGCTAGCGAGAGCAGCTTCAAGGTCAGGCAGTAGCCCTTCTTTGGTTCCCTCCACAATGTAATAGGCCAGCCGCTCTTCCACGGTTTCTGGAAGCGCGATGACCTTCTCTTCTTTTTTCATCCCACGGTAAAATTCGGTGAAGCCCGCCAACGTTTCGTCCGTGGTGGTAAACAACAGTTCCTCCGCCAGACGCACCTCATCTTCCGGAATCGAAGCGAAACGTTCGAGCTTTTCGGTGTTGACGATCGCATAGTCTAGCCCAGCTTGCACACAGTGATACAAGAACACAGCATTCAGCACTTCGCGACCGACCGGAGGCAATCCGAAGGATACATTGCTCACACCGAGTATTTGCGGACAGTGCGGTAAGCGTTCTTTAATGGCGCGAATCCCGTCCACTGTTGCTTTCGCAGAGCCGATGTATTGTTCATCCCCTGTTCCTACTGGGAAAACGAGGGCATCAAAAATGATATCAGTCGGTGCCAGTCCGTACTTCTCGGTCAACAGCTGATAGGAACGCTCGGCAATCTCTAGTTTTCGTTCGGCTGAAACACCCATCCCTTGCTCATCAATCGTGCCAACCACCACAGCCGCTCCAAATTGTTTCACAAGAGGGGCAATTGCTTCGAAACGCTCTTCCCCGTCTTCTAAGTTGATGGAATTTATAATTACTTTTCCCTGTGAGTAGCGCAGAGCGACCTCTAGCACCTCTTCATCCGTTGAATCAATCATCAGAGGCACTTTTACTTTTTTCACCACTTGTTGGATGAACTGGTCCATATCTTCTACTTCTTCTCGGTCAGGGTCAGCGAGGCAAATATCGATGATCTGTGCCCCGTTTTTCACCTGTGCTCTAGCGATTTCAGAAGCTTCTTCAAGCTTTCCATCTTGAATGAGGCGTTTGAACTTCCGGGAACCGATCACATTTGTACGTTCCCCAACTAAAATCGGACGAGTGGACGGGTCATCATAAATGAACGGTTCGATGCCAGATACTTTATGCTCTTCATGCACAGCAAGTGAGCGAGGGGCATACTGTTTGGCAAGTTTCGCAAGCTCTCGAATGTGTTCAGGTGTTGTCCCACAGCATCCCCCAACAAGGTTCAGCCACCCCTTCTCAAGAAAGCCTTCCATTTTTAGAGCCAAGGACTGCGGCGTCTCATTATAATTCCCTTCTTCATCCGGAAGCCCTGCATTTGGATAGCAACTGACGTAACTCGAAGCCAGTCCGGACAGGGACCGCACGTGATCCCGCATGAATTCTGGCCCGGTCGCACAGTTCAGTCCGACCACAAGTGGCTTCATATGCTCGAGTGAAATATAAAACGCTTCAATGGATTGCCCGGCAAGCGTCGTCCCCATCGGCTCAATCGTTCCAGAAACGATGATCGGCACCTGACGCGCACGACTGGCAAATGCCCGTTGAATGCCAATGTTAGCAGCTTTAACATTGAGGGCATCTTGACTCGTTTCAACGAGTAACAGGTCGACGCCCCCGTCAAGTAGTCCTTCTGCTTGCACTTGATAATCCTCAGCAAGTTGCTCGAAAGTGATACCGCCTGTAACAGACAAGGTCTTTGTCGTTGGGCCCATGGCACCTGCGACGAACCGAGGCTGATCAGGGGTAGCAAAGCGGCTTGCCACACGAACAGCGATTTCGGCTGCTTCTTTGTTCAACTCATAGGCCAAGTGCCCAAGATCATATTCATCGAGTACGACTGGCGTGGCACCAAATGTGTTGGTTTCCACAATATCCGCCCCAGCTTCAAAATAAGCGGCGTGGATAGTTTCTACGACATCGGGTCGCGTCTTTACAAGGTATTCGTTACACCCTTCATACGCTTCCCCGCCAAAATCTTCTGCTGTCAAATCGGCTTCTTGAATCATCGTCCCCATTGCGCCGTCGAGTACAAGAATCTTTTGTTGTAATTGCGTTTCAAATGTGGAGATGGTCATAGGTTTCCTCCTGCTTTCGTGTCGTGATGAAGTCGATCAATTCAAGAGATAGTTCGTAGCGCAAGAACGGTGTAATGATGTAAATTCCTCGGAAGAGGCGCACGGCCTCAGCAAGAATCTCTTTTGTAATGGTCATTCCGACTTCAAGTGAACGCTTCGGATCGTCTCCCGCGTCGCGCATCCGCCTGCGTGTTTCCTCCGGCAAGCGAATCCCAGGGACTTCGTGGTGCAAGAATTCAGCATTCCGCGAACTCAGAAGAGGCATGATGCCGACGAAGAACGGCTTATCTACTTTCTGAGCCGCTTCCGCTAACGCATGTAATTGGTCGATTCCAAATACAGGCTGCGTGATAAAATAATCAGCGCCTGATGCGACCTTTTTCTCCAGTCGTTTAATGGACGCGTCCATGTGGCGGTAGTTTGGGTTGAAGGCGGCTCCTACAGAAAAGTTTGTCGGACGTTCCAGCGATTTCCCGGAAAACGATAGTCCCCGATTGTTTTGCTTAATCAACTCGATTAGCTCTAAACTCGATAAGTCATAAACAGAAGCGGCCCCCGGAAAATCACCGATTTTGGCTGGGTCTCCCGTAATAGCAAGCAAATCTTGCACGCCAAGTTCATGTAGACCCATCAAGTGAGACTGTAAGCCAATCAAGTTTCGGTCTCGACAGGTCAGGTGCACAAGCGGCGTGGCACCATAGCGTTCTTTGATGATGGCTGCTACCGCATCATTCCCTACACGTGGGGAAGCGAGCGGATTGTCTGCAAGCGTCAGTGCATCCGCCCCAGCTTGATGAAGGGCTTCAATTCCTTCGTAGAATCGGTCCGTATTCAAATGTTTCGGTGGATCAAGTTCGACAAGAATGGTGGTCTCTCGTTTCACTTTTTGAAGAAGAGGTGATTCGCCGTGCGACTGGGCAACAGCCTCCTTTTCAACCTGTATCTGAACATCTTTTTGTGTCACGGGGGTCCGGTCTGTCAAACGTTTGGCGACGGCCTGAATATGCCCTGGCGTCGTCCCGCAACAGCCCCCAATCAAATGAATCCCTTGTTCTTTGAGCTCTGCCGCACGCTCAGCAAAATACGTATATTCTTCTGAGTACGTATACCGGCCCTCCTCCATTTGTGGAAGGCTGGCATTTGGATAGACAGACAACAAAGCTTTTTCTGGAATTGGCACTTGCTTAAGGGCATTTACCATATGAAACGGGCCCATCCGGCAATTGACACCCACGACGTCCGCCCCACTAGCTTCTAACTTCTTTAAAGCCGAAGCAAGGGAGAGACCATTTTGTAACACACCGACCTCGTGCATCGAGACTTCTGCAATAACCGGCAGTGTACACTCTTCCTTAGCAATACGCACGACCGTCTGCAGTTCTTCAAAATCATAATAGGTTTCAAGTAACAGCGCATCGACACCTTCCATCATGAAGATATAGAGCTGTTCCCGAAAGCTGCGCTTGATTTCATCGAGCGGAATATCTTGTCTGATTCCTCGAAGTCCTCCGATGGTTCCGAGCACATAAACATCATCCCCCGCTGCTTCTTTGGCTAGGCGTACAGCCGCGGTATTGATAGCTTTCACTTGGTCTTGCAGACCGTAGCGGGAAAGCTTCACGTAGTTCGCGGCATACGTATTGGTCTGGATGACTTCTGCTCCAGCTGCAATGTACTGCGTGTGTACACGGAGAACATCTTCCGGATGGGATAAATTCAACTCTTCGTTGCAGTGATCGACGCCGTATGAATAAAGAAGCGTTCCCATCGCACCGTCAGCAATCAATACACGCTCCCGGAGTTGTTCAAGAAATGGCCGTTTCATCGGGTACCACCTGCCAGTTCATCTAAAATCTGTTGAAGCTCTTGCTGTAAGTCCGACACGTGTTCGATCCCGACTGAGAAACGCAGCAGCCTTCCACAAATGCCCACGCGTTCCCGTTCCTCTTCCGGAATATCGGCATGCGTTTGCGTGGTAGGGTACGTAATAAAACTCTCGACGCCCCCGAGACTCTCAGCAAATGCAATAAGTTTTAAACGTTCTAAAAAGACAGGCACCCAAGAGGCGTCGTTCAACCGAAAAGACAACATGCCGCCTTTGCCTGGATACAATACGGAATCAATCGCCGGATGCGCAGTAAGAAACGCAGCAAGCTCTCTCGCATTCTGTTGTTGACGCTCGATACGCAACCCAAGAGTCTTTAGGCTTCGCACGAGCAACCAACAGTCAAGCGGACTTGGTACAGCCCCAATCGAGTTTTGGATGACTGTGAATTGTTCGCCAAGCTCCGCACCTTTTGTGATGACTGCACCCGCTAGTACATCATTGTGTCCCCCGAGATATTTGGTGGCACTGTGGAGGACGATATCGGCTCCAAGTGTCAGTGGCTGCTGAAGGACTGGCGTATAAAAGGTATTGTCGACAATCACATAGAGGTCATGAGCTTTTGCAATATCCGAAATCGCCTTAATGTCGGTCTCTTTCATCAGCGGATTCGTTGGTGATTCAAGAAACACCGCGACGGTCTTCTCGGATATCACCGCTTTGACCTTTTCTACATCGGTCGTATCGACGTAGCAGAAGACAAGTCCTGTCCGGTCCTGGAGTTGGTGGAACAAGCGATAACTACCTCCGTATAAATCTTCCGAGACGATCAATTCATCTCCCGTGCGGAACAATTGAAGGACGGCATGCACAGCTGCCATTCCGGAACTGAAAGCAAACCCTTGGTCGCCTTTTTCTAGTGTAGCGAGTGCTTCTTCCAAAGCGGTTCGTGTCGGGTTGGCTGTCCGCGAATAATCATATCCTGTAGACTGCCCAATTCCCGGATGGATGTAAGCGGTCGATAGGTGGATCGGCAAGCTGACCGCACCCGTCGCGGGGTCTTTTCGATTTCCGGCTTGAGCCAATTTGGTTTCTAGTTGATAGGTCATATCATTTCCTCCTCGAGTGGGAGAGGGTATAGAAAAACGCCCTCTTATAAAATCATAAGAAGGCGTCTTGTTACTCTATCCCTCTTATCTTCCAGAGCTACCCGAGCTCTGCTGGAATTAGCACCATACTGTCATGCAGCTGGTTGCTGAGGTGTCGACGGGCCAGTCCCTCTACCTCTCGTGATAAGATGTTGCGTATGAAATTGCTCAGTGCATCAAAGCTTTTTATTACTTTAACGCACTGAAGGGAACGATGTCAACGACTGTTTTTGAGAATGTTGGTTGACATTGGTTTTTATTCTGTTTATAGTTAGGATAGCTACTTTGCATTACCGAGTAGTATTTCTTTTATTCAACTATCTTGCATTACAAACTAGCGAGGTGAATCAAGTGACTGTACGATCTCAGTTACTGAAGGGATTTCTTGATGGGTGCATCCTGGCAGTTATCGAGAAGCAGACGGTGTACGGCTATGAACTTTCCCGGAAGCTTCAATCTGCCGGTCTTCCAGATGTACCGGAAGGAACTATCTATCCTGTTCTCTTACGGCTTCAAAAGCAAGGATGGATCGTCAGTGAGATGCGTCCATCGGAATCAGGACCCAACCGGAAATATTATTCCATTACTCCAAGTGGTTTAGAAGCATTGACTCTCATTCGGAATGAATGGAAGCTGCTTTCTGTCCCACTTGAACATTTTTTGAAAGAGGAGGCGTAACTGTGGATACAAAAGAATTGATCAAACAGAACAACGAAAAACGCGAACTGCTTCATGAGCCGAATAAAGTATATTATGAGCAAGTTCTGATGTATATTCGGTCGAGATTGTCATTGTCAGAGCAGAAGACAGAAGAAATTCTGATGGATTTACTTGATCACATGCTTGAGGCACAGGCAAACGGAAAATCCGCCAAAGTCGTTTTTGGTGAGAATCCAAAAGCCTATGCGGATGACATCATCGAACAAATTCCGGACGAGGAAAAGCGCGATATGGTGAAGTTTTGGGGACGAATTGCGTTTCAGTTGACCGGCTACTATTTTATATGGCGTGGAATTGTCATGCTCATCCTTGCGCAGTTTACACCCGTCGATGATCGTCTTTACGTGATCCCGACCTTGATTCAAATGGCGTTAATTGCTGCGCTTGTCTATAGTGGAGTACGTTTAATTTTTGGTTGGATCAACAAAACGGCATTTGAAGAAGTAACAAAAAAAGGGCGGTTAAAAGAGGTTATTGTGGCGGGTACTTTAGGCGCTTTGGGATTTGGATTGATTGCAGGCGTCAACTGGTTACTGCCGACTATTGGTCCAGCAACATCCTTCCCACCCGCTTCTTCCATTGGTGTGGGAGCCATTTTCTTATTAATTTCTTGGATTTTAAAACGTACAGAATGGAAATAATCGATACAGACCTATTCTCGATGGAGGATAGGTCTTCTTTTTATAGGTCGAGCGGTTTATTCCTACAGAACCGGAATTTATCCTGACAAAAATGCCATTTGTCGTGACAAACTCGAAATTTATCCTGTCATAAATGCCATTTGTCGTGACAAACTCGATTATTGGAAACTATTTTTCCTTCACACGCCCAATAAGCACAGTCAAATCAATCGTCACCTCTGATTCCCCACGTTCAATAAATGCATCGACTTGATCAGCTGGTGCATTCCATGTCAGGGGGGTCATCGCAATCAAATCACGCCATTGTTTCTCGGTAAGGTTCTTCGTATAGGTCACTTGTGAAATTCCAACCACTTCTAGTTCAGAGGCAAAGCGTTCTCCCGCTTCTTCATTTTCAAACGTCTCTTTCTCCGTCCCTGCATAGAAGAAACTACGCAGTTCCTGAAGGTAGCGGGCATTTGGAATCACTTTGATAACATATCCACTTGGTGTAAGTACACGTCTAAACTCTGTGTGGTTGGCTGGGGACAGAATATTTAATACGATATCGATAGAATGGTCTTGAAGTGGGGACTTCGCTAAGTCTGCAACGAGCCATAGTACGTCCGCTCCATGATTCGTTGCAAGTTGCACGCCGTCTTTTGCAAGATCGATTCCGATACCGTGACTTCCAGGGAGCTGCCTGACAATCCCTGAAAGATGTGTGCCTTCCCCGCATCCCATATCAACAATCCGAAGAGAGGGCTCAGTCACTTCCTCGCGAATCCACTTCACGATTTCATCAATCAACGGCTCAAAAAACTTCGTTTCTTTTAGAAGCGTCTGCCTTGCTATGAACAGTTCTTTTGTATACCGGCTTTTCGTCACTGTTCCTGCCAAATGGAGATATCCTTGTTTGGCAACATCAATCGTGTGTCGGTGTGGACAAGTTGCCCCCGTCTCCGTCACTTCTAGAGCACTCTGACATATAGGGCAGCGAAGTGCCGTAATGACAGCCTCTAATTGCTCCACCGCTACTTGTCGTTTACTTTTCAACTGGAGGCACCGCCTCATCGAAAAACTGTTGGAACGCTTGAATCAATTCTGGATGGACCGGCTGCTCCGCAAAGTCTTTTTTATATTCCTTTTGAATGGCTAATAAGGAATGTGGCGTCGCACGGCGTCGCATAATGTGATTCATATCTGGAATCACGACAGCTTTCGTCCCCGTCATTTCAGCAAAAGCCACGGCCGACCCTTGTTGAACTTGGATGTCTCGACCGCCCTCAATAGCCATTGAATATTCCGGAATCGCATAGACATAGTCTTTCCAATCATACGTCAGCATCTCCCGATACCATTTTGCATTAAGCTGCGCCCCGCGGTAGCGAATCTTCACTTCGGTCGTGTTGCGCATTTTTGCGAGGACCTTTTGGTTCTGTTTCAATATCTTCTTTTCCACGTTAATTAGTCGCAACAGGAAGCCTTTGATGCCTTTCATCTGTTGAAATTCGTTCATTAATTCGTCGAGCTGGAAGGACAACAATTCATCCCCACGTCCAACAGTCCCACTAAAGAATACAAATCCATCTGCAGGTACTTGTGCTAAAATCGCAGGACCAATTAAGGCGCCTTCACTATGCCCGATAAGTGTCACCATCTGCACTTCCGGGCGGTCTTTGATTTTCCGAAGAGCTTCTACACCCACTGCAATATAATCACTCAGTCCTGCTTCGTAATAGTCTCCTTTACTTTTCCCTGTACCTGGTTTATCATAGCGGAACGTCGCAATGCCCAAGTCATGCAAAGCTTCTGCGAATGACAGGTAGAGGTTATTCTTCCACTTCGGAATGTTGCCGTCTCGGTCAACGGGCCCTGATCCCGAAACGAGGACGACCGCCTTCCCATAATATCCTTCAGGAACTTCCCACACCCCACTGATTTCATACGGTGTTCCCTCTACTTGAAATACGATTTCTTCACGCTTCATTTCTCATATCCCCCTTTTTGACTCTCTCTGGCACTAATTATTGTGTCATTAAAAAAGACGCTGTCAAGTTCATGAGCGTCCTGCTGGTTTAAGTAGTTGATAGCGTTCATTAAACAGTGTTGGATACGATAGAAACCCAAGCGCAATACTTGTAACTGCTGCCGTCGTTAAAATAAGAAAAACAATCAAGAGCTGGAACTGGACGGCTTGGATGGGGTCTGCCCCGGCAATGATCTGCCCACTCATCATGCCGGGCAGTTGAACAAGGCCCATCGTCTTTTGACTTTCAATCGTAGGGATCATGCTGGTTTTGATCGCTTGAATCAAACGTGAGTGAATCGCCTGCTTTGGCGTTCCGCCGAGTGACAGGATGAGTTCTATCTGATCTTCGTGACTTTCAATTTCCGCTGTAAAACGATTTAAAAATAAAATAGCGAGTACCATCGAGTTTCCGATGACCATACCACTGATTGGAATGACGTATTGTGCAGTAGCGGGCGTGATGTTAAACCCGATTAAAATGCCTTGGGTCAGTACTTCGACAAAAATCAGGGTGACAGCTACTTTCCACGTGATCCCAGGAATCGACTTTCCTTTTTTCCGGACATTTAAAGTAGCCGCTCCAATCATCAATGCGACCATCAACAAGATATAGACAAAACTATCCGATTCAAATACAAATTTTAAAATGTATCCAACCGCAATCAATTGAATAATCGAACGAACCGTAGCAATCAAGGTATCCTTTTCGAGATCAAGCCGCAATGTTTTGGAGAGGACGAGTGGAATTAATACAAAAATCAGAGTGAGCGCTAAAGTTCCGTACGTCATGACACCGACCCCTTAATGAAACGTTGCACCTGAGGATTAGTTGAGTGACTTAGTAGCTCGCTGGCGCCTTCTTCTACGAGTTTCCCGTCCATCATCACCCATGTGTAATGTCCGATACGCTCGGCTTGTTCTAAGTTATGTGTAATCCAGATTATGGTTGTCCCGTATGTTTGGTGTATATATTGAATCAGCTCTTCAATCTCTACACGGGAAGCCCGGTCAAGCGCTGAAGTGATTTCATCAAGTAACAAAATCGCAGGTTCCGTCAGTAATGTGCGTGCAATCGACACCTTCTGCCGTTGACCACCTGAGAGGTCCCGAATATCTCGTTGTAAATAGTTTGTATCTAAACCCACTTCCTGAATCATGCGATTCACTTTGTCGACGTCTACTTCTGCACCGTGAAGAGCATAAGGTAATGTTAAGTTTTCCTCCACGGTCCCACTGATCATCGGGGCGCTCTGTAAGGCAATCCCTGCTTGTTGCCTCAGCTCTGCAGGTTCCCATTCAGAAAGAGGTTTCCCGAGAATCGTGACCTCTCCTGAGTCTTGTGAGAGAAGTCCGTTACATAGTTTTAGTACAGTGGATTTTCCTGCACCGGAAGGGCCAATAATCGTTGTGATCCTCCCTTCTGGAAATTGACCTGTTAGGCCTTTCAAAACAAGTACCTCTCCCCGTTGAAGAGAGACGTTTTTCAGTTCTATAGCTGGCTGCTTACTCATTCAAACACGTCCTTTGCTTTCTTCTCTCTTTAGTCTAGTGAATCAGACACGAATACGCCACTAACTTACCCGTTCGTGATATAGTAAGAAAAAATCGTTTCAGGAGGAATTCGGCATGTGTCTTATCGCCTTTCATCTTCATGACCATCCCACGTATGCGTTCATCATGGCGGCCAATCGGGATGAATTTTATGACCGCCCCACTGCACCTGCCCGCTTTTGGGAAGAACATCCCGAGCTTCTTGCAGGAAAAGACTTTCATGCAGGGGGAACTTGGTTAGGCATATCTAAGACCGGACGAATTGCAGCCCTCACTAATTACCGCGATCCGCTGAGCGTCCAACAAGATCTGATTTCCCGTGGAGATATCGTCAAAGACTTCTTAACGAGCTCAGAGCCCCCTAAGGAGTTTATAGATAAACTCGAAGACCAAAAAATGTCCTATAACGGCTTCAATGTTCTTCTCGGCACACCGAAAGAGATGTATTACTACTCCAATATGAAATCTTCGGGGCACCTGATTCCGGAAGGGACACACGCTCTCAGCAACAAATTTTTAAATACACCTTGGCCAAAAGTGGACACGGCACGCACGCTTCTTAGTGAGTATGTCGATACGAATGATGAAGTAAACCATGAGATTCTCTTAGACTTCATGGTGAAGACGGATCAAGCGCAAGACCATCTTCTACCGGACACAGGGGTCGGACTAGATCTCGAACGAAAGCTATCGTCGATGTTCATCCACATGCCGAATTACGGAACACGATGCACGACGGTCATTACTATTACGCATGATGGACATGTGGAATTTTCAGAACGTAGCTATGAAGAAACGACCGTATCTTCTGAAGTTTCATACACTTTCCGAATCGACGGTTGATTATTTTACAAAGTTGTGAACCTTTGTCGAATCGTGGCGCTGAAACAAGCAGGAAGCCTTAAAATCCCTTCATTTTCTGATATACTAAACGGAAATGAATTTTCCAAGGAGCGTTTTGGTTTGTCTACTACCCGTTATGTGTTGAGTTATGGCGATTCGTTTGTTGATTATATTGCCAGAAACCATGAAAATACAGAGTTTGACCCTTACCTTGGTGGTGCAACTGTCAATGTGGCAGCAGGTGCAAGTCGTTTAGGCCTCCCGTCACGATTTATCACCATCACCGGAGATGACGAAGAGTCTGCCTTTGTTCGTGCCCAAATGGCAGAAGAAGGTGTGGATCTGCAGCATGCCCTTCAAGTCGCGGATAAACGCTGCACATCTGTCTATGTACATCTGACAGAGGAATCGGACCGCATCTTTGCGAAGTACTTGGACCCGACCCCTGAAATACAAGTACGACCAGATGATTTAGATCCGGAAGCGTTTGATAACGCCGTATCCTTTCATTTTTGCTCAGGCACGATGTTCCATCCCACTGCACTGGCTACGACCCGTAGAGCTGTGGAGCTCGCTCGAGACAAAGGTGTCCTGTTATCATTTGATGTTAATGTACGTCCTTTACGATGGGAAACAGAAGAGCGTTGCCGTCAGACGATCTGTGAATTTATGGGACTGTCCCATATGGTCAAGATGACGCGGGATGAAATGTTCTTCTTGATGAAGACAGAAGACATTGAAGAAGGAATAGAGCGCTTGCAACAGTACTCCATCCCTCTTGTCTTCTTGACGGATGGTGAAAACGGTACAATTTGTCTGGTGGACGGACAACAGATTCACGCTCCCGTTACCCCAGTCATTCCAGTGGATACAACAGGTGCAGGCGACGCATTCATCGCTGGCGTGTTATATCACGTTTACCATCACGGATTCCCTGAAACCCATGCTGATGTACTGGAGTGTGCCATGTTCGGAAATAAACTAGGTGCTCTATGTGCAACAAAGCAAGGTGCTTTAACAGCCATGCCTCGATTAGAGGAAATTGGAGTATTGTAATGAGAAGGACTAGCAGTTTTGTGATGAGAAGGACTAGAGCCTTCTCTTGATGGAAAATCTTATACAACTTGGTAAGATTCATATTCTACTTCAAAAAATAATAAAATAAAAGCAACGACCCATGACAAAATTCTTTGTCGTGGGTCGTTTTTTCATGTTAGATCTCGGTGAGAAACTCGTTTTTGATATTGTATAGGTGTTTTGATAAGCATTTTTGGAATCTCGTAAACACTTATTGTTTATTTTCGCTCACTCCGTCGTCAATATGTTGTACAGAATCCGCATATGAGGGCCACTGGTGCGAATAAGGGGGCAACTGGTGCGAATACATAAAGATCTGGTGCGATTAGAGCTCGGTGATCCAACAACATGCCTGGCTAGTGCGTTTATGGTGCGAACCAGTGTGAATAATCGACCGTCTGGTGCGTTTATCCTCTCATCTGGTGCGAATGTAAGAATCAATTCGTCCGTCTGACAAACCGAATAACCGACCGTGTCGCGGACCCACCCACCGCCCCACTCTCATTCCCACTCGGCAACCCACGGTCCGACCGTGTCACGAACCCACCCACCGTCCTACTCTCCTTCCTACTCGGCAACCCAGGGTCCGACCGTGTCGCGAACCCACCCACCGTCCCACTCTCATTCCCACTCGGCAACCCAGGGTCCGACCGTGTCAGCTGAATAATGAAAAAAAGAATAGGGCAGGACAGTGCATGATTTCAGCACCATCCCACCCTATTTTCTTATCTCATCATCTAGTAGAAAAGCATCGAGAGTAACTGAAGTAAACTCGTTCGAAAAGAACTGTCCTTATCTCCTTACTCTATAGGCGCTCTCTGCAAACTGCCCATGTGTTTTGACAGCAAGAAGCTCTAGTTTACATCCATACTCTCCTGGTGGGAATAATCGTATCCCCTCACCCAATAGAACCGGAGCTGTCGTGACAATTAACTCGTCGACAAGGCCAGCTTCTAGGAATTGACGGATCAATTCTCCTCCACCAATGACCCAGATATCCTTCCCTTTTTCCGCTAACGCACCTTTTGCCCAGTCGGCTACAGAGCCTGAAACGAGCTGAACGTTATCCGGAGTTTGAAAGGCTGTGTTTGTAAAGATGATCCCCTTTAGTTGGGAATACGGATACGCCCCATTTTCATGCGTCATCACCCAATCGTATGTCCGTCTTCCCATAACAACGGTATCGATCTCCGCCAAAAAGTCACTGTACCCATTGTCACCTTCTCCATCGACAGCAAACAGCCAATCCAGAGATTCCTCATTTGTCGCGATGTATCCATCCAGTGTCTGAGCAATAAAGAGTTTGATTTTACGTGTCATAAAGTCCCTCCTCTATAAGAGGAGTATACCCAATCACAGCACTTTTTCTAAGAAATCTTTCGCACGAACGGACTTGGGAGCCGTAAAGAATTCACTTGGTGCGCCTTCTTCTACGAGTTGTCCGTGGTCTAGGAAAATGATGCGGTCCGCAACTTCGCGGGCAAAGCCCATCTCGTGTGTCACAATTACCATCGTCATTCCGGTATGCGCCAGGTCTTTCATTACATTCAGTACTTCTTTAACCATTTCCGGGTCAAGGGCTGAAGTCGGCTCATCGAAGAGCATGACTTCCGGTTCCATCGCAAGTGCACGTGCAATCGCGACACGTTGCTTTTGTCCACCTGACAATTGAGAAGGATACGACGATTCCTTTTCACTCAAGCCGACTTGAGCAAGAAGCTTTCGCCCTTTCTCCTCCGCTTCTACCTTTGCCAACTTCTTGACTTGTATCGGTGCATACGTTAAATTCTCCAGAACCGTCATGTGTGGAAACAGATGAAAATGTTGAAATACCATGCCAATTTTCGCACGCACAGCCGACAAGTTCTTCGTCTTTGCGAGAGACTCCCCTTTATACGTGATGTCTCCAGCGGAAGGCTGCTCCAGTAAATTGATGCAGCGTAGCAACGTCGATTTTCCGGACCCTGAAGGCCCAATGACGGCCACGACTTCACCTGGCTGAATCGTTGTTGAGATGTCGGTCAACACCTGATTCGTCCCAAATCTTTTCGATACGGATTCAATATTAATCACCTTGTCTCAACCTCTTTTCAATCTTCCTACCAATGAGCGTTAACCCCATCACAAGAAGGTAATAGATCATCCCAACAAAGAGTAACGGTTCAAAGTTTCTGTAAATATCGGAACCGACCACTTGTGCCCGGCGCATCAAGTCCATGTAACTGATGGTCGAGACGAGAGCGGATTCTTTTGTCAGGGTAATAAATTCATTCATCAGTGCCGGTAAAATATTTTTCATCGCCTGCGGAAGGATCAAATCTTTCATCGCTGGCTTATATGGAATTCCTAGCGCCATCGCCGCTTCCATCTGCCCTTTATCTACTGCTTGAATTCCTGCTCGGATGATTTCCGAGATGTACGCCGCAGAGTTTAATCCAAAGGCTAAGACCCCTGCAAGGAATGTCGGAATATCATAGCCTGTCAGCTGAGGAACGGCAAAATAGATAATCATCAACTGTAAAATCAGAGGCGTTCCGCGGAAGATAGATGTATAGGCATCCGCTAAAAATCGTAAGACGCGGTTGTTCATAATCTTCACAAGGGCAAGTAATGTCCCTAAGATAAATCCAAAGATGAGTGCAACAATAACAAGTTGTAACGTGACCCATATTCCTTCGAGCATAAAAGGAATATAAGGCACGATTTGGCTAAAGTCCAAATTCATGCCTTACCACTCCCTTCTATTCTTCTAATTCCCATTTTTCTTTTAATTCTTGTAGCGTACCGTTTTCTTCAAGAGTAGCAAGTGCTGCATTGAACTCTTCCACAAGGTCGCTGCCTTTCGGGAAAGCTGCCGCCATTCCTGGGGATGCCGTTGTTGGATCATCAAATCCCGCAAGGTCTTGTTCCGCTTGGTAGCCAGCTCCAACAGCTTTGTCGATATAGATGGCATCTACACGTTTCGATAACAATTCTTGCACCATGATCGAAGAGCTATCGATTGGCTTGATTTCAAAGCCGTATTCCTCTTGAAGTTTACGTGCCCCTTGTTCTTGGATGGTTCCTAACTGAACACCTAGTGTCTTGCCGTCTAAATCCTCGATGCTTTCAATCCCTGCATCTTGAAGAGATAAAAACATCTCACCTGAACGGTGGTATTCTGTAGAGAAATCTACATTTTCTTTACGCTCGTCTGTTGCTGACATGCCGGACATAACAAAATCAATGCGGTCAGATTGAAGTGCACCGATGAGTCCGTCAAACTTCATATCTTTTACTTCGATTTCATACCCAAGTTCTTCTCCAATTGCTTTTGCTAGGTCAATATCAAATCCGATAATTTCACCGGATGGGTCCACCGATTCAAATGGTGGGAAATCTGCTGATGTTCCCATTGACAATGTCTTTGTTCCTTCCGTACCTTCGCCTTCAGAAGCTGTCTGACCTTCTTCTGAGGAACCACAAGCTGCTAACATCAGGACAACAAGTCCTGCTAAAAGTGCGAACCAAATTTTCTTCATGTGTATGCATCTCCTTTATTCATCCGAATGTATATTTAATCGAGTAAATGAATATTAACACGGTATTTTGTATTTGTATACAGTTTTATTGAAGTTTTATAATTCCGACTATTGAGTTTGAAAAAAGCTCCAGTACGGGCGATGTACTGGAGTTACTTGTGATTATTTTGAAAGCTGTTCAAATTCTTCTTTGACTGAAGTCAACAGTTCTTCATCGGTTAATAAGTCATACCCTGTCATCGCCATAGCTAGCGCACCTTGACCGAGGATTCGGTGAGAGTTCTCAGTGATGGTAAGGTCTGCAAGTTCTTGCGTATGGAAGACAAGGCCTGGTGAATCTAATCCGATGTATGGATGAATGGAAGGACACATTTGACTCACGTTCCCCATATCGAGTGACCCATACGACTCTTTAGCCGGATGAACCACCTCCGTTCCAGCGGCTTTTAAATTTTCAGTGAAGCGCTTGGATAAGGTTTGATTTGTCAACATATTGTCGTAACTTAATTCATAATTATGCATAGAAAGGGTGGCACCTGTCATCGATGCTGCACCGTGTGCAATGCTTTTTACTTTCTCGACTACTTCATTTAGATAGGCTCGGTCTGCGGCACGTACGTAGAACTGGGCAGAAGCGGAACCAGGAACGACATTTGCCGCATTTCCGCCATCAGTGATGATCCCGTGGATCCGCACATCGGAACGTACGTGTTGGCGAAGTGCATTGATCCCATTGAATAATTGAATGACGGCATCAAGCGCGTTGATGCCTTTTTCTGGTGAAGCGGCCGCGTGACTTGTTTTCCCTTTGTAGTCAAACTGGATGGCATCCATTGCGAGTGAATCTCCACTTTCGTAGGACTCATCCGCTGGGTGAAGCATCATCGCTGCATCCACATCCGCAAAGATTCCCTGTTCCGCCATATCAACTTTCGCACCGTTCGTCTCTTCTGCAGGAGTACCGAGTACATACACTTTTCCACCGGTATCCGCGAGTACTTTTGATAATAAGACGCCCGCGCCGACACCCATCGTCCCGATCATGTTATGTCCACAGCCGTGACCAATTTCCGGCAGAGCGTCATATTCGGATAGAAAAGCAATCGTCGGTCCCGGAATGCCACTATCGTATGTCGCCTTAAAGGAAGTAGGGCGTCCCACAATTCCCTTTTCAACTTGGAAATCGTGGCGGGCAAGGTAATCCGTCAACAACTCCATCGATTCATGTTCTTCGTCTCCGAGTTCCGGATGATGGTAAAGGTGATCGCTCATTTGCCATAGGTCTTGCTGAATTTCTTCTACATAACGTTCCAGTTGTTCTTTCATTTAGAAATCTTCCTTTCTGTGTTCAATCCATGCCGCTACTATAATGGAATTCAAAATGATACGCAATAGGATTAATTCACAGGGGTCTCAGGCTCTTTGCCGTCAAGTACGGCGAGAAGATTGCGTACAGTTAGGTTTGCCATCTCCATGCGCGTGGCGAGCGTCGAGCTTCCGATATGCGGAGCGACCTCTACATTCGGTAACGTGAGAAGCGGGTGGTCTGTTGGCACGGGTTCCTTTTCAAATACATCCAGAGCTGCAGCCGCTAGTTTTCCATTCTTGAGTGCTTCATACAAAGCAGCTTCATCCACAAGACCGCCACGCGCCGTGTTGACGAGGATGGCATCCGATTTCATGAGAGCCAACTCTTCTTCCCCAATCAGATATTTGAGTTCCGGTGCGAATGGCAGCATGATCACAAGGAAGTCTGCTTGCTTCAAGACATCTTCGAACTCTTGATACGTAGCTCCAATTTCCACTTCCGCTTCTGGTTTCTTCGAACGATTCCAGTAGATGACGTTCATATCGAAACCTTTCGCTCGGCGTGCGACCGCTTGACCGATGCGACCAAACCCTAAAATTCCAATCGTTGCCCCACTGAGCTCTTTTCCAGCAAGCTGCAACAGCGACCACGACTTCCAGTTCCCTTCCCGTACTTCTGCGCTTGCTGCACTCAACTTCCGAGCCGCTGCTAGAAGAAGAGCAAATGTTAGATCAGCCGTCGCATTCGTTAATACGTCCGGTGTATTCGTCACGCGAACGCCACGCGTTGTTGCTTCTTTTACATCAATATTATTAATGCCTACCGCCAGCTGACTGATGACTTTTAAATGTGGAGCGGACGCAAGCACTTCCGCGTCTAGTTGGTCCGATAAAACACTAATGATCCCGTCTGCTTCTTTGATGGCATCCATCAGTTCCCCTTTGGTCATCGCCTGCTCTTCTGAGTGCCATTCTGAATAATCGACTTGTTGCTTAAGTTTATCCGATACTTCTTGAGGTAGCTTTCGTGTTGCGAATACATTCACTGATTTTCATCCCTTCCACATCTATTTTAGTTAGCATACCAAACTTCTTGAACTAGAGACAATGAAACATGAATAAACCGGACTCCATAAAGGAATCCGGTGTCGTTTATTTCTTTACAATATTTTTGCCGTAGAAGATTTCATCCATTTCCATCTTCAATTGCGCTTCGATTTTCTGTTGTTCTTCCGGCGTTAAGTCTTCTTTCTTCTTCCCGAACAGGTAATTGTTCAAGTCAAAGTCTTTCAGCTTTGCCTTCGTGTGGAAAATATTTTCCTGAAAGATGTTCACGTCAATCATGTTAAACTGATCCTGCACGTCTTCTGGGATATAGTTTTGGATCGAATTGATCTCGTGATCGATAAATAGTTTGTGACCAGTCTTGTCGCGTGTGAATCCACGTACACGGTAGTCAATCGTCATAATATCCGTATCAAACGAGTGGATCAAATAGTTCAGTGCTTTCAGTGGTGATATTTCCCCACATGTGGATACATCGATATCCGCACGGAACGTACTGATCCCTTCATTCGGGTGATATTCTGGGTACGTATGCACCGTGACGTGAGACTTATCTAAGTGCATCACGACCGTTTCCGGAATAGGACCTGGCGATTCGTCAAATTGCTCTTTTGGAGCAGATTCCACTGGCCCTTCCGAAACGAGCATCGTCACACTTGCACCTTGCGGAATATAATCTTGTTTCGCGACGTTCAATACGTGCGCACCAATGATTTCGGTTACTTTTGTCAAAATGGTCGTTAGACGGTCTGCGTTATATTGTTCATCGATATACTGAATGTAACGTTCACGTTCTTCTTTCGTGCCCGTGTAGCAGATATCGTACATATTAAAACTTAATGATTTCGTCAAATTGTTGAATTCATGCAGCTCAATGCGCTGCTCGGGAGTTAACGACACATTTCCTCATCCCTTCACGTAAAAAAATAAACTTCGGTTACAACTATACCTTTACCCCTTATATTTGACAAGCAAACGGGGAGTGGACAGGGCTTTCGAAGCAAAAAAAGAGAGAAGGACTCTGCCTTCTCACCTATATCTATAATTACGCGTATTGTGCAACGAGCTTCTGAGCTACTTCCTGAACACGCTGAATTCCTGCTTCCACAATCGCTTCTGCTTGTTGTGGGTTGGCATTGTGACCTTCAATAATCACGTTTTCGATGATTTGCATACCGAACACGCCATGGAAGACATTTTGCATATAGTTATATGACATTTCCATAGGCACCATCTCTGGTGCAGAATATAAGCCACCACGTGCATTCAAAAGAATGACTTTCTTTTCAGGCATCAATTGCACTAAGTTACCTTGTGCGTCATATTTGAATGTAAAGCCTACAGAGTAGACGTAATCAATGAACGTCTGAAGTGCCGCTGGAATCGTTAAGTTCCATAATGGGAAAGCGAACACAAGAATGTCCGCTTCCTTTACTGCGTCCATTGCTTTTTGCTTCGCAGCCATGATACGGCGCTCCACGTCTGACAATTCTTCTTCATTTTGCATCTTACCGAAAGCATTGAAAAGATCTTGGCCGAAATACGGCATATCCTCTTCAAATACATCAAATACGCGTACGTTCATGTCTGTGTTCCCTTTTACTGTTTCCATGAACGTGTTATACATTTTAGTTGAAATCCCATCCGGGCGATTATTTGCTTTTACGACTAATACGTTGGTCATATTGGTTCCTCCTTGTTGTCTTAGCTAACTGCCTAAAAGAAGCAGAAAGGTCATCCTATCACGAACATCATTCGAATTCAAGACATCTGCTCTCTCCAATTTGCTATACTGGAGAAAATGTGAGAAAGAGGAATTTGCCATGAAAACTGTCTTTATCGCAGGACATGCTCGATTACCAGCCGGAATGGCGGCCCAGAACCTTTATGAAACCTTGACCATCACAGCGGAAATCGACCGGAAATACAGTGTCATCGTCGCTGCTTCCTGTACTCTGGCTACCCAGCACGGACAAGATTTTGTTCACCAGCTTCTCCGAGGTTATAGCCTACGAGATGGCATCGACGAGCCCCTTCAAGCGATTCAAACGCATTATCTAGGTAAAGCTGGAAGTGCGTTGCAATCCGCCCTTCGCGATCTATACAAACAATACGACGCACAACGCACAAAATTGTCAGAGTAGTTCGTAAATACAGTTTACACGATGTCTTTTTTTCGATACAGTGGAGATAAGGAACGCTGAGACACTTGCCGTGTCCGTCCACGATTCCTGCACCAACTACACAACGAAACTGCCGAATCTGACAACCATTCTTAGCCGAATGCTTTTCTCAGACCATCCGCCAGTCCCATCTCTTGAATTCGTCAAGGGTATTTGGGCTGGCTTTTTTTATGGCAAGAAAGGAGAAATAGATGACAGGAGCGTTATCAGGGATTCGAATTCTCGACCTCAGTCGTGTCCTCGCGGGACCCTATTGCTCGATGATCCTAGGTGACTTGGGAGCAGAAGTCATCAAAGTAGAAGCACCCGGAGGTTCGGACGAGACACGCAACTGGGGACCGCCTTTCCAAGAAGGTGTCAGCGCGTACTACTTGAGTGCGAACCGGAATAAGGAGAGCATCACACTCGACTTACGCCACGCGGAGGATCGCCACGCCTTTCTCAAGCTGGTGGAAGAAAGTGACGTCGTGTTGCATAACTTTAAAACGGGGACGATGGAGAAGCTTGGACTTGGGTACGACGAATTGCGCTTGGTTAATCCAGGTATCGTCTACTGTGGGATTACCGGGTTTGGGGAGACCGGGCCACTGAAAGACCTTCCTGGGTACGATTTCATCTTGCAAGGAATGAGTGGCTTGATGCAGATCACCGGTACCCCGGAATCGGGACCTCAAAAAGTAGGTGTCGCCATCGTTGACATCTTGACAGGGCTGTACGCATGCATCGGCATTCAAGCGGCACTCCTGGAGCGAGGCGCGTCCGGAGAAGGCCAAAAACTCGACCTCTCCCTCTACGACTGCGCCGTCAGTAGCCTCGTCAATATTGGCAGCAACTACCTGATGACTGGAAAAGAGCCCGTTCGTCGCGGCAACACCCATGCGCAAATTGCACCGTACCAGACGTTCCGGACGAAAGATAGCCAAGTGATTCTCGCCGTAGGCACGAACACGCAGTTTGACGTGTTGTGCCAGTTGATCGGTTGGGACCCTCCCGCTAGCTTCGCAACAAATGCCGGACGCGTGGCACACAGAGAGACATTGACGTCTATGCTTGAACTGTATTTACACGAACGAACAACTGCGGAATGGGTCGAAGCAATGCGAACTGCCGGCATCCCGTGTGGTCCGATTCACACGTTTGAGGAATTGACGCGAGACCCACAACTCGAACACCGCAACATGTGGATTAGCGGAGAACATCCGGTTGCAGGACCTATTCGTATGATTGGGAGTCCGTTGAAACTGTCACGAACACCGGTCACCTATCGCCTCATCCCGCCTGAACCCGGACAACACCAAACCAAATGGATCAAAAGGAGCGAATGATAATGAACTTTCATTTCACTGAAGAACAAACGATGCTACGCAAGACAGTACGAGACTTTGTCGATAAAGAAATCATGCCAAACATTCGGGACTGGGACCGCAACGGAAAGTTTGACCCTGTCATCTATAAACGTTTAGCAGAACTCGGTCTGATGGGCGTCTGCATTCCTGAAAAATACGGCGGTAGTGGCATGGATTACAATTCCCTCGCTATCGTGTGCGAAGAGCTTGAACGTGGCGATACGGCCTTCCGTACAGCAGTGTCTGTACACACAGGCCTAAATAGTATGACGCTGCTTCAATGGGGAACGGAAGAACAAAAAGAAAAATACCTCGTCCCGCAAGCAAAAGGTGACAAAATTGGTGCCTTCGGATTAACAGAACCCGCTGCCGGTTCAGATGTAGCCGCTCTTCAAACAACAGCGAAATTAGATGGCGACCACTATGTACTAAACGGCCAAAAAGCATGGATCTCACTATGCGATATTGCCGACAACTTCTTGATTTTTGCGTATACCGGAAGTAAAGAAGACAAGCACAAAGCCATCTCCGCTTTCATCGTTGAACGCTCATGGGAAGGCTTTTCTTCTCAAGCGGTGAAAGGCAAACTTGGGATTCGTGCAGGCAACACAGGCGAACTGTTCTTCGAAGACGTCAAGGTGCCGAAAGAGAACTTGCTCGGAAAAGAAGGCGAAGGGTTTAAAATTGCGATGGCCGCTCTCGATAACGGCCGCTTCACAGTTGCAGCAGGCGCGGTCGGCTTGATTCAAGCATGTCTAGAAGTCAGCACAGAGTACTGTCACACGCGCGAGACCTTCGGCAAACCGATTGGCCGCCACCAACTCGTGCAGCAGATGCTGGCAAACATGGAAGCGGGCTATCAGATGAGTCGTTTACTTGTCTACCGCGCAGGTCAACTGAAAAACGAAGGCAAACGCAACACGCGCGAAACCTCGCTTGCCAAGTGGCAGGCGTGCGACTTCGCCAACAAAGCAGCCGACGACGCCGTGCAAATCTTCGGCGCAAACGGCTACTCCGACGAATATCCGGTCGAGCGCTTCCTTCGCAACTCCAAAGCACCGGTCATCTACGAAGGCACCCGCGAAATCCACACGGTCATGCAAGCCGAGTATGTGCTCGGGTACCGGGAGGATAAAGTGTTGTCGAGTATGTTGCCTGGGTGGGAGACAAATTAGATGTGAAGAACACTCGTTCAGAAACAAAAACAGAAGTTCTTGAAGTGCCCGCAGCTTTGGCTGCGGGATTTTTTCATAGGAAGGGTTTAGCTAATAAGCAGTTGACGATTTGAGTAGATGGAGAGTCGTTGTGGGACAAACCAATGTGCTTCCGAGGCAAATCAAGGTGTTTACGAGACAAATGGAAGATTCCGAGTCATTCACAGTGCTTTTCGAGACAAATGGAGCGGCTTTTGGGGCGAACCAAAGCGTTTGCGAGACAAATGGAAGGTTTCGAGTCATTCACAGTGCTTTTCGAGACAAATGGAGCGGCTTTTGGGGCGAACCAAAGCGTTTGCGAGACATTCGGACGCGGAGACACTCTGGCCACAGCAAAACCCGCCTTTCCCAAAGGAAAGGCGGGCCCATTTAGGCTTGTTGCGTATACTTTCGGATGGCCGGTAAAATTTCGGAACCAATCAACTCGATGTTGCGCTCTAGTTGATCAAACGGCACGCCGCCGAAATCCATCTGCGCGATGTAGCGCTGATGACCGAACAGTTCGTGCTGGTATAAGATCTTTTCAATCACTTGTTGCGGACTGCCGACGTTCAACACATCGCGTGGATCCTGTGCACTTTGTTCAAATGCAAACTTTGGATACCCACGCCCATTGCTCTTCATCATCCCTTTATCGACATATGTGTGATAAGTATCGATGGCTTCTTGAGAAGTAGGCGCTGTGAAGAACATGCCTGCTGTCGCAATCGGTAACTCGTCCGGATTATGTCCGGCACGTCGCGCGGATTCACGGTACGCTTCGACCGAATAGTGGAAGTTTTCCGCTTGTCCACCAAGCATCGCAAGCATCATCGGCACGCCCGCATTACCTGCTTTAATCGCACTCGCTGGAGGGCCACCAACTGCACGCCAGATCGGCAACTTCCCTTCAACCGGACGCGGCAATACTTCTGCATCGTTCAAAGGTGAGCGGAACCGACCGTCCCATGTGATGCGTTCCTTCTCATTAATCTGAAGCAACAAATCAAATTTTTCTTCATATAATTCTTCATAATACCGGATATCATAACCAAGTAACTCAAACAAACCGACACGAGAAGCACGTCCTGCCACAATTTCCGCACGCCCTCCTGAAATTAAATCGATGGTTGCGAAATTTTCATAGACACGAACAGGATCCGACGTACTGACAATGGTTGAGGAGCTTCCAATCTTAATCTTCTCTGTCGCTTGCGCAATTGCAGCGAGAACAACGGCATGTGCTTGCGTCGCAAAATACTCTTGATGGCTTTCTCCGACACTAAAAAAGTCCATGCCGGCCTGTTCCGCAAGCTGGGCGAGTCGAATGATTTCCTGAATACGCTGCTGAGCAGAGATGCGGTCTCCTGTATGTGGGTTGGGCATATGGTCACCCAGTGTATAGAGTCCAAACTCTAATCCTTTTTTCTGGTCGAAACGATACTTTTCCATCTGGCAACTTCCTTCCTGACATCTACCTATTTTTCAGTATACGCAGGTTATAGAATGGTACAAAATCAAAACACTTCGATTTCAAGATTTTCAGACTTTTGACGGAATTACATAGATCCTATTATATACAACCCGACTACAATGAAAACAATCAGGCCCAGTGGAACACCAATCCATAGAACCCATCTACGCTTTTACTTCTCTTTCACTTCAAACTCTTTGAGTGACATGGACGTCCGTATTCCTCCAGCATTTACACGGTTCCATTCATCACTTAACGCCAGTTCATCTTTCATCCAACTACCTTTCAGCTCGCAAGGAGTTCGGTCAGATGAATTTGTTCCCCGGCCAATACAGGTGAGAAAGCTTAGAACTTCAAAGCAGGCATGCGAAGTTTCACTTTTCTCCCTGCTCCCCTATCTGCTACACTAAAATGAAGAAGGAGGCATTTTCATGAAAATCTTTCAATACCTCGCCATGTTTATAGCAGCGACGCTCTTTTTATATATCTATCCACAAGTCATGCCCAACGAAGGCCCTGTATGGAGTGTCTTGTACTATGTAATCGGACTACCCGGCATCATCTTTCTCATCTACGGTGTCCAGCAAGTTTTTAAACGGGCGCAAGGTGAATAAAAAACCGTTTCCTCAAGCAGAAATTAACCTGCACAGGAAACGGTTTTTTTGTATGTAGGGAACTGTGTATAGCCAAGTGAATACTCCGGTTTTTCCAGTTCATTTTGTAATCGGTTTAAAATGCCTGCCCATGCGAGGTCATGCCAGTCGTACGCCGCGTCCCACACTTCCTCTTCCCTAAACCCATCGTGAAAAATCTTCACACAAGTCGTGGAATCCGACATTTTTTTCATCCGGATAGTGACCGTCGTTTGATACGAAGGCTGATTCATCAAATCCGTAAACTGATTCGGACCTTTCCATGTCACCGTTAATTCTTCCTGCGGCAGAAAACGGAGAATACGACAACCCTCTGTATTTCTATATAGAGAATTTCCGGAAACAAAAAACAATTCATACCGTCCTCCTAGAGATGGGTCAATAAACGCTTTGGGCGCAAACCATTTCTCTACTTGAGAAGCGTCTGTCCAAAGTGCCCAAGTATGTTCGAGTGATGCATTGATTTGCAATTGCTTACAAATAACACGTGTCATGACTTCCCCTCCTTACAATTGGTTATTTCCTAGTATATACCAAATTATATGAATTCCACAATAGGAAATAAAAGGGGAAATGTAAAGAATTATCTCATGACTTCATGGTACAGTTGTTCAAATTGTTTCTTACTCATAATCACAGGAACCGGATACAATGGGTTGGCTTCTTTATAGGCCTTTTTTGCCATCTCTTTGATATCCTTTTCGTTAATCCCGTCAATCTGTTCCGGGATCTGCATATCTTCATTCATCTTCTCAATTGCTTCGATAAATGCTTCGGTTCTCTCTGCAATGGTTTTCCCTTCTATCAACAATCCTGCAGCTTCCGCGAGCTCTGCCAGTCTTGGGGCGGCTGTGTTTCCATAAAAACGTAATAGCTTTGGTAATAGCACTGCATTCGCTAAACCATGTGGCACATTATAATAGCCGCCTAATGTGTGGGCAATGGCATGAACATTTCCGACATAGGCACGTGTGAATGCAAGACCTGCAAGGTACGATGCTTTCTGCATGGCTTTTCGTGCTTCGAGGTCTTTGCCATCCTCATACGCAACCTGCAACCACTGAAAGATGAGCGCGACAGCTTCTTTACTATAAGCTTCTGTTTCCGCCGTATTGCTCCCTCCGATAAAGGCCTCTACTGCATGCGTCAATGCATCCATCCCTGTGGTGGCTGTCAAAGGAGCAGGCAACCCTACAGTTAGAAGGGGATCTAAAACGGCCACGTCTGGAATGAGAACAGTGTCGTTGACCGCATATTTTTCTTGCGCTTCCGGGTTGGAGATTACAGCGGCAACGGTTCCTTCACTGCCTGTTCCTGCCGTGGTCGGAATCGCCATAAGAAACGGCGTCGGCTTTCGGACTTTCAATTGCCCTTTCATGTCCGGAATCAGTTTATTCGGTTGAGCGACGCGTGCTGCTACGCCTTTAGCACAATCAATAACAGACCCTCCACCAAAAGCAACGATGGCTTGGCACTGCTGCGACCTGTAGAGTTCGAAGGCCTGTTCAATATTTGTGATGGTCGGATTCGGAATCGTTTGGTCATAAATCACGGCCTTGATTCGCTCTTTTACAGCTGCTTCTATAAAGGAGTGATACAAACCCCTATCGGTCATTGTCACATCTGTGACAAGTAAGAATTTTGTGATGTGTCGTTGCTTCAACTCACTTACACTTTCTATAACACTGCCTTCCCCTGCAACAAGGAGTGGTGTACGCCACGGAAGTACTTTTGACACACCTCGGTAAATCGCTTGATACGTTCGGGCATATAATTTATTCATCGTTGTTCCTCTTTTCAAATCATAGTCTCTTTCTCTCATTCGACATAGGCGAAAAGACTTCCTGCTCATTGACATTTGACCACTTTTCGCGTATGATATATTTTGCGATGAGCTGCTCTGTGTAAGTCGAACAGACACTCCTTCGGGAACACGTTGTGGAGCGTGGTCTGGCTCGCCTCAGATGAGAGACCGGCAATATGGCCGGTCCCGCCCCTTTCCTTTTGGAAAGGGGCTTTTTATATAGCAACCGAAATATCGATTAAAGAAGAAGCGCTCGCAGACCTTATGAACGTTTAGGTTTATTTCCTTATAGGATGAAACATCTCGACCAACAAAAAAACGCACCGTCTTCGTAAAGGAAGACGCGGTGCGTTTATTTTTCTTCAATACATGATTTAATTTTTTCTGGTTGGTCAATTTTCCCGTCATGAACGGTCACTTGGCGCAGTTCATGATCATCCATGAATTTAAAGATGCCATTGTTAAAGTCCGTTCCAATTTCCTTAAAGAAAATCCCTTCCATCTTACACTCTTTACGTTGTGTAAAACTAAGAGCGTATCCTTCGCCGTCTTTCACGACATAACAACGAACACCTCGTTCAAACAATTCGTCTTCAGATGCACGAATCGTACGAGACACCGACACGACGTGCAGATCAACGAATGGAATCTCACGAAGCAACAAGTTAATGAATGACCCCTTCGTGATTTCTTCCCAGCGGCTTCTTGCCGTCTGACCAATAATGATCTGCGTCACATCTAATTGATTGGACACTTCCGCAATGACTTTTGCAGAAGAGCGTTTCTCATTGTCACGAATAATGAACTCTTGTGCCCCAAGTTCTTCCGTCAGTTCTTTCCAACGTTCTATATAGGCGGTCTTATCCGCATCAAACTCATCAAAAGGTACAGCATCTACTGTAAGAATATATAACGGACAGCCCAGCATGCTTGACAGCTGATGGCCGCGGCGAATCAATCGCTCCCCGTTCGGACCGTAAAACACACATACTAAAATACTTTCATCCATTTTCCCGCGGATTAATCCCATTTCTGGTCCCTCCATCTTTTCATTGCCGTGGCTTATTGTTTAAAACTACAAAATTATAGCCCATACTAAATTCTTTTGCAACAGCTAGTATCATTTTACTCTTTGATGATTTCCCTGTATGATTAAATAGAATGCCTGAAACCCTTGGGCATCAGCCTGTTTGTAGGAGGAATTTTATGCTTTTTCTTTCTATCTTGTTGCCCTTTCTGGCCGCAGTCGGCATTGCAATAGCTTCACATTCTTTACGACGCTTCAATTTAGGTTGGCTTGTTCTTAGCATACCTCTCATCCTCTTTGGATATTTCGCTAGTCATATACCACGAATCGCCTCAGGTGAAACGCTAACATTTCTAATGCCTTGGATTCCTACGTATGGCATTGACTTTTCCTTTATTTTAGACGGATTAAGTCTTGTTTTTGTTCTATTGATTTCAGGGGTCGGTTCCCTTGTTATCTTGTACTCCATCTACTATTTATCTCCAACAGACTCCTTGCCGCACTTTTATACATATCTCATGCTGTTTATGGGAGCCATGTTAGGGGTCGTATTATCCGATAATCTGATTGTGCTTTACGTTTTCTGGGAATTAACGAGTATTTCATCCTTCCTACTCATCGCCTTCTGGTTCCACCGGAAAAATTCGCGAAACGGCGCTCAAAAATCATTACTGATCACGATGTTTGGTGGATTTAGTATGCTGGCGGGTTTTATTATGGTGCATTTGATGACCGATTCCTTCAGCATCCGTGAAATCTTGACGACTCTTCCGGAAGTGTCCAATCACCTGTTGTTTTATCCAGCAATGGCCTGTATCTTGCTTGGGGCTTTCACGAAGTCGGCCCAGTTCCCGTTCCACATCTGGTTGCCGGATGCCATGGAAGCACCAACGCCAATCAGTGCCTACCTGCACTCTGCCACAATGGTCAAGGCAGGTATCTACTTAGTTGCACGACTGACGCCTGGATTTGGCGGAGACGTCTATTGGTTCTGGGTTATTACGATTATTGGACTCACCACCCTGTTCTGGGGATCATTTAACGCTGTTCGTCAGAATGACTTAAAAGCGCTACTTGCTTTTTCGACAATCAGTCAGCTCGGTCTCATCATGACGCTGCTTGGTATCGGTTCCGTCAGTCTTCACGCAGGTGTAGCCGATCCAGAACTCTACGCACTGGCGCTTTTTGCAGCACTGTTCCATCTTGTCAACCACTCAACCTTTAAAGGCTCTCTGTTCATGGTCGTCGGAATCATTGACCATCAAGTTGGAACCCGTGACTTACGTCGTCTGGGTGGCTTACTCAAATTCTTGCCGATCACCTTTGTTCTTGCCGTTATCGGTAGTTTCTCGATGGCCGGCCTTCCGCTTCTGAACGGTTTCTTAAGTAAAGAGATGTTCTTCACAGCCGTCCTTTCTGTAAGAGAACTCGAGTTGTTTTCTGCTGCTTCCATGGGATGGATAATTGTAACGGTTGCTTGGGTTGCCAGTCTATTTACGTTTGTCTATAGCCTAATTTTAGTCTTCCGTACATTTACCGGTGCCGTGAAGGCAGAAATTGATGAACGCCCACCGGTCGAAGCACCGATTGGCATGTTGATTTCACCGATTATCCTTGCCGTACTCGTTGTCGGCTTATTCTTCTTCCCGAACCTCCTGGGGAATGCTATCTTGCAGCCTGCACTGGGCACGATGATCGAGGGAGGTGCGGAACTTGCACCGCGTATTTATGCATGGCATGGATTTAACGCGGAACTATGGATGACGATTGGCATCATCTTGGCCGGAAGTCTCGCTTATTATTTGTTGAAAAAATGGCGCCCGTATTATCAATACCTTCCGTCCACCTGGTCGTTCAACAATTTGTTTTTATGGTCGTTGAGAACATATGAAGGTATGGCCACAAATGTGACACACCGGTACATGAATGGAAACTTACCAAGTTATTTCGCCTACATTTTTACGTTCTTCATTCTTTTGGTCGGTGGCATATGGCTCACCGTAGGACCGATTGCTATCTCGTTCTCGGGTGATGCGGAAATCTCGCTTTATGAAACTCTGCTCGCCATCACGATGGCGATGGCGGCGATGGCGATTCTATTTGCCCAATCGCGACTCACTGCAATTTTGTTAAACGGCGTCATCGGTTTCTCTATTGCGATTTTCTTTGTCTTTTTCCGTGCGCCGGACCTTGCTCTGACGCAACTCGTCATCGAGGCCGTGACGACCATTCTGTTCCTTGTATGCTTTAACTATCTACCAGAGTGGAAGCCAGAAACCCTGTCCATCCGGAAAAAGGTGCGGAATGGTTTGATTGCATTTGGTGGCGGACTGATGGTCATCATTATCGGCCTCGCAGTCAATAGCTACAACCAGTTCGACAGCATCTCTTCGTATTATGAAGATTCGTATGAGTTAGCTGGCGGACGAAACATCGTCAACGCCATCCTCGGTGACTTCCGCGCATTTGATACAATGCTCGAAGGTCTGGTGTTGTTCATTGCAGGAATCGGCGTCTTCACCTTGATTCGTATGCGTCAAAAGAAAGGGGCTGAACCGCGTGAAGATCAATGATGTCATTTTAAAAACCGTTGTCAAAGCGGTCGTCTTGATTATTTTGACGTTCAGTATTTACCTTTTCTTATCAGGACACCACACACCAGGTGGCGGATTTATAGGCGGTCTCGTAATGGCATCCGCGTTTGTGTTGTTATTCTTAACGTATGATGTGGAGACCGTCAGTGAAGGGATTCCAATTTCGTTTAAAAAGTTGTCGGCGATCGGTGTGCTCATTTCCACAAGCAGTGCCGTTCTACCGATTTTCTTCGGACAACCTTTTTTGAATCAGAGCTTCGGCTACTTTGACTTACCGATTTTCGGAAAGACCGAACTCGCCACGGTGACGATTTTTGAAGCAGGCATTGCTTTGACGGTTGTTGGCGTTGTCGTGAACATTATTTTAAGTATTAGTGAGGGGTCAAATAAATGGAAAGCTTAATTATCATCCTTGTCGGCATTTTGACCTCCGTTGCCATTTATCTGTTACTCAGTAAAAATTTGATTCGTATCATCTTAGGGACTGCGATTCTGTCTCACGCTGTGCATCTCTTGATTCTGACAATGGGCGGACTGAAAACAGGAACCGTTCCCCTTCTCGGAGAAGAAGCGGACAGTTACATTGATGCCCTTCCTCAGGCACTTATTTTAACGGCGATTGTTATCAGTTTTGCGGTGACGGCCTTTATCTTAGTGCTCGCTTACCGCGTGTATCAAGAACACGGGACGGATCGCTTGGATGAATTAAGGGGGTCCGAAGATGAGCAATAGTCTCGCATTTTTCATGGCACTGCCGATTCTCGTCGGTGTCACATTGATTTTCTACCGTGAGCACCCGAAACTGCAGGCTTGGGTCAGTATCGGCGCACTTAGTGGATTATTTGGACTCGGCGTCTATCTTCTTCAGTACGTTCAGTCCCATACCATCATCCGCCTAGATTTTGGTGGATGGGAGCCACCATTCGGTATTTTATTTGTAGCAGATACACTTGCACTGTTGCTGTCGCTTACGACACTTTTTGTCACCATCATTTGTTTGCTGTATCTCGCATTATCTCCACGAGAGAAGATGACCAACTATTATTTTTATCCCCTCGTCCTCTTTTTGAATGCGGGGATTATTGGATCTTATATGACCGGAGATATCTTTAATCTCTTTGTTTGTTTTGAAGTGATGCTTTTATCTTCTTATGTGTTGATCACACTCGGGGGCAATCGCTTTCAGCTTCGTGAAGCCATAAAGTACGTGGCCATCAATATCGTGTCCTCCTGGTTCTTCCTTATCGGAATTGCCTACTTATACGGTTCACTCGGCACGTTGAATATGGCACATATCGCAGAGCGCGTGGCTGAAGCTGGCCCCACCCCTCTACTCACTGTGGTTAGTCTTGTCTTTTTAATAGTGTTTAGTTTGAAAGCAGGTTTACTTCTGTATTTTTGGTTGCCTGGCTCATATAGTTCCACACCTACTGTCACATCGGCTCTTTTTGGCGCTCTTCTGACAAAAGTCGGCGTTTATGCGCTCTTCCGCATGTTCACGCTTATATTTAATGATGGTGAAATGATTCCTATGATTTTATCCGTTATGGCGGCGTTGACACTCATTGGAGGCAGTCTTGGAGCCGTTGCTTATACGGATATCCGGAAAATTGCGGCCTACCAAGTCGTGATTGCTGTCGGCTTCATGCTGGCTGGTCTTGCCATCGGTAACGAATTGGCGATAGAAGGAACGATTTATTACATCTTGCATGACATGTTTGCGAAAGCCCTCTTGTTCTTGTTAATTGGAACGATGATCTATGTCACCAATAAGGTTCACATCCATGAGATGAGTGGTTTACTCAAGAACTATCCGGTCCTCGGCTGGTCATTCTTCATCGTCATCTTATCGCTTGCAGGAATTCCACCGTTTAGTGGATTCTTAGGCAAAGTATTGGTAATTGAAGGAGCAATCGCCAACGGTTCCTATGTACTAATGGTTCTTGCCTTATTTTCTGGTCTGGCCGTCCTTTACTCTCTGCTACGCATCTTTAGTCAGTGCTTCTGGGGAGAGACGATCATCAGTGCGGACGAGCAACGTCCCCTTCCTGCCATGCGCTTAGCACCTATTGTGATGCTTTCTGCCATTACACTGTTGTTAGGACTCGGCAGCGAAATGCTTGCTCCTTACATACAGGCTGCAGCGACTTTACTCGATCCATCCATTTATATTAAGGCGGTCCTAGGAAATGGCTCGTAATCTTTTAGAAAGGCGTGATGAGAAATGCCCGCTCAATTTTTACTCAACTTAACGATTGCGGCACTTTGGACGTTTCTGATGGATGAAGATGCCTTTTACTTCCCTACTTTTTTTGCGGGATATCTCATTGGGGCTGTCATCATCTTTTTGATGCACCGTTTCTTCGGAAGTAAATTCTATTTGATTCGTGTCTATTCGACCCTCAAATTGTTGTTCATTTTCTTTTCAGAATTATTTCAGTCCAGCATCTTGGTGCTGAAACAGATCTTAAGCCCGTCTCTTTCCATCAAGCCTGGAATTTTCACGTACACTCACAACATGGAAGGAGATTACGAACTCACGGCACTGGCACTTTTGCTCACATTGACCCCAGGATCTGTCGTAATGGAAGTCTCCCCCGATGGAAAGACGTTCTTTATTCATGCCATGGATATGGAAGTCTCGCGGGATTTAGTCATCAAATCGATTCAAACATTTGAGAAAGCGATTATGGAGGTGACTCGACCATGATCGACTTTTTACTCGTGGCGTCCCTCTTCTTATTTACAATCGCTATTTTCATTGCGCTTTATCGCATTATCCGTGGGCCGTCAATGCCGGACCGAGTGGTTGCCTTAGATATGATTGGCGTCAATTTGATTTCACTTGTTGCCGTGTTTTCGGTTTTCCTACGTACCCACGCGTATTTAGAAGTTATTTTAATTGTGGGAATTTTAGCCTTTATTAGTACCGTGGGTCTGGCTCGCTATGTAGAGAGAGGAGAGATTGTCGAACATGAGCACGACGATTGAAACACTTAGTGTCATCTTGATTTTTCTCGGCAGTATCATGGCGGTGATTAGTGCATTTGGCATTCTTCGGTTACCCGATGTCTATACACGTTCCCATGCAGCTACTAAGAGTTCGACGCTTGCTGTATTGCTGTCGCTTATCGGCGCGTTCATCTTCTTTTGGGCCACTGAAGCGTTCATTAGCATTCGCTTGTTGCTCGGTATCGTTTTTGTCTTTTTGACAGCCCCGGTGGCAGGTCATATCATTATTCGGGCAGCCTATCGTTCGAACGTGAAACTTTCGGATTCTTCGACAGAAGATGCCTTGGGTGATTTTCTCCGAGAGCTTTCGGGTCAATCTCGCAAATCGTAATATGCAAAACACCTTCGCTCCTTGAACAGGAGGAAGGTGTTTTTTTGGTTCTGGAGCAGGTGGCTTTACATCTAGGAGTTATCGAGTTGCACCACCTAGAAACACACTCCAAAATCATTCGCACCCGTAGAGGCAACGAACGCCTCTTCGGGCACGCCTGATTTTCTCGGAGTTTCTGGAACAGGTGGCTTCACATCTAGGAGTTATCGAGTTGCGCAGGCTTGAAATCCATGCTAAATGCCATCGCGTCCATGGAGGCAAAGGACGCCTCCTTGTCCACGCTGTCATTTAACCGAATTTCAGAACGAGCCTGCTCCACATCTAGTTTAGTCAATGATAGAGATGTCGATGATGCAGTCTAGCGGGTAGGCCGTCGTGTCAAAGGGGTCTTCGACGTAGAGCCGTCGGCGATTTGTGTCGACCTTTGTGATTTTGCCACCGCGCGTCAAGATGTCTCCCTCATACCAATACTTCAATTTGATTTCCGCTCGTTGGGCGAGCGCCAAACCAATGGATTCTTCGAGTTGACGTAGATCCCATTCGTCCAGAACCGGTTTTTTGACTTTGCCGTCATTCGCTATATAGTCACGAATGATAGCCACATGCTCGGGCAGCATCATGGCGGTCCACTTGATTCTTCCCCGATCGCGAATGCGGGAAGGGTCCGGTCTTTCCATCAGCGTCACCTCCTCCTGTATTCCCTTTCAGTATAGAACAAATGTTCTTATTTCAACAATCTTTATTTTTTTCCATTTAAAAAACTCTCACCGTTTTATCAGTAAGAGTTTAAGCTAAATTCATAACAGTGATATACCTGATTATGGGCGTACCGGTAATGGCGGTTCTTTGGTTTAACTAACAAAAAGAAGAGGGTGAGCGGCCCTAGTCGTCCGATAAACATCGTAAGACAAATCAAAAACTTTCCTATATCACTAAGCTCTGCCGTAACCCCCATAGAATGTCCGACCGTCCCGAAAGCGGAAAAGACTTCAAACAAGAGCGAGAGAAAGGGGATTTTCTCGGTAATCGTCATGAAACATAGCCAAATAAGCGGCTTCCCCTAGTGGATACCTGTCGGCCCAGTGAAAGGTAAGTAAGAGACCAGCACAGCAACCGAAAAGGTCATTAGGCCGATGCCACCAAACTGAATCAACACCATCAATACCATTTCTCCAAAAACGGTGAAAGTGCTGGCTGTGTCGGACACTCCGAGTCCTGTTACAGTTGTTGCAGATGCCGCAAAAAATAATGCGTCTATCCACTCTATATCTCCTTCATGAGCGATGGGTAAACTTAATAAAATCGTTCCAATCATAATCATCAGAAAAAAACTCAATGCAATGACGGCAGGTGGTGAATAAGCCCTCCAATTAAAAAATCTCCAAAACATCGTTTTCGCCTTCTTTATCCAGAATTACGAGCCCTGTGTATCGAAACGTTCAATATCTTCGTTTTTGCCAATGACCACCAATAAATCTTCTTCTTTAATTTGCTCATCTTCCGAAAAGCTGAGTATCGTTTCTTGGCCTCTCTGCAGGGCAACAAAGTTCACATTGAATTTTCGCTGCAAATCAAGTTCCGACAAACGTTTCCCAATCAAACGGTCCGTCACACGAATTTCAGCAATACTAAATGAACTCGACAGTTCAATAAAATCGATAATTTTAGACGAGTGTAAATTGTGGGTAATCCGGCGTGCCATATCACGCTCTGGATGGATGACGCGGTCTGCTCCAATCTTTTCTAAGATTTTTCCGTGATTTTCATCATGGGCTTTCGACCACACCTTTGGAACACCTAACTCCTTAAGTACCATAGTAGTCAGCACGCTTGACTGAATATCCTCACCGAATGAAACAAATGCGTGGTCGATGTTCCGCACACCCAGGGCACGTAATGCCTTCTCATCATAGCCACTTGCCACTACTGCGTGTGTAGCATAATTGCTGTAGTAATCGACTTTTTCCGGATCTATATCAACGGCCAGGACTTCCTGATCCATCGCCACAAGTTCTTTCACCAAGCTACCGCCAAATCTCCCAAGCCCAAATACTGCAAACGTACTGTCCATTTACTTCATCCCCTTATTTGAATAGAGCTACATTACTCCTGCCACAAAAAGTTGTCAATAGGACTTTACAAGCGGTTCAAATCACGTTACGCTTTGCCATAATACAACCAGATAGGCAGGCGAAACCCATGAAGTTTTCCAAACGACTAGAACAGCTCCCTGAGCAATTTTTTGCTCGTCTTGTCGCTCAAGTAGCAGCGGCTGTAAACGAAGGCAGAGATGTCATTAATCTTGGGCAAGGCAACCCAGACCAGCCCACTCCTCAGCACATCATTGAAGCTCTTCACGAGGCTTCCGATGATCCATCTACTCACAAATATTCCCCATTCCGGGGGATTCAATCGCTGCGCGAGGGTGCAGCAGACTTTTATTTGCGTGAATACAACGTTGAACTCGACCCGGAAACGGAAATCTCGATTTTATTTGGCTCCAAGGCCGGTCTTGTTGAACTGCCGATGGCGATGATGGACCCAGGTGATGTGTTGTTGCTCCCAGATCCAGGCTATCCTGATTACCTCTCTGCCCTTTCTCTTTCCGGTGCAGAAATGGCGACGATGCCACTCACACAAGAAAATGGATTTTTACCAGTATTCGACGACATTCCTGAAGACATACGAAAAAAAGCCGAGCTCATGTATTTGAATTACCCAAACAACCCAACTGGTGCGATGGCCGACGGGTCATTTTTTGAAGTAGCCATCGACTTTGCCAAAAAACATGATATCGCGATTTGTCATGACTTCGCTTATGGCGCACTTGGTTTTGACGGGAAACGTCCGGTTAGCTTCCTCCAACAAGAAGGCGCCAAAGATGTAGGCATTGAAATGTATACGTTATCGAAGACGTACAACATGGCAGGCTGGCGTGTCGGCTTTGCAGCCGGAAATGCACAAATGATTGCGGCACTGGACCGATTGCATGATCATATGTATTGTAGCCTGTTCCCTGCCGTTCAACGAGCAGCTGTGGAAGCACTGACAGGCCCTCAACATCACATTACAGAAGCGGTCGAACGATACAGTCAGCGCCGCACGCGTCTTGTTGAAGAATGTGCAAAAATAGGCTGGAAGATTGAAGCACCAGCAGGCTCTTTCTTTGCCTGGCTTCCTGTTCCCGAAGGCTTTACGAGTCAAGAGTTTGCAGATAAACTTCTCGCGGAAGTAGACGTTTCCGTTGCGCCAGGGAATGGCTTCGGTTCTCATGGAGAAGGCTATGTCCGTGTCGGACTTGTCGTTGAAGAAGAACGTATTGCGGAAGCGGTTCAGCGGATCGGAAAGCTAGGTTTGTTTCAAAACTAACTAACTTGTGGAAGTACCTTTTCTTTGTACGGGAAAGGTGCTTTTTACGTGGAGTTGTGGAATGGACCGGGTACAACCTTGAAATGAACCGGGCAGTTACAAGAAAAGGACCTCAGCTGCCCAACCCCTTGGTAAACAAAAAAAGCGTCGAGCAAAGACTTCGCTCGGACGCATTAGGCATATTTTTGCTCTGTACCAGACTGGGGTTTTACTTTCCAGTAGACTTGCACATCTTTATGGTCACCTGAAATTGTGTAGCACTCAAACAACACAGGTAATGGTTTATACATTTCCGTCATGATCCAATGAGACTTCATCATGCCATAAACGGATTCAAGCTCCACATTCTGGGCACCTACAAAATACGTGCCTCCTGGAAGTTCATGTAGCTCATAATCTTTGAATGGTGGGAAACGTGAGAAGACGGAATACCCAATGATCCATTCATCCCCGTCCAAACCTTTTTTGTTTGAAGGAAAAGCAATGATTTCTTCCGTTCCAGGTAACGTCAAATATCGTTGCAGTGAAACAAGGCGTTTCATTACCGATTTATTTAACTTAATTTGGTTTCGTTTTGCAGAGGGAATGGTCACAGAAATCCCAATCATGTAACTACGGTCGCGCTTAACTAACCGGGCCTGCATTCAATCACTCCTTTGTATCCACTTTTGTATCACGTGTATATTTTAACATAATCTGGCTAATACTTCACTTATTCGAAATTCCCCTTCTATCTGTCATCGAAGCTGCGAATCGGCAAATCCCACTTGCACCGCTGCGAAATCAAACGTAATGCAAGGATGATGGCAAAGACAACATATAGTTGGACGTCGGTGGACACCCAGTCCATTCCGATGACGAACCCGGCGAGAATCGCCCATAAGAGATACACTTCTTTCGTGAACACACTCGGCCGCTTCTGGGCGAGTACATCGCGAATAATCCCACCGCCAGCCCCTGTGATGGAGGCAGAAAACATGACAGCAAGCAGTGGCATGTCCATCGACTGCGCATACATCGCTCCCTGCACGGCAAAAGCCGACAGTCCAATTGCATCGAACAACGACCATTCTTTCATATGAAACACAAAACTCTTCGGTAGTAAGATAAACAATGTCATCGCAAGCAAGGCGATAACAAATAACGTCGTCTGTTGCCATACCTCGACAATCGGTAAACCAATCATCAGATTCCGAACCGCTCCCCCGCCAAATGCCGTGATGAGCCCCAATATATAAATTCCCATAATATCGTATTTCGCTTCCATCGCAACGAGCGCTCCACTAATGCAAAACGCAAGCGTTCCAATAACATTCAATACATCCCATACCACAGGGCATAACTCCCCTACTATTCACTCGTGCAAAGGTCTGACCTTATAAAAAATCACTTTTGCTATCATACCACATTTGAAGACGACCTGAAATCTATGAAAACAAAAAGCTGCAAGGGATTTCCCCGCAGCTCGTTTAGTTATAAAATTTTATGCCCTTCTTACCGTTCATCTTCACGTCATACAGTGCACTATCCGCTTGTGCCAATACGTCTTCTAAAGAATCTTCTCCCGTCCATAGACGCCCCCCTGCACTGATTCCTACCATCGCCATTTGACCTTCAACAGAATAGGACTTCCCTTGCTCCTTCATCAGTCCGCTCACGCGCCGTTCGGCAGTCTGACGGTCCGCTTCATGTACATCCTCAATAAACGGAGCATTTTGTGCCTCTAAATAAACAGGGCGTTCAGCAATTGAAACGCCTTCTAGGATTTCGGAACGGCTCGAGCTGAGTCAGCATTCCCACTTCCCCGTAACGAAACCACATATGTTGATCGAGCTGGTTTCCCATGGTCTTCGCGGTCACAACGAGTGCCCCGCCACTTTCTTCTCGCAAGTTTTGGGAGGACTGCAGTCCGGCAATACTCACAACAATCCCAATCAAAACAAGGGTTGTTAGAATAAAGACCCCACTGTAGATGGTATGTAATTTTTTCGACTTCTCCATGCAGTCTCCCCCTTTCCCTAAGCATACCAAAAGTCATAGGTGAATCGTTCACATTTCGTAGCTTGCCACCCAAATTTTTCTATGAAATACTGAAGGAAGTGAAAGAAAGAAGGGTTCACCGTTGCTGAAAGAAAAACAGTATCTTCCTATTCGTTTGTTTCGTTTCTTTGGTATTATAGATGGGATTTCCTTACTCATCTTACTCGGCATTGCGATGCCATTAAAGTACTGGGCAGGCTTGCCTCTTGCGGTCACCTTCGTCGGCTCTATACACGGTGCCATTTTCATTGGCTATATCGTCACCATTGTCATCGTACAGCTTACGGTCAGATGGAACGTGTACTGGAGTCTACTTGGGATTGCAGCCGCCTTTATTCCGTTTGCCAATTTTCTGTTAGACCGTGCCGTGAAAAAGCGTGAAGCTCAGTTCCGTACGAAAGCTTTTCCTGTTTTGTGGCTCGTCTATGCTATTATTTTCTTCTCATTCATGGACCTCTTTGCACAGCTTCCTATTATGAGCACCTTTGCCACAAGTCTTGGCGCAAGTACACTCGTAGCAGGCATGGCTGTGGGGATCTATTCCTTTTCAAATACAGGAGGCAACCTACTTGCTGGCCTTTTTACCGACCGGTTGGGCCCTTACCGCCTTCTTGTCATCGGCCTTCTTGGAACGTCCATTATGCTGTTTGCGTATACATGGGCGACCACTCCGGAATCGTTGCTCGTGATCCGTTTTGTTCATGGGTTTATTGGCGGATTTATTGTTCCCGCTGCTTTTACCTATGTGGCAAATCAAAGCTTAGAAGGCAAGACCGGAAGTGAGAACGCGATGACAGGAGCCTTCGTCGGGTCAGCCGCTATCATAGGTCCTGCCTTCAGCGGCATCATGGCTGCGCAGATATCCGCTCCTTTTGTGTTCCAAACGGTTGGGCTTTTCGGAGTCATTTTGTTTGTAGCAGCCTTCTTTTTGCTACGCGGACAATTGTTCCGTCGGACGAAAGACCACCCGGAAACGCTTCGCTTCCACCCTGCCCTCGTTGTCGCGTTCGGAGGTGCATTTTTGATGATGTTCTCCCAAGGGGCATTGGCGTACCTGTTGCCACTTCGTGTTGAAGAACTTGGGTTTAGTTCTCGTGTAAGTGGAACATTACTGAGTACCTTTGGCGTAACGGCTGTCATGATCTTTCTGTCTCCTATACGAAAATTGTTCGACCAGTGGCCTGCACTCGCCAACTTCCGAATTGGCGTGATGTTAATTGCGGCTGCCCAGTTAAGTCTAGGACTGGCTTCATCTCTAGCCGCGTTTTATGGAATACTGATTGTTTACGGAGTGGGATTCGCTTTTACATTTCCCGCTATCAATGTTTTTCTTTATGTAGGCACGACGGAAAAGAACCGCGGGAAAGCCTATGGGTATTTTTACGCGTTCTTCTCACTCGGCGTTGTGCTTGGTTCTTCAGGCCTTTCGCTCGTTTCCTCATCCCTTTCGGTGTTGTTCATGGTCACAGCAACTGTGTTACTTATTGGCGCATTGTGTAGCGGTTTACTCGTAAACTATAAGTCACATTCTACATCAAGGTGACATGTATAAAAGCTTAAACAAGCCGGATTGTCTACTCGACAATCCGGCTTAACTAGTCTCATCTTGTAAATCCAACTTGTCGTCCATTGACTGACATGATAATATAGAACAAATGTTCTTATTAGGAGTGGTGACCATGCTTTCTTCAAACCAAATGAAAACGTCAGACGCATTAAAACCATTGGCTCAAGAGCTTCGCCAGTTGGCTCAGTTGTTTGAAGTATATGCTCATGAGGAAGACCATTTTTCCTCTTCTGAATTCCAACAGCGCGTGAGCGAACAAACGAGAGAGTTGTCTCTTCTCATTCGTCAAGGAACCAAACCAGTCCAATATGCGGGTGAGATCGTCCGTACAAAAGAGGGGCGCCTTTGTATTGAAGACACTTCATTTTACCTGACGTCTGGCCAACATCTTGAATACTGGTCGTTTCAAGAGGCCCGCCACGTCCCATCTCGCCTTGCTTACTCGCATCGACTGTTCCTGGTAGATCGTCCGCATCTTAAGTTAGAAGGACTTCACGTGTTAATCCGGGAAAATGAAGACGTCTCTTAATGGTTTTGACGTTTTTCGATTTGTTTTGAATAATAGAGTGAATCTTCCGGTTCATCTACAAAACTCAACACGTTGCCGTCCGGATCCACGGCGTCAAAACACAGCATCCCACCAAAGTTCTTGATGGCACTCACATGAATTTTTTGATTTTGAAATTCTTTATGTAATTGTTCAATGTCGGATGTCAGGAAATTATAGTACACATTTTTCCGTGCGTGCGTGATAGAAAATTCGGTGGTGGGTGTTTCTTCCACTACAATCAGCGCGAGCTGTGTAGGTCCATTTGGAAAGTAAAATCCCATCCCTTCTCCCCAACTATCAATCCGCTTCACTCCAAGATGTTTTTCATACCAAATTGCTGACTTTTCTAAATCTCGAACCGGGATAAATAGACTTCCTGCTCTCATGTCTCACCCCGCTCCTTCCACTCGCTCCAAACATCAAACGCATTGCCGTCTTCATCCCAAAACCGAAAGTTTTTCCCCGCGTGTCCGCGGGACTCAATGTCTCCTGCTTTGACACCTTGCTTCAACAGGTCTTGGTGGAATGTGAGAAGGTTTTCTTCTCCATCGACTTCAAAACCTAGCCCAAACCACTCCGTCCCCTTCGCATCAATGAAACTATTGGATTGATCAGGGGCAGCAGGAATCAAGAAGAAGCTTTGATCTGCAAAGTTCAGTATCGTCTTCTCATCGTCATGATAAGAGATTTCCGCTTCTAGATTGGATGTGTACCATTCGGTTGCTTTTTTCAAGTTCGATACGGGCAAATACGTTGTTCCTACACGTTTTAGTCGTGTCATTTTCATCACCTCGTCTAGTTTATTCGCCATTCGAAATGATTTTCCTTCCTATTCATGAAAATTCCATCGGTAATGGCCGGCAATTTCTTGTGAATAAGAAGTCAACTTAATTTCCGCAGCAAATGGAGGTGCGTTGTGAATCATATACGGCGTCCCGTCTTTTGCACGGCGGTCAGAGATGATTCCCGTATGATCTGTACCTTCTAAGAAAATCACAATATCTCCTGGTTGCCATTCCGCTAAATTTTCCGGATCTCCAGGAATGAGTTCAGTGGTCAGGGACTCGGCATGGCGCTCAAGATAAGCAAACTGATTGGGGACACGACGAAAATCGATATTAGGGTCAGGCGTCCCTTCCGTCCGGGGATAAGCTGCCACATTCGCTGCAATGTCTGCGTCCATTGCGTCTTTTAAGACAATATCCGCACCCATTAATCCTCGCCAGATCACATCTGTACAGACACCTTCATCTTCGGGAGGGTAGCCTCCGCCATAATAGGCACTGCGGTAGGTCGTTCGATTCTCTACTTCTTTGCGTGCAGCTGCCACGATATCCAGTTGGTCCGTTATACCATTACCATTCCGATCGACAAATTCGGTGTGGTCCTCCACTTCGACTCGAGGTGCAAACGGATTCTCCCAGGTCCATCCAAGAGTCTGGGGAATTACACCTCCTCGGAAAAACAACACAAACACGACTATCCCTATCACCCCAATACCGACTATAGAACGTTTTTTCATTTCTTCACCTCTTCTTCCTATAAAGAACGCCCATCTTTCCTAAAAGATAGCAAAAACCATCTAGAATTGATCTAGACGGTCTATGAATTAACTACGTGTATTTTGTTGCTTTAATAAATCACGAATTTCAATCAGCAACTCTTCTTTCGAGTCGATGGTTGGTCCTTCTTCCAGTTTCACTTCTTCTTTCCGCTTGAATTTGTCAAGTAACCGGACAAACATAAAGATGGCAAACGCGACAATCACGAAGTCGATGATAGATTGGATGAAAACTCCATATGTAACATTGGCATTCCCGACAGTAATTGCAAGCCCTGAAAAGTCCACGCCTCCCATAATGAGTCCGATCAGCGGGGTAATAATATTTTCGACTAAAGAAGAGACGATTTTCCCAAAGGCTGCTCCAATTACAACAGCAATTGCCAGTTCCAGTACATTGCCTTTGAACGCAAATGCTTTAAAGGCATTCCACATAAAAAAACCTCCAAATGATTGTTTTCCTAATAATTATACGAAATGGAAACAAAATATGGTAGGAGCGGATGATTAATTGGCGTCTAAATCTGGATTCTTCCGTTCTGCCCGCTCCAACAAATCGATGATCTGCTGATTTTGCGTCTTCATCTCACGCAACAATCGTTCGATTGTGCTGAGTGAAATATAAACAACAATGAAAAATGCAATGCCTAATAAAAGCATCATATCTGCGTGTCCTCCTCTACTTCTTGCGCTTTCTTCTCCACAATCGTAATGATTTTCTTGCGTTGCCAAGCGGCATAGCGCTGTTTTTCAAGTTTCTCACGATTGATATAGCAGATGATTTTACGCAATTGAGGGTCTTCTTTTAAAATTGCTTGATATTCTGGATCATTCCAATACATTTGAAACCAAATCTCTTGGCGTAGTGCATCGATATTTTTTTTATATTGCTTATCAGATACATCTTTGAATAGAGACAATGTAATGACAGATACTATACTAGCGAAATGGATAAGGGATACCATGATTTTCACCTCTAGGCTGTATTTAATGAATTATACGTACCCTATCAAAAAAGGTTTCATTTAGCAATAGCACTTAGAGCTCCAATGGATAGGATACACCCAGTAGTAGGAATTATCAGAAAAAGGAGAGTGTCTTATGAAACTGGAACCTAAAGAATATGTCGGCTCGGACATCAATGTCTATTTCACGCCTGGTCTATGTATCCACGCAGCAGAATGCGTCAAAGGGCTTCCGGCTGTCTTCAATACAAAGAAACGTCCTTGGGTCAATCCTGAAAACGGGGCAGCACCGGACATCGTAGAAGTAGTCGAACGCTGCCCGAGTGGTGCACTTCAATACATCCGCCATGACAACGTGCGGGGGGAACTTCCGGAAGTGCCGACGCGTGTAGAGCCCAATGAAAAGGGTCAGTTATTTATGCGCGGTGATCTTCATTTTCATCAAGAAGAACAAGACATCGTGACCTACCGCGCCGTGATTTGCGGTTGTGGAAGCACATCAAATACCCCGTTTTGTGATCAATCTGGCAGCTGCAAATAAGGAGAGATTGTATGGAAATCAAACACGACAACAACAAGTTTTATGTGGGAGAGGACAGTGAGCATACACTTGCTGAAGTACGCTATGTGCCGACGGGCTCCACGAAACTGATTGCGGACCATACACATGTGGACGACTCTCTCCGAGGAGAAGGCGTAGGGCAAAAGCTCGTTGAACAGCTCGTAGCCTATGCTCGTGAAAACGACCTCAAAATTGTGCCGACATGTCCGTTTATCAAGAGCCAGTTTGAGAAGACACCAGAATATAAAGATGTGTGGAATAACTAAGTACAGCAGGTTTGCTATACTTGAGGTATTCTCACATTAAAGGATGCGATTCACAATGAGTCAATCATTAAAGAAACTATCAGTAGACCACTGCGAAGTAGAGTGTACTCATCCAGAGGTCGTCGAGCGTATCACTCCTCTCATTTCGCAAGTCAAGGGGGTTGAAACGATCTTCAAAGCATTATCGGATGCGACACGCATGAAAATTATCTATGCCTTGACCCAAGAAGATGAACTGTGTGTTTGTGACGTCGCTGCTATCGTCAGCATCTCGACAGCCACAGCCTCTCATCATTTACGACTGCTCCGGACAATGGGAATCGCTAAAAACCGTAAGCAAGGGAAGCTTGTCTACTATTCGGTAAAAGACCATCACATCACCGATCTTGTTAAAATTGCCATTGAACATCTTAACGAATAACGCCCCTTCTTCCTTCGTGGAAGAAGGGTTTTTTCATTCAAACAAATACTTGAATGATATTGACACAAGATACCTACCGGCATATACTAAAAACAATCAAATGTTCATTTGAATGTAAAGGGCGTGTACCTCATGAAATCAGAGCAACATGTGTACCGGCTAGAAGGGCTGTCTTGTACAAACTGCGCTGCTAAATTTGAAAAGAATATTCAACAGATCGGTACCGTACAAAACCTACAACTGAATTTTGGTGCATCCAAATTGACTGTTACAGGAGACGTAACGATTGAACAGCTTGAAAAAGCAGGAGCCTTTGATGGAATTCGTGTCTACGAAGAATCTCATCGCACGAACATTGGAGATAAGCGTTCATTTTGGGAGTCGCGAGAAAACCGGAACACCGTCGCTTCCTTTTTACTGCTCCTAGCAGCACTCTATACCGACTATGCATTCTCAGCCCCCCAACCTGTCGTAATCGGACTTTATCTTATGGCCATTATAGTGGGTGGATGGGCGCTTTTTAAAGAAGGTTTCACAAACCTTGTACGCTTTGAATTTGATATGAAGACCTTGATGGCCATTGCCATCATCGGGGCAGCTATCATTGGAGAATGGCAAGAAGGCGCAGTCGTGGTATTGCTGTTTGCGCTCAGTGAAGCTCTCGAGACTTATTCTATAGACCGGGCACGTCAGTCGATTCGAAGTCTGATGGACATCGCTCCGAACGAAGCCGTCGTCCGACGCAATCAAGAAATGCTGACTTTAGATGTAAATGACATTCAAATCGGCGATGTGATGTTGATCAAGCCTGGTCAAAAAATTGCGATGGACGGAACAGTTCTCCTTGGCGAATCTTCTATTAATGAAGCTGCCATCACAGGAGAATCGATGCCGAAGCATAAACAAATCGGCGACGAAGTCTATGCCGGGTCACTAAATGAAGAAGGTTATTTAGAAGTAACCGTCACAAAGCGCGTGCAAGACACGACCATTGCGAAGATTATCCACCTTGTTGAAGAAGCTCAGGCTGAAAAAGCCCCTTCCCAACAATTCGTGGACCGCTTTGCCGCATACTATACACCAGCTATTCTAGTCGTTGCACTGTTCGTCGCTGTCCTTCCACCACTCCTGTTTTCAGGTGACTGGTCAGAATGGATCTACCGCGGTCTTGCTGTGCTCGTTGTCGGCTGTCCCTGTGCGCTCGTCGTATCGACGCCTGTTGCGATTGTCACAGCTATCGGAAATGCAGCCAAACACGGCGTTTTAATCAAAGGCGGTATCTACTTGGAAGAGCTCGGCCGGATTCGGGCGATTGCGTTTGATAAGACTGGAACACTTTCAGAAGGCCAGCCTGTCGTCACCGACATCCTGACTTTTCACGACATCACTCAACAAGATGCTCTTGCTACTGCAGCAGCTATTGAACAGTTCTCTCAGCACCCTCTGGCTTCTGCCATCGTGCGACATGCAAAACAGCAGCATGTGATAAACCTAGAAGCAACCGACTTCCGCTCAGTCACTGGAAAAGGCGCTTATGCCAAAGTGAACGGAGAACGATTCACCATTGGAAGCCCTATGCTGTTTGAGGAACATCCCGACATGACCCCTGAGCTTGCTCGTCAGGTCCAAAAGCTTCAACTGGATGGCAAGACGGTAATGGCCCTCGGTACGGACAAGTTGATTGTGGCAATCATTGCCGTAGCTGACCCCATCCGAGAAGTCAGCGTATCGATGATTCGTCGATTGAAAGAGATGGGAATCACCAAGCTCATTATGTTAACAGGCGATAACGCCATTACAGCGAACGCCCTCAACCGACAACTCGAACTTGATACGGTGGAAGCGAATCTGTTACCAGAAAATAAACTGGAGAAAATACGTTTACTTCAACAACAGCTCGGTTCGGTTGCGATGGTCGGAGACGGTATCAACGATGCACCGGCTCTGGCCAGTGCCACTGTCGGCATTGCCATGGGAGGCGCTGGGACAGATACCGCTCTTGAAACCGCAGACGTCGCCTTACTGGCTGACGATTTAACGAAACTTCCATATACGATGGGACTTAGCCGCAAGACGCTTCGTATCATCAAGCAGAACATCGGCTTTTCGTTTGCGATTAAACTGTTCGCCCTGTTGTTGATCGCACCTGGTTGGTTGACCCTCTGGATGGCCGTACTTGCGGATGTCGGGTCGACTGTATTAGTTGTCCTTAACTCCATGCGCTTATTACGAGTGAAAGAATAGTCAAAAAAGACCCAAGCCTTCTTGAAAAAAGGTTTGGGTCTTTTGATTGTTAACTATTCTACAAATCCATCCGCACTGTCTTTAACAGATGTCCATCATAGTCTTCGTCGAACTCTTCCACTACGTGAACCCTTTTTTACCTTCAACTTTTCTACCATTATATCATTCCTTCTTTCTATTTCTCATTAGATAAATAAAATCTCAATTTACGAGCTTCTCGCTTCAAATCCGGAAGCTTATTTAGTATAATTATAAAGTGAGAATGATTCTCTCTGGGTCATTCGATTGAATACCGATTTTCACGATTTGATAATGAGGAGGAGAATTGAGAATGGAACATAATAATCAAAATCCAGGCCATACAGCTGCAGGCGATGGACAATGCCCAGTAACAGGTTTAGGAGCAAGTCATAAAGACAGCGCCATCACGACATCACGTAAACCTGGAGGCACGAACAACAAAGACTGGTGGCCAAATATGCTCAACCTGAATATCTTGCGTCAGCATGATACGAAGGCCAACCCATTTGGTACCGACTTCGATTATAAAGAAGAGTTTTCTAAGCTTGACTACGATGCATTAAAAGAAGACCTTCGCAAACTAATGACAGATAGCCAAGACTGGTGGCCAGCAGATTACGGTCATTACGGCGGTCTTTTCGTCCGTATGTCATGGCACGCAGCGGGTACCTACCGTGCCTTCGACGGCCGCGGTGGCGGAAACACTGGAAATCAGCGTTTTGCACCACTAAATAGCTGGCCAGATAACGTCAACCTAGACAAAGCACGTCGTCTACTTTGGCCAATCAAACAAAAGTACGGTAACAAAATCTCTTGGGCTGACCTTCTATTGTTAACAGGAAACGTGGCACTTGAGTCGATGGGCTTCAAAACATTCGGTTTCGCAGCAGGACGCGAAGACGTATGGCACCCAGAAGAAGATGTGTACTGGGGTAATGAAAAAGAGTGGCTAGCAGACAACCGTTACTCAGGTGACCGTGAACTCGAAACCCCTCTTGCTGCGGTTCAAATGGGTCTGATCTACGTGAACCCAGAAGGACCAAACGGCAAACCAGATCCACTGGCATCCGCTAAAGATATCCGTGATACATTTGGTCGTATGGGAATGAACGATGAAGAAACGGTTGCACTTATTGCAGGTGGTCACACATTCGGTAAAACGCACGGTGCGGGTGACCCGTCACAAGTTGGTGATGATCCAGAAGCAGCAGATGTCGAAAACCAAGGTCTTGGTTGGTTGAGCAGCTACAAATCTGGTAAAGGCCGTGACACGATTTCTTCAGGTCTTGAAGGCGCTTGGACAGCAAACCCTACACAATGGGACAACGGATTCTGGGTACAACTCTTTGAATACGATTGGGAATTAACAAAGAGTCCTGCCGGTGCATACCAGTGGATTGCGAAAGACTTAAAAGAAGAAGACAAAGCTCCAGATGCGGAAGATTCAAACAAAAAAGTACCAACGATGATGTCGACCGCTGATATGGCACTTAAAGTGGATCCGGATTACGAGAAAATCTCTCGCCGCTTCTACGAAGACCATGCAGCATTCGAAGATGCATTTGCACGTGCTTGGTTCAAACTTCTTCACCGCGACATGGGACCTAAAGATCGTTACTGGGGACCTGAAGTGCCAGAAGAGGAATTGATCTGGCAAGATCCAGTTCCAACAGTAGACTACACATTGTCTAACGAAGAAATTGCCGATCTAAAAGAAAAAATCTTGGCTACAGACCTTACAGTAAGCGAACTTGTAAAAGTAGCTTGGGCTTCTGCAAGCACATTCCGCCACACAGATATGCGCGGAGGCGCAAACGGTGCACGTATCCGTTTTGCTCCACAACGCAGCTGGGAAGCGAACGAACCACAACTTCTTGAAAAAGCATTGAAGATCTACGAAGAGCTTCAATCTGGACTTGAGAAAAACGTAAGCCTTGCTGACCTGATCGTTCTTGGTGGAACAGCAGCCGTTGAAAAAGCAGCACGTGATGCTGGCTTTGATATTGTTGTCCCATTCTCACCTGGCCGCGGCGATGCAACGGAAGAACAAACAGATGCAGAGAGCTTCGATGTACTTGAGCCAATCTCTGATGGTTTCCGTAACTATCAGAAAGCTGAGTATCAAACAAGTCCAGAAGAAATGCTTGTCGATAAAGCACATCTTCTTGGATTGACGGCTCCTGAGATGACGGTTCTTGTCGGTGGATTACGTGCCCTTGGTGCAAACCATGGCGATACGAAACACGGTGTATTCGGTGGTGAAACTGGCAAGTTAACAAACGACTTCTTTGTCAACTTACTGGACATGAACACAGAATGGAAACCTGCTGGATTCAACCAGTACGAAGGACGTGACCGTAAGTCAGGCGAAGTGAAACATACAGCAACTCGCTTCGACCTAGTCTTCGGTTCGAACTCGATCCTACGCGCACTTGCAGAAGTATATGCGCAAGACGACAACAAACAAAAGTTTGTCAATGACTTTGCGAAAGCTTGGGTTAAAGTGATGGATGCCGACCGTTTTGATTTGAAAAACTAATGAACAGCAAAAAACACGTGATCTCATATGAGGTCATGTGTTTTTTCGTTAGTCGACCTTTTTGATCCGCTCCAAAAATCCCTTCCCCCACCGTCTTCAAGAAGCGTTCATATGTGCTAGACAATCGCTCAATTTCTCGGTACGGCTTCTCGCCAAATTGAATGTAGAGAAGCGTAAATAGATAGAAGAGTGCGCCAAACTTTTTAATTTGGTACACTAAATATTATACTTTTGGAGCGGATACGATGAAAAAGACGGTGAAATATGTCGTTTTATTGATTTTAATGATTGCTTTCTCTTATTTCTCAGGCCCTTTAAAAGAAAGCTTCTGGTTATATTTCTTCGTTGGTGTACCGGTCCTATTGGTCGTGGCACTGACTAGCTTTACGTTCCTCGAAAAACGAGGCTATTAAAAAAACCGTCAGCATTTCTGCCGACGATGACGTTTATTGAAAATATGCACCTATTTTATCGAGTACCGCCTGAGCATCCATCGATAGGTCATGAAACAGGACATGCCCGTCCGGACGTAAAATCAATGTACTGCCCTTTTCCATTCCGATTCCGTTGTCGAGATGACGATGCACATCATAAATGATTGGTAACGATTGTTCTTCAAGTTGAAGCGTACCTCCACGTGCGACCACAAATACTTTCATCAATCCTGGATAAACGGACTCCACAAGTTTCGAGAAGGCATGGGCATAATCAATCAAATGCTGCTCATAACAGTCGACATAGATGAGGCAGACAAATTCATACTTCTGGATGAACGGATATAAGCGCGCCGTCGACTTGCCTTCAAAGAACAACTTTTGATCCGGCACACGTTTTCCGGACTGAATCGCCTTACGAGATAAACGTTTATCACGAAAGGCTTTGTTGCGTTTCATCTTGTGGTATTCATGATGAATATGGGAATAATAGTTCGCAACGATCGGTTGTACCCAGTCTTGACCGAGCACTACTTTCCCCGACCAGTTTCGAAGTTTTCCAAGGAAACCAGTCTGCTCGATACCTTTAAGCTCAAGTGTTGTATCTCGTATTACGTCTTTTGCAATCGGGTGGCGCTCTTCGTGATAACTCGCTAGGAACGAATCGTTTGCATACCCTTTTAACACGAGGTTTAGTTTCCAGCAGAGATTGGACGCATCCTCAAGTCCCAAGTTCATTCCTTGTCCGCCTAGCGGATTATTAACGTGGGCAGCGTCGCCTAAAAAGAAAACATTTCCGACACGGTAGTCGGGCACTTGGCGGTGTGCCGTCTCGAATGTCTTGATCCATTTTGGCACTTCGACACGGTACGGCACGTCCATGATTTGGTCGAGGCTTTCTTGTAAGGCCTCGAGAGGCATCTCTTGTTGCGCATTCTTTCCTTGGTGCGCGCGGTCCATTCCAACAACACGGTACGTTCCGTCTTTATATGGGAAAAGAGCGACAGCCCCTCGGTCATTCAAGTGCATGTTGATGAATATCTCATTTAGGCCCGGAATCTCCACGTCCGCTGTAAAGAACGTGTATCCTTCATCTTCCCCAATAAATGGAACCTCGAGAAATTGACGGACTCGACTTTTTGCTCCGTCACATGCAAGCGCATATTTCGCCACATACCGTTTCTCCACTCCGTGATGCAGAGCAGTAACAAGCACCCCTTCCTCCGTCTGTTTCACATCGACCACTTCATGCTCCATATAGACTTCGGCGTCTTGCGCGGCTAAATTCGCGATGAACAACTCTTCAATTTCATTTTGAGGAAGGATAAATAAGTACGGGTACCTGCTTTTAATATGATGAAGCTCGACATACGAAGGCTCTTTTCCAGCCAGATGCATCTTCATTCCTGGGCCCGGGTAGCCTCTGCGTAAAAACAATTCATGAATTCCTAAGAATTCAAGAAGCTCCACAGAGCGCGCTTGGATTCCAAGTGCTTTCGATAATCGGGTGGGACCTGGTCGCTTCTCTAAGCAGATAAAGTCCACATTTCGTTTTTGAAATTCGTTCGCTGCCATGAGGCCAGCAGGTCCAGCCCCGATGATCAGTACATCTGTTTTGATTACCTCGGTCATGACCGCCGCTCCTCTCCTACTTTCTTCGTGGTTCTAGTGTACCCGAAAATCCCGGAACTAAGCTCGCGTGACGCGTAAACCAACTGTTTTACAGGGATTTGGTAGTAGTCTATAATAAAGGGCGTTGTGTATTACTATACATAATTTTGATAGGAGTACTGCTTATGATTGAAGTTCGTCACGTCTCCAAGAAATTCGAATCGTTTACAGCTATACAAGATATCTCCCTTTCGATTCCAGAAGGAGCGATCCATGGCATCATCGGAACAAGTGGCGCAGGAAAATCGACGCTGCTCCGGTTGATGAACTTATTGGAACGTCCCGACAACGGGAGTGTCTTTATAGGAGATCAAGACCTCACCACCTTATCCGGAAGCGCGCTCCGGGCGGCACGCAAATCCATTGGCATGATCTTTCAGCACTTTCATTTGGTGTCGAACAAGACCGTGTATCACAATGTCAAAGTGGCACTGGAACTAGCGGGCTATCCAAAATCGCAACAAGCAGCTCGTGTGATGGAATGTCTGTCGTTTGTGGGTCTAGATGCATTGAAAGACCAGTACCCTGCTCAGCTCAGTGGTGGGCAAAAGCAGCGCGTGGCCATTGCTAGAGCGCTTGCGACGAACCCGTCTGTCTTGCTCTGTGATGAGCCGACCTCGTCCCTTGACCCACAGACGACAGCGGAAGTCTTGTCTGTGCTAAAAGACATCAATGAACGCCTTGGCATCACGATTGTCATCGTGAGTCACGAGATGGAAGTAATTAAGAGCATCTGCACGGAAGTGACCGTCCTTGAAAACGGTCGTGTGTACGAATCGTTTACACATGAACCCACTGGAATTCATATGCCAGGAAACTCCTCTGCTTACTTTGTGCAGCAGTTGAAAGGGGCTGAACGCGATGCCTGATGTACTTATCCAGTATCAAGGTGAGATCATCCAGTCCATTCTGGAAACGTTCATTATGGTCGGCGTCTCCATTCTTTTCGCTGTGTTGATTGGTCTTCCGGTCGGTACATTTTTGTTCTTATGCAGAAAAGGTCAGTTGCTTGAGAATCAACTGGTGTTCTCGACACTCAATTTAGTTGTTAACATCACGCGGTCGTTTCCGTTCCTGCTACTCGTCGTGTTTTTGATTCCGTTCACACGATTTATTATTGGAACTGCTATTGGAACAGCAGCTGCCGCAGTACCACTTGCCATCATTGCCATTGCGCACTACTCTCGACTAGTAGAACAGTCCTTACTTGATGTTCCGCGCGGGGTTATTGAAGCGGCGGTATCCATGGGCGCTTCTGTCCGAGAGATCATTACAAAGTTTTTATATGTCGAAGCGCGCTCGACTCTTGTCATGGGATTGACGACATCGATCATCAGTTTTATTTCTTATTCGACCATCATGGGCGTCGTCGGTGGTGGCGGTATCGGTGACTTTGCCATCCGGTACGGCTATCAGCAGTTCAAGACCGACCTCATGACGTATATGATCATCATCATGGTCATCCTCGTTCAGCTCATCCAGTTCAGTGGCATGACGCTCGCGAGATGGCTTGATAAACGCTAACACCTTAGGAGGAAACCCACATGAAGAAATTACTTGCCTTAGTTGCCATCCTCGTCCTGTTTCTAGCAGCATGCGGAAATAACGAAGAAGCAGGACCTGCAGAAGAAAATGTAGAACCAACGGAAACGACGACACTTAAAGTCGCGTCTCTGATTCCACCAATGACAGAAATCTTAGACCTTGTGAAACCAACGCTTGCGGAAGAAGGCATTGAGCTAGAAGTTGTGGTACTTGGTGACAACGTCCAGCCAAACGCAGCACTTGCAGCTGAAGAAGTGGACGCGAACTTCTTCCAACACGTACCGTACATGGAAGAGTTCAATCGTTCGAATGATGCAAACCTTGTGCCAATCACACCAATCTACTTCGCAAACTACGGTGTCTATTCAAAAGAATTTGGTTCGATTGATGAACTGCCAGATGGCGCGACAGTAACGATTGCCAACGATATTTCGAACATCGACCGTTCGCTGTCTCTACTTGCACAACACGGCGTAATCACGCTTGGTGAGAAACAAGATAACTACTATACACAAGCAGACATCACAGAGAACCCGAAAAACCTCGTGTTTGAGGAAGTCGACTTGTTGATGCTTGCACGCACATACGATGATGCAGACGCAGTCCTCATGACACCAGCGTATGCAGCACCACTTGGCTTAACACCGAAGTCGGATGCTTTGTTAACGGAAGGTACAGAGAACGACTTCGCAATCTCGTTAGTTGCTCGTGAAGATAACAAAGACGACGCAGCGATTCAAAAGCTTGCCGAAGTCATGACAAGTGACGCGGTTCGTGAGTTCTTGGAAGAGAACTACGCCGAGACAGCGATTCCGGCGTTTGAATAAATGTCGTGAGGGGCTGAGGGGTTGAAAAGCCCCCCTCTGCCTAATCAAAAGAGCGCACATTGCAGTTACGTCTGCGATGTGCGCCCTTTTTCATTCTATAACTCCAGTCGGTTGATTATTCGCACCAGCTGAGCCGATATTCGCACCAGTCAGCGTCATACTCGCACCAGACGGAACGAAGCGCACGAGTCCGTCGATTATTCGCACTAGCTGAACCGATATTCGCACCAGTCAGCGTCGTACTCGCACCAGACGGAACGAACCGCACCAGTCAGTCCATTATTCGCACTAGCTCAACCGATATTCGCACCAGTCAGCGTCGTACTCGCACCAGACAAATAGAACCTTTCCTTCCGCCCTTATTAGAAAGTCTTCCCCCCATTAAGCTCTTGAAGTTCTTTTCCTTCTTTGCTTAGACTAAGCGCAACCAATCTTGCACTATCTGCTCTCTACCGAATCCCACTTCTCCATAAACTCCTGCATACGCGCATTCACTTCCGTCTCACCCGGCGCACACGCAAGAATCACTTCTTGATTAAACACTCTTCCTCCTTTCACAATCGCCTCAATCTCCCGAGTCCAATTAATATCTTCTAAAGGATTTCCTTTCAGTATCACCAGATCCGCCATCTTTCCTTCGTCCAGGATTCCGATATGGTCCAAACCGATGGACCTGGCTGCACGAATCGTTGCCGCCTGCAACGCCTCGAGCTCCGAAAGACCGATTTCCACAAAAATCTCAAGCTCACGATGCAACGCCATTCCGGGGTAGGTGAACAATAACGCAGGTGTGTCCGTGCCCGCCACCACAGTGCCTCCCATATCGTGATAGGTTTTCGCCATCTGCTTCGTCAATCCCCCGACAACAGCTGTCCGTTCCTTGATGGTGTCGAGATACGCGACATTCCTCTTCCATTCCTGCATGAACGAATCCATTTTCTCTACAGATTCCACCACCTTGTTTTGTGGGGACCAAATATCCGGAAACTTCATTGCTTGGTCAAAGAGAACCATCGTCGGGCACAGTTTCACATCCCTTGCTAGCATCTCCTGACAGAGGGCATTGATCTTGTCTTGGTCGTGATTGTACCAGTCAATAAAACTCCACGGTTCTTGGTCAACCAGAGGGCTCCAACCTGGGTAGATTTCCTGCGCCATTCCGGAAACGTGTTCTATCCAGGTGACGCCTGCCTTGATAGCATCGAGCGCGGTCACGTCTTTCGAATTGATCAAATCAATGGCTACTTCTAACCCATGGTGTTTCGCCTCGTCAATCGCCGCTTCCATCACGTCTTGCGTAATCCATCCGTACAGTTTCACAAATTTGGCTCCTACGGCTGCCTGTCTTCGAACTTCTCGTCTGGCCTCCTCAGGGTCATCGGTGACAAAATTCCCGTAACTCGTTTCTCCCCATTGGCCCGGAAGCCCGTCAATCATTCGGTCCGAAGCATAGATTCTTGGGGTCTGCGCGTCATCCGCTGCGTGAATCAGGTCATGAAGTAACATCACATTCCCCGCCGTATTTCGTACAGTCGTCACCCCGGAAGCCACAAAGTGAGGAGCATATCGGTCGTGGATATGACAGTGCATGTCGATCAGTCCCGGAATGATAAATTTCCCTTCCGCATCCAACGTTTCTAAACCATTCGGTAAAGGTTCATCTCCATGAATCATTCGTTTGATTCTCGTTCCTTCGATTTCGATTGCTGCGAGATATGTATTTCCGGTTTCTACATCAATAATTGTTCCATTTGTAATTAATACGCCCATATTAATCCCCCATCATTTATACGTTTTGAACTTCCTCCCTTTATTGTATAGTGGAGAATAATACAGCTTAACATTTTTCTCATATAGTGGAATTTTATAAAGGGGGGTTACAAGAGATGAAATACGGAAGTACAGTAAGAGACATTCGAAAAAAGAAAGGCATTACGTTACATACGCTAGCCGATGGCGTCTGCTCCGTATCCTTTTTATCCAAATTTGAACGTGGAGAATCGGATATAAGTCTTGAACTTATGACGCAGTTACTAGAAAAATTGATGATTCCTTTTGAGGAATTTCTCTATATGCACCATGATTATTCTCTGGATTCTGTGCAGAACTTCTTTCAAACCGCTGGTTCCCTGTATATAACTAGAAATCAGGAAGGGCTGCACCAGTTAAAAAAAGAGCAGCACGCGAAGTGGAAAGAATACGGCATCGTCACTTATCACAACAATGCGTTGCTCCTTGAAGTCTATGAAAGTATTGTCGCAGGAACGTCTCTCTCTCAGGAGATTCAGACTCACCATGTTCAGCTGCTTTCGGATTATCTGTTTGGCGTGGAAGAGTGGGGATTCTACGAGTTGTCACTTTACAACGGCACGATGCTGCTTCTCGAACCCGAGATGGTGATGAGTTTATCTAAGACCGCTTACGTCAAGAGCTCGCGCTTTAGAGACTATGAAAAAGTGAATACCTTGGTCACTTCTATTCTTTTCAATACCGTGATTTACTTAATCGGTCCGGTCAATCGATTCGATGATGCATTTCACTACAGACAGGAAATGAATGAGTTCCTAGCGTACCTGGAAGACATCGCGATTCCGGAGCAACGCTTATTTGAAAAGCTTCATTTGATGCAACTCAAAGGAATCTATGACATCCGGATCGGAAAAAAAGAGGAAGGACGTGCGCAAGTTGAAGCGACCATTCAACTACTCTATTCGTTCAATGCCCCTAAGCTGGCAGACAATATACGACATTATCTTCAGCAGATTTTGTAGGAAAAAGACGAAAAGCAAATGGTCATTAATTGAATAAAACGGATGCCTGATGGTACGTGGAAGCGGGCGAAGTTAAAGGACACCTCTGGAAGGAAATTTTGCATAAGCAACTGCAAGTCTCTGAAGAAGAATTTAATGGTATCAAATAAGATAGTAAAGCTCCCAGACCTTTGGGTACTTTTCACGATTTTTCATTTTAATCAGATTAACTTATATAAAGGTTTTGTTAAAGGTTACTATTGTTTTTCAATACGATAAAAGAGGCTGGGACATAACTCAGTAAAATGAATAAACCGCGCATAATCAAGTTTCAAGAACCTTGATTTTACGCGGTTTTACTATTGCGTATTCAGCTAATCAGGTTAATATTTTGTACTTATGTCCCAGCCTCTATTCGATGTTTTTTACTGGCTTCTTTAACTAAACCAGCACCCGTTAGTTGAGGAAGGAAAGCTATTGTTCCACTATCTCAAATAGCTCCGTATAAATTACATTGGCATAATTACTTAGTCGCTCACTTAATTCCTCACCAAGATTTCTATATTCACTATCTGCTTTATCAATGAGAATATAAAATTCCTCTTCCAAACTTTTATAATGAGGTTCTTTACTTCTACTATTTTCTACAGCTAAAAATAATCTCCATAGTTCCTCAATATAATTCTTTTCTATTACTGCGTATTCATGAGCGTCAACTTTTTCAAGCATTTTCGTCAATCTATTTAAGTACGTTTGGATACCCATTTCCTCGATATGCTCTGAAAACCAATTGAATAAGCTTTCATGCCCTCCACTTTCAAGCTCACAAAAATAATTAAACAAAATTATGAAATCGTTTGTTTTCTCTTCGTCTGTCGGAAAAACATACTCTCCATAGGCTGATAAAACAGCATTCCAAATGTCATCGTTAGTTTGCAATTCACTACGATTTAATTTAATTTTCATTTATTCCTCACCCAGATTATCAAATATCTAGTGAACTAAAAGATTTAGAAGATAGCAGTGGAGACATTGTTAAAGTAAAGGTTACTCCTAATGTTATTATTGGCAAAGAAGATACGAGTGGCGAGTCTCCATATATTAGTACCATTCGTGAAGTTCAAGTGTTAGAGGTTTTTAAAGGGGTGTTTACACAAGATGAGATCATCAAAGTCTCTGAACCTTATTATTTAACTAGTAACAATGAATATCAGCAAGTAGAGGGCTATACACCTATGGAGAATGATAGAGAGTATATTCTTTTTTTAAGATATGGTCATGAGGCTGATCAGGTAAATGGTCTAGTTGGAATAGATTACGGAAAGTATAGTGTAAATGGAAAGGTACTGAAAAAATCAGTAACTGATTTAAATAATGTTGGAGAATTGAAAGGGCTAGATTTCTTATCCGGAGAAAAAGAAAGTGTAGAATTGTATAGCAAAATTAAAGATGAAGTCTTGAGTAAATATATAAAATAGCACGTTTGTTGATTAACTAAAATGAAGGTTCTCTAAAAAGACCCTATCTTGAGATCATAGAGCAGTTCAGCTAAGGCGTTTCGCCATTCAAAAGGCAGCGTACCTTTTAAGAATGAGACGACTCTAAACCGATTGACTGTTGATTACTGTGCTAAATTGGTTCATAGAAGGCACCTTTCTGGACATGATGTAGGTTTAGTCGCTTAACATCGTATCAGTTATGGTGTTTTTTCTCTTTCGATAAATATTAGCTAATTAACAGACGTTATAAAATAACTAAGTGGCTCAGTTTCCTTTCCTGATTTGATTTTTTTAATAGAGCAGCTTGCAACTTCTTGTCCTTTCTCCTATAATTAAGTTACTAAATGTAATCTACTTTATAAAAGTAATTATTAGGGAGGAAGATTTAATTGAACGCTCCACTTCATTATGAAATTCGTCAACCGTCGTCCATGGATTCATCAAAAACCTATCCAGCTCTATTTGTCTTACACGGAATGGGCAGCAATGAGCATGACCTGCTCCCTCTTGTTGAGAAATTAGCGGATCAGTTCATCATCTTTAATCTACGCGGACCTATTTCACAACCACCAGGTTATGCGTTCTTCACAATCGAAGGGTTCGGTAAGCCACACCGGACCGTATTTGAAGATGCGATGTCGAAACTTACGGAGTTCTTAGACTACGCGGTTGCAAATTATCCTGTAGACAAAGACTACGTCTATTTCATGGGCTTCAGCCAAGGAGCGATTTCTTCGATGTCCCTAAGTACTCGAATTCCCGCCCGAATCCGGGGAGTTCTTGCGCTCAGCGGCTACGTTCCGGACTTCATTCAAAAAGAAGACATTTTGCCAAGTGCAAATCATGTACGCTATTTTATTTCCCATGGTCAACAAGATCCCGTTTTGCCATATCAGTGGGGAGAAGCCGCCCGTGACTTCTTCACTTCCCGGAAGGCAGACGTGACCTTTCAATCGTACCCAGATGCTCACTTCGTCTCCATGCCTGTCTATGAAGACTTTACGGCATGGTTGTTGAAAGATGTAGCGAGTAAAACGAACTAAACGCAGAAGCACCCAAACCTTTGAGGTTGGGTGCTTTCACTTATTTGTCTTCTATCATAATTTCGACTGGCTCTATATCTTCCCAATCGAAAGAGAATGTGATATTCCACGATTTCGCAGCAGCATCATATACCGCCGACTCTAACAAAGGATGCTTTCTTCGTTGCTCCTCTGTCAATTGCTCGATCGCTCGCGCATTTACTTCAAATTCAGAGAGTGTGGCGCCTTCCGGTTTATAGTTCGGGTAAACCGTCACGAACGATGCCCCTCCTTTGCCAGGGAAGGAAGCTAGAGTAGGTCCATTCGGTTCGATATCGACACGCATGCCCACCTTGAGCTCGGCTGCTCCTTCGAAATCATAGTGCATACTGTACGTATGAACCGTTTTTTCTCCGACAAACATGATGATTTCACCACCTGTCTGAGGTTTAGTTGTAAACTCTTCATCAGGAAAAATTACCAGGGGCTCTCCCGGACCTGGTATCATGGCTCCCGATTGCGTAAACTCAACTTCCCACTCCCCAAATAATTCGCGGATTTTTTCCTGATTTTCATCCGTGAACATGTTGTGGTCGACTTGAACAACATTTGTAATTGGGCTGATGCTCATCCCGAAGTGGCCACCCTTGCGACCGATATACGAGAATTTCAGTTTTGCATACAACTCATCAAGTGTGTCATTCAATTCTTGCTGTGAGTACGTAATAGGTTGAAAATGAACGTACTTCGCCAAGATTTCTCCCTTGTCGACTTTCTGTTGAAGTGCATCAAACACCTGATCAAACTTAGCGTCTTCCTCTTTCATTCCAATATAAAAGCCGATTTTGTGCGTATCCGTCGTTTCATTTTGAAAATACGTGACAGTCTGTTCCTGTACTCCCTCGTAGCCACCTAATACCTCTTCAAGGACTTGCATTGCGATTTGGCCTTCCTGCCCCTGTATCTCTAGTACTTCTTTCGGGAACCCACCCATGTCTTCCTGCGGGTGTAGTTTCTCATTCCGTAGATCTTCACTTACTGTTTGTTTGAGCTTTGGGAATTCCACGGTCTTCACCTGCTCCTGTGCTTGAGGTGTCTGATCTCCCCCGTTTGCTGTCCCGCATCCAGCTAGGAGTATGGCTGCTAGCACTAAAGTTGTCGTTTTTTTCATGTCATCACCATCCTAGTGAAGTAGTCGTTCAAGTTTCCAGAAGGTTACAAAAAAGTGACTGTATTTTTTTGTATCATTCAAAGAACCTGCCCACTTTCTAGTTAATAAAGCGATCATCACAACAAAATACAGGAAAGTTAAGGAGCTACCAATTCAACCTTTAATCTATCTGGATCTTCAAAGAAAACAGCATAATAGTTGTCGCCGCCGGCAAAGGGATGTTTATCGGTATACAGGAGTTTAACTCCTTTCTCCCTCAATTTCACGGTCATCTCATCTATTTGTTGTCGGGAACTTGCGTGGAATGCTAAATGATTGAGGCCGACTCGACATCTATGATAGGGGATGTCCAGAAACCGTTCTTCTGCTTGGACGAAGACAATGTAGGTCTCGGCTAGCTTCCAACTCTGTCCACTCTCCCAAGATTGAAAAGGCTCATACCCCAGTTCCTCTAATAACCAACCCCAGAACTCCGTTGACCGTATAAGATCGGACACATACAGTTCAATATGATGAAGCAATCCTTTTGACATGAGAAGACCGCCTTTCTTCACTCGATATGTAGACAAATTTGTTTTGAAACTTCTTATGTTCCTATTATTACAAAGGTATCTAACGATTCTTTTCCTGACCCTTTCATCACTTGATAGAGAGATGTAGCAAGTGTATGTAATTGGGTTGACGACGTTGGAAACTCACTATAAACGTCTGTGGCGTACTCGATCTCCCACTGACCGTCTTGAAGATAGGCTGAAAAAACCACTCTATCTTTTCGAATCGCAAATCCTGAATTCTTGAGCATCTGTTTAATCGTCTCTCGGCTAAACAAGTGTTGAATATTGCTGTCGTTCCTGGCAATCGCTGAATTAAGAGCGAGTAACATCACCGCACTAAAGTGACCGCGCTGGGAAGTCTGTGTGTAATTAAGGTCCCATTCTGCAAAAAGAAGTTTAGATGTGATCGTTCGAATCTTTTCAAAGTAGCGGGTTAGGGCTTCCGGTGAGTGAAAATACCAACTGGAATGAGCAAATACGACACAGTCGTAATGTTCCGCCACATCAAAAGTAAGAAGGTCTGTTTCCAGATGGAAGTCGATTCGTTCCCCTAACTCGGTTTGCATAATTTGCTGATGGGACTGATTAAGAGTTAGTGGAGAACCATAGTCTCCGCTTGCTATATCAATCGCCGTTACATGACCACTTTCTCCTACCCGGTCTGCTAGAACGACGGTCATGTCCCCTTGTCCACACCCAATCTCTAAAATCCGCATGCCTTCTTCGACTTCAAATGCTTGCGCTAATCGAAAACGATGCTCCAACTGCACTTGTTGTATGGCATCGTCCTTAAAAAGCTGATACGTCTCGCAAAATTCGTTTACTTGTGATTTCATGATTTCACTTCTCCCATTAGTATCTTTCATCATTTACTCTTCTCTGAACACCCGACCACGTGATCATCAATCATTCCGACAGCCTGCATATACGTATAGAGAATGACCGGACCGACAAATGTAAAACCACGCTTCTTTAAGTCTTTACTCATCTGACGAGACAGGTCATTTTCCGTCAAGACGTCGCTTTCTTTTTTAGGCATATGGATGATCGGAGCGTGATCGACATACGACCAGAGAAAATCAGAGAACGAGCCAAACTCTTCTTGAATTCTCTTGATAGCTTGTGCATTCGTGCGGACGGATTTAATTTTTGCTTTGTTACGGACAATCTCGAAACTCGTCCGGATGTGTTCCAGATCCTCATCCGACAGATTCGCACAGATATCGATGTTAAAGTTTCGGAAAGCTTCCCGGTAACCTTCACGTTTTTTCAGTATGGTAATCCAGGATAGTCCCGCCTGCGCCCCTTCTAAGGAAAGCATCTCAAATAGATATCGGTCGTCGCCCTTTGACGGCTTTCCCCATTCTTTTTCATGGTAGTCCTGCATCAACTCACTTGTTCCTGGCCATGTGCACTTAGGCATTGCGTTCTCCCCTTTTATAAAATCACGAAATATGTTATTAGGTGTCATAATATGAGATTTTTTCTCATATTCATATCTTTTATTGAAAATATATTCTATACTTCTAGAAAAGGGAGTGAAATTCATGTTAATTCAGTTTAACTTTAAAAACTATAAAGCCTTTAGTGAAGAAACGTCTCTCAATATGATTTCAAGCTCCATTAAAGAACATATGACAAACGTTATTACGCCTCCTCAAAAATTTGCTGACTCGCTGTTAAAAGTGGTAGCCATTTATGGAGCCAATGCCAGTGGCAAAAGTAGCGTGATAGAAGCCTTTGAATTTATGAAGGAAGCTGTCAGCAAATCGTTTATGCTTTCATCCGTTAATAAGAATCTTCATCTCAAACAATTTGCGTTTCAAGACCAGAAAACCAATTCGTTATTTGAAGTATATATCAGAACAAAATCGGGTGAATATCAATATGGGTTTGAAATGAATTCAAAGTCAGACATTATGAGTGAGTGGTTGTTTAAACGAGATATGCGTTATAAAGAAAAATATGTACCCGTATTCGAACGTAACGGGACTGAGATCTCTCATTCTAAAATTAAAGAACTTAAAATCATTCAAGATAAAATAAAAGATTCCTCACTCGTCTTATCCGTTTTAGCAGGTTTAACTATAAAAGAAATTCAGGATGTCTATGAATGGTTTACGGAGACACCTATTATCGATTTTGGAAACCCTAGCTATGAAAGTATTCATTCCACCTATATCGACGAAAAAATTGAAGACTCTCTATTTCAAATGGAGATTGTAAAATTTTTAAACGCGATTAGCGTACCTATCTTAAAAATCAACGTGGAGAAAAACACCCGAGACAATCAAGAGTATTATAGAATATCTTCTGTTTACGATACACCACGAGGACCGATGGAAATTCCGTTTAAGGATGAATCCAGTGGAACTCAAAAGGTATTTTCTATGTTCTTTGAATTACAAGAAGTGTTCTTAAAAGGTGGCGTTATTTGTATAGACGAACTTGACGCAAAATTACACCCTTTACTACTTCGTTATATTATTGATTTATTCCATGATCCAGATACAAACCCAAAGAACGCGCAGCTTATCTATACGACGCACGACAATTACACGTTAACAAATGATGTGTTCCGACGGGATCAAATCTGGTTCGTAGAAAAAAAGAGCGACTTGTCCTCTGAGCTTTATAGTTTAGTTGAATACAAACTAGAAGAAGATCGTTCTGTAAGAAATGACGCCTCTTACCATAAAGATTACCTCTTAGGGAAGTACGGTGGCGTTCCCATTTTAAAAGGCTTCAACATGTGGGGAACAGACCATGACTAGAAGACAGAAAAAAGGAAGAAAGGAAAATACGCGTTCTGTTCGATTTCCTAGAATTCTTATCATTACTGAAGGTGAAAAGACAGAGGTCGCATACTTTCAATCCATAAAACGACTGATGGACCAAAAATACCATGAACAACTCATCGTCGAAAAAGTAGATTTAGAGATTGAGGGAGCTGGTCAATCCACCTCTAAACTCATTCCTATTGCAGAAAAGTTAAGACTTAAAAATGAATACCTAGAAGTATGGCTCGTTTTTGATAAAGATCGCTTTACTGACTTTGATGTTGCCATTAGAAATGCAGAATCAAAGAACATGAAGGTCGCTTGGAGCAATATCAGTTTTGAGCTATGGTTTTTACTACACTTTGAAGAAGTAACTGCACCATTATCCAACCAGATTCTAACCCAAAAGTTAAAAAATCATGTGGCGGATTATTCAAAATCTCAGTCTTTAACCTATATGAATTTAGAACAGTATGTGGATCTTGCTATCACTCGCGCTATTCGAGCGAATGAGCGCTTTGAATCTCATATAATATTTAGTGAAAGAAACCCTTCTACTAGAGTCGTAGAGCTCGTTTCGATGTTGAAACGATATCTTTGATTGATTCTCCACTAACACTACCTATAAATTGTTCTTTCCTAGTAACGCAAAGAAAATGGGAGGCGATAAGATGTCACACTCACCGGTTCGTAAAAAAGAGTCAAAATCGTTATGGGTCAACCTCATGGACATTCTTCTAGCGTTACCTCGAGCCATCGCGCAATTGATTCGGATGATTTTTGATTAACCCTTGGAAACTTTTTCCCTTGTCAGGCGTTACGATTATAAAGGAGTGAGTTACATGGGGGGTTGGTATTTTCTTGCGATGGCTATTGGCATCGGTTTATTTCTATACGGCATTTTTCATTCATCTCACCGGACACCATTCCGTAAAATCAGCTTGCTGATGGTGGGCACGGTGATGATTGGTTTGTCTCTCTACATGTTCATGCCCGGAAGTGCGGATACGATGGCAGAGATCTTCGGCCTATAAAAACTGACCATGGAAGTACCCATGGTCAGTTTTTAGTTTTCATACGGTTCCGAAATTTATACATATCGATATCACGCGACTCCCCTTCTCCGAAGCACCCGCTCCGAGACAAAGCCCGCAACAATACCTATGATGATGGGAATAATGGATCCGCCATATTCTATTATAAAGCCGTCCCTGTCCGGAATCACGAGTTCATAATCCCAGCGCAGGAAGCTGATTTCAAAGAGATTTCCGATGGTATAAAGGCCCACAATGGTAATTAAAGTTACAGCGAGTGGGATGAAAAGTAATTTGAGTTTCATGTGCACGACCTCCCTTATCCATGCTTACGCTTTTCAAAGGGAAAAGTTCCCACTACTTCTTCAGCACACCAATCACTTTCCCGTTGATACGGACATCTTCGCTTCGCATTAGAATCGGCTCGTAGTCCGTGTTTTCCGCCATGAGCAGTACATCGTTACCCATCGGCATGTATTTCTTCATCGTCGCCTCATCATCAATCACGGCAATGATAATCTCGTTCGGTTGCGCGGACGTCTGCCGGTGGACGATGACCGTGTCTCCTTTATCGATGCCTGCGCCCGTCATACTGTCACCTGTCACAGTCAGTGCAAACGTATCTTTCGCTGTAAACACCCAGTCTTTTGGCACGATGATTTTCGCTTCGTACGCTTCTGTCGCAAGCGTCGGCAGTCCCGCCGCCACATTACCGATCAGCGGAACTGTTGCTTTCTCGTGGACTTGCAAATACACTTCCGTATCTTCTTCACGGACCTCGATGACTTCTTCGTTATCGAGGGCTGTCGCGTACGCGTAATTTCGTCCATTCTTTAAATTCAAGTAGCGTTTCGTGTTCTTTGTCTCCGGCAAGAACTGCGGGCGGCATCTTGGAATGTCTTGAACCTCTTCTCCATTCCGGTCGATGATTTTGACCTCAAGCCCGTCAGTCACCAGACCGAACCGCACGGAAGTGTTCGCCTCTAAATAACTCTTTAATTGCTTCAACCCGTCTTCAATACCTGCCCCAAATTGCTTCACTTCAATAAACAATAGTGGCGTCGCTTGTTCTCCGGAATAGATGGTCGCCGCCACATCGCAATACCCACGTTGTGAGAATTTTTGGACAGGGTATTCAAGCTCAAGCAATTCGTACGGATACCCGTATGTCTCATGAAGCTCCCGCAACACCCACTGGCGAACGACCTCTTCCCTTGAATGAAGGTCCGTAAGTTGATCTGTAAATTGGTAGTGGCTCATGCTGATTGATTCAAATGGGCGGAGTGCACAGTCCTTTTTCATCCGCAGATGCTTACGCTGAATCTCTTTAATAAATTTCGATGGCTTCTTCACCGACGACATATAAAGGAGTTCATTGGCACGCGTCATCCCAACATACAACAGTTTACGCTCATCTGAATCCACCGTCTTCTGATCTTCTAGGTCCGTATAACGGTCATTCGGAATCACCCCTTGATTTAAGTCGACTAGGAAGATGACTTTGAACTCAAGCCCTTTGATCGAGTGCATGGTGACGAGCTTGACCTTGCCCGACTCAAAGTTCGGCTCAGTCCCCTGGAGCACCTCAGTCGGAATCCCTTCTGCCTCGAGTCCAACGGCTAAACTTTCAAGTAATCGATTGCTCCGCGCGACTAAACAAATTTCGCGGAAATCATAATCGTTTTGTAACGTACGGATCTCGTCCACTAAAAAGGCCTGTTGTTTCATAGGCGTCGTAAAGAACCGGTATATCGGCGGATGGCCATGACGATCGATGAGTGCAGGTTTTACAAAGTCCACATTCGACCGAATCGTCTCATCGGCTTCTATCAGATCAAACGCAGCGGTCGAAATTTCCGTCGTCGTCCGGTAGTTTTTGCTGAGTGCCCGTGACTTCCCGCTCATGTCGTAACCGATAGTCGTATACGGTCTGCCTTTTCCTAGCCACGAATGGGAATAGATGCTTTGCGTATTGTCCGCGACAAAAAGGAGCGAGGAATACGGCTTCTCTTTATAGAGTGCTTTTAAAAACTCGAGTTGCACACGCGTCAGATCTTGACTTTCATCGATGATGACATGCGTGTAGCGTTTGGCATTCACTTCTTGGACCTGACGAAGTGCAAGCAAGTTCATCCGCTTGAACGTTACAAACCCCTGCTTCTCCATCTTGTCCGTGAACACGCGCAACAATTCAAAGATAGCTTCTCTCAGCTCCGAGTTCTTCAAAAGTTTCTGAGGCGTCGAACTATCTCCGGAAGCACGTCCTATCCGGTCCATATTTTGATACGACTCGATGTCTTCAATCAGACATGATTCCATCCACAACACTTCATCCAGTAGAAACGCACTATTTTTAGGCGATAACAATTTTACGTTGGGATACGACTTCTTTACTTCATGAATAGCTTCGATCAACACTTGGCGCTCCATCGGTGTATTCGAAATCTCAAGCTTTACACCTTTTCGACGTGAGTAGGCTCTGAACGCTTTGAACATCAAGGCATCAATTGTTGAAATCTCGACATTTGCGTTAGAAGCAAAGAACTGCTGGAAGTCCTCTTCTTCAGCATCGGCCAGTCGTTCATATTGAAACTTAATATAGTTTAAGAGTGTCTTGTTGTACGTCACGAGTAATATCTGGTCATCGGCTTCATGGCAATAATTCGTCTTCAAAAAATTAATGCGTCGAATCGCTACCGTCGTCTTTCCAGACCCCGCAACACCCTTCACCAGCATCTGTCCTGACGGTTCTAGTTCCACAATTCTTCGTTGTTCTACATTCAATTTCATCTTGTCATCCCCGTTCATTCCTGGCGTTTCCTTAATTTTATGAATATTTACAGAGAATGGCAAGGGAATGTAGTAAAACCCTACATTTATTAATATATCTAAGCTAATTACGCTCCTTTTTGTTGTTTAACATAGTACTCAATTGTTTTAATGACACCATCTAAATCACTTTTAACTTCATGCTCCCAAAACCTCAACAGTACCCACCCTTCTTCAATATAGTGTCGGTTATATTCTTCGTCCCGTTCCCTGTTTCTTTTAATTTTCTGGCTCCAAAACTTTGAGTTAGTCTTTGGCTCTTTATAATGAATAGGACATCCATGCCAGTAACAAGAATCCAAGAAGACGACTATCTTCTTTTTTGGAAAAGAGATGTCGGGCGTCCCTAAAAGCTGTCGATTGTTTTTACGAAATCGGTATCCGTCTGCCCAAAGTCTTTTACGAACGATTAATTCGATGGATGTATCTTTTCCGCTATTCCCTTGCATGGTCTTTCGTGCAGCTTCACTTGATGCTTTCGGAACATTCTTCGCCATCTCTTTTCACCTCCGTACGTCACTCATCTTTCTTACTAAAATTCCCTTGTGACAGATTTAGAAACATGACAAATTTATATGATAAAATAGTACGTTTCGATCTTGATCTTTTTGATGATTTCCTGTATAATGAAAGAAAACTACGAAAGGGTGTTCCCATTTTGCAAAAGAATCAATTGAATGTGATTGAGCTATTTGCGGGTGTCGGCGGTTTTCGACTTGGTTTAGAACAGGCAAACAAAGAATTGTTTAAAACTGTTTGGGCCAATCAGTGGGAACCATCCCGTAAAGAACAGCATGCCTTTAACTGTTACAAGCAACACTTCCAAGAAGGAATTTCTTCTAATGAAGATATCACGACTGTTTCAAATGAAACTTTTATAGATTTAGCGCCAGATTTGTTGGTTGGAGGCTTCCCGTGTCAAGATTATTCAGTTGCCCGCTCATTGAGTGGTGAAGCTGGGTTACAAGGCAAAAAAGGGGTCCTTTTTTGGGAGATTGCACGAATCCTGGATCAGACCCAACCAAAATATGTCCTACTTGAGAACGTAGACCGACTATTGAAGTCGCCATCTAAACAACGTGGTAGAGACTTTGCGGTCATGTTGGCAACATTTAGAGATTTAGACTATTCCGTAGAGTGGCGAGTAATCAACGCAGCAGAATATGGCTTTGCGCAGCGCAGAAGACGCGTTTTTATTTTTGCTTATAAGAACGGTATTGCCTTTGATGACAGCCAGCGTCGGCATTCTCAGCAGGAACTCGTCTATAGAGAGGGTTACTTTGCAAAGACCTTCCCTGTAAGAGATGAGCCTTACAAAGAGCGGGTCAGCTCTACAAGACTGCCAGATGACATAGTTGATATTTCGGACCAATTCTCATATAACTTCCAAACGGCAGGTATTATGCAGGACGGTGAATTAACTACGATTCATACTCAGCCAGTCGAGATGGCACCTGTAACTCTGGGGGATATCCTCCAAGATGAAGTGACAGTTCCAGAGGAATTCTATCTGACTGAAACTCAAGCAGAAAAGTTTGCCTATCTACGTGGGCCAAAAAGAATCGAACGTACCTCCGCAGATGGTCATAGCTACACATTCTCAGAAGGTGGCATGTCCCCTACTGACGAGTTGAACAAACCCGGCCGCACAATGTTGACTAGCGAAGGCACGACAAATCGTAGTACCCACATTGTTGAAGTAAATGCTCGAAAGCGTTTCTTAACTCCACTTGAGTGCGAGCGTCTCAATGGATTTGATGACAACTGGACTGAGGGCATGCCCAACCGTATGCGCTATTTCTGTATGGGGAATGCTTTAGTGGTCGGGCTCATTAAAAAGATGGGTGAACGCATCGAAGAAATTGAAAATACTACTGCAAAAAAAGAAGTTCAAATGAACCTATCCATCTGAAGCTGGCAACCGCCAGCTTCTTTTTATGGTAAATTATAGGTAAGAAAAGGTACGGGGTGATTTTGTGGAATTCACAACTGAAGAAGAATTAGTAGAATATGCAGTTAAAGCTGAGGGTAAACGGTTTGCCGATATCGACTTGATGGGGCGATTAGATAAAGTTACTAAAGGAAATCTTGGTCAAATCATCGAGGAAAGTTATTTCGGGTATGAGATTAACTCAAGACCAGAGGCAGACTTTAAAGACTTAAATATTGAATTAAAAGTTACTGGGGTTAAGAAGAACAAGAATAAGACTTTATCAGCTAAAGAGCGCCTGGTGCTCAATATCATTAACTACAACGATGAGGTAAAGAAAGACTTTGATACTTCGAGTTTTTGGTCGAAGAATCAAAAATTGCTCCTCTTCTTCTACTTGTGGGACAAAGAAAAGACTCAACGGGAATGGAGTATCCTGAAAACCCACCTCCACTCATACTCTGATGAGGATTTAGAAGTCATCAAACAAGATTGGGAGTTCATCGTCAACAAAATTCGAGCGGGAAAAGCTCACGAACTTTCAGAAGGTGACACGAACTATCTAGGTGCTGCTTCTAAGGGGACGAACAGTAACTCCGTCCGTTCGCAGCCTTTCTCGGACATCCCTGCTATGCAACGAGCATTCAGTCTAAAGAACAGCTACATGACTGCACTCACTCGAAAACTTCTTTCCGAAAAAGATTTGGTGAGAATTACTTCGCCACAGGAATTGAAAAAGAAAACTTTAGAGCAAATCATCAATGAACGATTTGCTCCATTCGTCGGGAAATCGCTGACACAGCTCTCTAAAGAAAAGAACATTCGAATCAACATCAAGACGAAAGCATTTTTACCGGACTTCATTAGTTCTCTTCTAGGCATTAAAGGAACGTCACTCAACGATATTGAAGAGTTTTCGAAAGCCAACATCCAATTTAAAACAGTGCGATTAGAACCAAGAGGATTGCCAAAGGAACACATGTCCTTCAAGAATGTTGATTTTCATGATTGGCTGAAAGAGCCGTTCGAAGACTCTTGGCTATTTGACTACTTCTCAGAGACGAAGCTGCTTTTTGTCGTATTCCAATATAAAGAGACCGAAAAGGAAAATCCCAATCGTGAACTCTATTTTAAAGGGGTAAAGTTGTGGAATATGCCTTATCAGGATTTACAGGATCTGCGTGAGTTTTATGATCATGTAAAAGGTATCCTTCAAGCAGGTGTTAAACTTACACCAACAAGCAGAGGCACTTCTACTAATTTACCCGGTGCAGGAACAAACGGAAAATATCATTTACGTACGAAAGGTCGAGATGGAAAAGATAAACTTCCTCTTCCTGTTACAGGAGAGATGTTGACAAAGCATTGTTTTTGGTTTGATAAGGAGTATGTGGTGAGAATTATTAATGACAGCACATTAAGTTGAGTAGGAACATAATGTCCGGGAGTGAAAATTTAATGATAACCTCACGAAGTTTTCACCTAACCGGACTCGGGCCTATTATAAATAATCTCACTTATCCCACAGTTGGCAGATTACACGCAATATTATCTTGAAACATGCAGCACTTCGAAAAGCATAGCTTGCTGGGGACAGGCATTGCCATAATTCTCGCGCAGATTTGTATCATTATTTGACGCACGAATAAAAAAGAAGGTTCGTTGTGATCACACACTCACAGCGAACCTTCTTTTTTAGTTCATAACCAACTCTTCAAGTTCTCCAAAAAAAAATGGTTTGAATTCTTCTTTATCAAGCATTGTCTGTAAATAGTAGCCTTTGTTAAAAATTTCATCATCACTATTGTTCCAAGTTTAATAATCTCCCATCCATGACTTTAATATAAGCGTTTAAGGTAATAGGTGTGCTGTTATTTGCGGTCATTCGAAATTCCCCTTATTTCACGTCAGGTTTTTGGTTTTTGGAAAAGTTTATACGCTTTAATTTGAATGTTCTACTTTCCCATTCTTCCTTAGCATTTCCCTTGTTTAAAAACCTATTCGGATAAAGAAGACGTGGATATTTTTAATTGAAGTTAAAAAATCAAATTAAAAACTACACAGTTTAAAAAAACACTGAGAAGGCGATAACTTAATACGTAGTTCAATAATAATAAAGGAGTATTTAAATGAAAATTAATGCTATGGTGACAACTCCCGATAAAGACTTTCAAAAACAAACGTTAAATTTAGCTGAACCAAAAGCGGGCGAAGTGTTAGTGCGACTTGTTGCTTCCGGTGTATGTCATACAGACGCAACGGTTCTTGATAAAACCATTCCAGTGCCATACCCAGCTGTGTTAGGTCATGAAGGCTCTGGTATTGTCGAAAAAGTCGGGGAAAATATTTCAACTGTTAAACCAGGTGATCATGTAGTATTGGGCTTTGCTTACTGTGGTACTTGTGACAATTGTTTAGAAGGTAATGCAGGCGGATGCGAAAACATGATCCCACTTAACTTCGGTGGTAAAAACCAATCCGGTGTTACACCTCTTACAACAGAAGAAAATCAAGATGTATCACTTTTCTTTGGCCAGTCTTCCTTTGCTACGTACACAACGGTTGCAGAAAGTAACATTGTTAAAGTAGATAAAGATGTTGATTTGCGCTATTTAGGACCATTCGGCTGCGGTCTTATGACTGGCAGTGGCACAGTATTTAATTCGATTAATCCTGAACCGGGTAACAGCTTTGTTGTTTTCGGGACAGGTGCTGTAGGATTAAGTGGTATGTTAGCCGCAAAAATTGCCGGCTGTCATCCAATTATCGCGGTAGATATTCATGATAGCCGTTTATCGCTTGCAAAAGAGCTAGGTGCTACACATATCATCAATTCAAAAAATGAAGATCCAGTAGAAAAAATAAAGGAAATAACAGGGAAAGGTGCTCACTATTCATTCGAGACAACAGGTGTTCCCGAAGTGACATTAGCCGCACTACGCTGCTTACGTGTGAAAGGTACTTGTGCCACAGTAGCTGTGGGTAAACGTGATTTAACGTTGAACGTATTTAACGACGTTGTAGCGAACGCCTTAACATTACGTGGCGTTATTGAAGGCGATGCAGTACCGCAATTAATCATTCCAAAACTTGTATCATTCTATAAAAACGGTCAATTCCCAATCGAAAAATTAGTGAAATTTTATGAATTAGAAGACATAGATCAAGCATTCACTGATTCCTCGAACGGATCTGCAATCAAACCAATCCTAATTATCGATAAAGAATACAAAGCATAAAACAGGCTGCGGGAATAGCTAAACTGTAACCTATAGAATAGACACTTTTAAAATGCCTATCGGATGAACGAGTCCGAAATACAAAATACGTAGATTGGAGGGTAGCCCATAGACCGGCTACCTTTTTTGTCGTTATTTTTTGTTTTTGTCCTCAGGATCGTACAGATTCCCCATGTGTTCTCTTAAAGGCGCTTTTGTATATCGCCATATTTATGTGGATTCGCGATTAATGCTTATATCACATACATGTTTGTATCTATTTTGAAGTGAGTATTTCTCTTAAATCTTGAGCAACAGCATCATTTAGAGTACCATATCTACTTTCATTTCTACCAACAAATTTACATTTGCTGCAATGAATCTGAAAAAACTACCCACATGGACTTGGCAAGGTCCGCTGATGGCATGATGATAAGAGACATATGCACCAAGGGTGCAGTTAGAATACGTGATTTTTTACTAAATATCTGCAAAAAAAGAGGATTCGAAATTAATTAGATTTCAAACCCTTTTATCTACATTCTGAAGTCACGCAAAATTGTGTGACTTTGCTAAGGTTAATTAGTTAAAAAAGATTTTAGTAAATAGGTACCATTTTCTGCTTCAACAAACTCAAACTCGAAAGAGGCATTGTAAACTCCTAAAATAATGTATACTGAATCTCCTTCAAATCTGTAACCTCTGTACTCAAAGTTGTTGTAATCAAAATTTTCAATTAATTGCTGCTCATATGTTGAATCACTAAAGGTAAAGGTAAAAGAATTATTTTCTCTATTAAGTTTAACTGAAGGTTCAATGACAGATGCCAAGTATTCATAATCTTTATTTATCATTGCGCTAATTATTCTAAATGACGTGTTTAATGGTTCTCGTAGTCTCTCGTGGTCTATTTCATCCAAACTAGTACTAATGGAACCTTCGTTTTCTTGTGTTGGAACTTCCATTTCTACTTCATTTGGTGGACTAACCACTTGTTTTTCTAATGTATTTGAAATCAAATAAAAGACAGTTCCTCCTACGATGACTAAAACTAAAACCATGAGTGGCGCAAGTTTACTGAACATATATACTGCTTCCCGTTTTTGTTTTTTTGTTCTACTTTCAGTTAATATACGACCTTTTAATTGTTCGTTAAATAGTTTTTCATCCCCAATATAATCAGCAATACTTTCCTTAAATTTATTTTCATCCATTTCTATCACCTACCTTATCGCTCATTTTTTCTTTTAGTTTAGCCTTTGCCCTTCGTAATCGTGTTTTCACAGTGTTTGTAGATATTGCTAAGATATTGGCTATTTGATTGATACTGTATTCCTTGTAATAGTGAAAAACTATAACTTCTCTGTATTTCAAAGGTAGTGAAAGTATTTCCTCTCCTAATACGTTGTGAACAGTTTCACTTAACATTTCTGTTTCAACAGAGTTCTCTTGCCTTTTATAGTTAAAGTTTTTATCTGAAAAAATTAAATTTCTAAAGGACCAACTTCTGAAATGATCATGGCATCGGTTAACTGTCATACGGTACAAGTAAGTTTGATAGCTGGATTCACCTCTAAAATCATCTATTTTTTCATAAGCACGAATGAATACGTCCTGTACTATATCTTCTGCTACCTGACGATTCTTGACATACGTAAAAGCTAACCGCATTAATGCCTCACCATAGTTGTCCACCATTTTTTCAAAGTCCAATTTGAGCTTTTCCTCTGAATTAAACATTTATCACCCACACCACCTTTTCTTGCTTATATTTTAGACGGAGCCATTAACAATTTAGGTTCAAATTATTTATAAACGTTTATAGTTTTAACAAAAAACGGTTAAGGACAAAATATCATCCCTAACCGTTTGGTATATTAATTAATTGGAGGTAGTGTTGCTGCGAAGTTATCTATACCTGTTGCTATCGCTTCAGCAGCATACTGTCGATAAGTTGAAGATTTAAGCTTTGGTATATCAGTTGCATTATCAATAAACAAAAATTCTGGTAATACAGCCCAAGCATTATTATTTTCTGGATCTTCAACATAAATATTTCCGTTGGTTCGTTGACTTGGTGCTTTTCTAACACCTTTTGTTGTTGGGTGACGTAAAGTGGCATTTAGGCGTGAAGCCATCGACTGATTCCTATACTGTGTGGTACTGAGTAAACGTGCATGAGCTTCTCCCGTACTCATTTGACTTTGAAAAATCCGGTCCCGTCATTTTCAACTTCGAGACAGCACTTCATATGGTTGCAAAGTTAGAACCTGGCGCCACCAAGAGAAGAGATTTGCTTCTACTAGCTGTTGAGAAAGTAAAAGAATTTCAGTTGCAGAACGCTTAGGGACAAGGTGCTATCGTTGAAAACCGAATGTTCAATCACTTTTTCTCAGCTATTCTTTTTAATTCTCTTGCTCGCTGCGCAATGAAATTCTGCAAATAGCTTTCTAAAAATAATCGATCCGCCATTACACCCACTATGCCAAAAGGTGATGTATAGGTGAACGTGTCTTTCATGATTGTTCCGGCGCCGCTTTCTATAAACTCATGTGTATGTGTAAAGGAGTGGAAGGCTCCCTTTACCATCACATCTGTAAATCGATAGGGCTTTTCCATCTCTATGATCTGAGCAGTTAATTTTTGTCTTACTCCGAGATGGGTCGCTTCCCAAGTAACTGTATCGCCATTTTCCATCAGTCCCGTTGTGACACCATCAATCGCTCTTTCCTTTGTTTTCCTCGTTGTTTCTGTGTGTACATCTACGTTTCTCGCAAGATCAAAACAAATGTGGATAGGTGCATTGATAAAAATATCGTGTTTAATTATAGGCATACTCATTTACCTTCATTTCCAACTTTCCCTTCCATACAGATTTCCGGAACTTCCATTCATCTTTTCTTAAATCGCCGATTCGATCTAACTAAAAATTCTACTCGAATGTTGTTAATTCTTTTGATACTTCATGTAAAAACTCTTTATCAAATTCTATATAGAAAGTTTCATCAATCATCGTATTTTTCATTCCATCACTTAAGGATAACGTGTGGATAGAGACCTGTTCCATTTCACTCCTGTCCAATTGGTCAATTGGAATATTACCTTCCATTTTTGCAGTAACTTGTTTCAATTGAGTATCTGTTAATACGTTAATTGTTTGATCTATGACTGCATGAATGAGGTTTAATTGATCTTCCTCCCTCAAGCTTTTACCCTCTGTAGCATCCATCAATAACGCTATAACTTCTTCTCCGTTTAAATTTTGGTTGCCCTTTTTTAAATCGAACGCCACTTGCGATATAGCTCTTACTGTTACATCCTCTTTCAAGTCATAATCAATTCCATCCACCGAATCGACTGCCGCTGAAAAGGTTTCTAAATCCATGACAGCATAGTAATCAATCGGCAAATCGAATAGGTTAGAAACTGCAACTTTTACACTTTCAGCTCCTTCTATACCATTCAGGTATGCATGGGATAGTTTTTTATAGGAATCTGTGTCGCTGTGATTTGGAATTTCCGTATACGTATCACGCATAATGGACAAAATGTTCATTTTCTTTTTCTTTTGATTGTACGTAAATAAAAGATTGAGAGGAATTCTATTCTCTTCATCTTTTATAGAAAACAGGGCCGTAAAATACTCCTCTTCCTCTTTTTGTTGAGACATTTCTGCTACCGAGGCGGTTCCGTTAGTTTCGGTATTCATACTTTGGAGGATTGCTGGTAAGAATAAAAACAGGCTCAGGCCAACCATAAGCAATGAAATTGTTAGTGGAGCAAATTTTTTGGAAATAGAAAGCAATGAAATAGCCTTCGTTTGTACCTTCTTGTTCTCCAATTGGCGGATTTTCCGAAACACTTCTTCACGGTCTTTCTTCATAAATGTCAATTCCTCAGTGGCAGCATCAGTGAATATGTACTTTGTTTTGTCATCTTTCATTTAATTCAGCCTCCTCCAACATAACCTCTAATCGCTGTTTCGCTCTTCTTAATCTGGTTTTAACGGTATTCACCGAAATCATTAAAACTTCGGCGATTTCTTCTGTTTTTAAAGAATCATAATAGTAGAGATAAACAACTTCTCGATATTTTTTGGGAAGAGAAAATACCGTCTCTTTCAATTGCTTATTATCGTATTGATGCATCATGGATTTTTCTGCTGACGGTAATATGGAGCTTGTCGTTTCGCTTATAAAGCTTTTAACTTGTACCATTTTATAATTCCAGCTTTTTAAATAATCTTTGCATTCGTTAATCGCAATTCGGTAAAGCCATGTCTTCATCTGTGCATCATGACGGAACGTATCAAGGTGTTTATAACATTTGATAAACGTATTTTGAACCATGTCCTTAGCTAATTCAGCATCATTCACATATGAAAATGTCAGCCGTACTAACTCATCTCCGTATTCAATCATTACTTTTTCCAATACGAAATCTTTCTCTTCTCTGTCCATTCTGCTGCCCTCTCTTTCAACCTTCTTCCTATTCTGCTATTAGACGAGTACCGTTTCATTCCAGGTTCAATTTTATAAAAATAATCGAGCATACAAGTGGTATATCATTAAATGCGAATTCAAAACTTCAATATAGCAAGCCTACTTACTCCGCTATAAATCATATAATCTTAACAACATTGGCGAACGAAGTATAAGACGATTTATGTGCTTGTCCAGTTGTTTCGACACCTTCTAATTTTGCCGTTTTTCGGTTTTGGAGAAGTGTTTCAAGAATTCCTCTTGAAACGATAGCATGTATTTGGGTGTAACATCTTTTTCTTTATGCTTGTTTTTCAGCTATATCAAATTTCCAAACCAGGAAGAGGTGATTTTTTGGAGGTGCTATACAGAGCAGATTTTAGATATGAGGCTTTAAAAATTGCGATGTAGAAGAAGTATTTAGGAATCTTTTTTTAAGAATGGAACTAATATATAATCTACACCACAGAAAACATAAAATATCAATTCTGAAAATATCTATTGTTTTGACTACTTGAATAAATTATAATTTCAATAGCTACTCATCGTTGAGGAGGAGGTGCGAAGAATAATGATGAGTAAAGAACTGTTTTCTAGTGAATCTGATTTTCATTATTTTATTGCTCTACAGTGTCTTTCTGATTCAGAAAAGCCAATTGGATCATGGATTATGAAAGAAAAGATGGAGAAACTAGGTGATTCGATTAGTCTGGCTTCTGTTGGTAGATTGTTAAAAGAGTTAGATGGGCTTGGGTGGACAGAGTTAGTATCCTCACAAGGAAGAATTCTTACAATACACGGACAACGGCAACTCGAAGTCATGCAAAATGATTTTGAAAGATTAAAGATTGAAGCTGAAATGAAAAAAGCGACTGATTCCGAGAATGCGCAAGACATAATTGATTTACTGAATGTTCGTATACTCATCGAATCAGAGGTCATTAAATCAGTCATTGAAAATGCGTCTGTTGAAGAAATCGGTCGGTTAGAAGATTCGGTAAAGCAACATAAAGAGTGTGTGAGGATAGGGGGAGATTCTGAATTACTCCCAATCAACTTTCACCAAGTATTATGTACACTTTCACGTAATCGCTTTCTTAACTCTGTATTAAAACTTTTATTACATGAAGAATTAAGACTCGAAGAGAAGTTTCCTACAATTGCTACTAAGTTAAGGGATGCACATCATATTGTAGAACACGAACTAATTTTAGAGGCAGTAAAAGCGAGAGATGTAGAAAGAGCAGTTTTCCTTACGAAAGATCATATTCAAAGGCTAATTCAAAGCATTACCAATTAAATAGATTCATAAGGGGGAAGAGAAAATGGAGTATGGAATATTGTCGTTATTACCACCGGTTCTTGCAATTGTCATAGCTATCGTTACTAGACAGACAGTCTTATCTTTATTCATAGGCGTTTGGTTGGGTTCTACAATTATTAGTAGCTGGAATCCGTTTGTTGGTTTTACATATTCAATTACGGATGTTGTGATTCCATCAATTGCAGATCCATGGAATGCAGGATTACTCTTGCTTGTTACGTTGGCAGGAGGATTTGTTAATATTCTTCGTGTTACGGGTGGTGCGCGTGCGTTTGCCGAAGTGGCTACGAAAAAGGTGAATACACGTAAGAAAGCGCAAAACTTCATATGGGGAAGCTCTTTTCTGTTTTCATATACAGAGCCAGTTCTAATCTTGGGTACTGTTACTCGTCCTATCGCAGATAAGTTAAAAGTATCTCGTGTAAAATTGGCTTATATTTTGGATTCCATGGGAAGTCCACTTGCAGCTATGTCACCAATAAGTAGTTATGGACCTTTTATTACTGGACTTATTGCTACACAACTGGCTGCGCTTGGTCTAAGTGATAATCCATGGTCATTGTTTATCCAAATGATTCCCTATAATTTATATGGTCTGTTCGCGATGATTGGTGTGCTATTTGTAGTGAATATGAATTTAGATATCGGTCCGATGTATAAAGCAGAAATGCGGGCAGTGGAAACTGGGGAGCTCTATGGGAAAGACGATAGGCTAATGATAGATGAGTCTATTGAAGAAGAGATGATGGTGTCCAACACAAAAGCAGATATTTTTAGCTTTTTGATTCCTATGGGTTTATTAATGGGGACTATTTTTACCGTTATTTTTTGGACAGGTAATCTTGGGGAGAATGGATTTCGGGATGCTTTTTTAAACTCTAATATTGTGTTGTCCATCATTTGTGGATTCATAGCAGGTGCAGTTGGCGGAATTGTCTATGCAAAATTGAAATATAAAACATCCTTAATTTATCTCTTCGATGAATTAACGAATGGTATTTTGAAGCTGATGATAGTGCCACTTATCTTAGTCATGGCATGGTCGATTGGTTCTATTGCATCTACTATGGGCTTAGGTACGTATATTACGGAATTTGTTGGAAACTACTTGCCGGTATTCATGGTTCCATTCATTATTTTCATCATCGGTGCATTGATTGCATTTGCGACGGGAAGTTCTTGGGGTGTGTTCGCAATTATGATTCCAATAGCTGTTCCAATGGCTGCTTCTATGGATATCAACTTAGCTTTAGCGATTGGAGCTGTAATTAGTGGTGGGTTGTTTGGAGATCATTGTTCACCTATTTCCGATACAACCATCATGTCTTCTACAGGTGCGGCTGCTGATCATATTGAACATGTGCGCACACAATTGCCATACGCTTTAGTTATTGCAACCGCGTCCGCAATTGGATTTCTTTCCTCAGGGCTTACGCAAAATGGATTTGTTGGAATAAGTGTAACAGCAATCGTTCTAGTAGTAGCGTTGTACTTATTGAATCGTAGAATAAAAGGAAGAAATTCAAGTGTACTTTTGGAGTAGCAAGTGGTCTCTTACTATAGGTAGGAAGGAAATGATTATGTATGTTGAAGGTTGATATAATTATTCATAATGGGCATCTTCTGACAATGGAAGGAAAAGGTGTTGGGTTTATTGAAAATGGAGCAATAGCTATAAAAGGAAATGTAATAGAAGCAGTTGGCGAATCGACCGAAATCTTATCTAATTATAAAGCGGAACGGATGATTGATGCGACCCACAAATTAATCATGCCAGGATTAATAGATGCTCATATTCATACGGGCATCAGTATTTTCCGCGGTGTGGCGCAAGACATGTCAAACTGGATGCAAAAAGGTTTATGGCCGTTCCAGAAACATTTACGTCCGGAAGAAAGTGTTGCTGGATCCATGGTCAACATTATAGAAGGCTTGAAGGCTGGAACGACCACCTTCTGCGATTACGATGGGCGTATGGATTTACTTGTACACAATTATAAAAAGATTGGGGCGCGGGCAAGGCTTGCCGAACTAATAAACGAGATACCAGATAATATTGGAGATTTGCCAGTAGGAGAGTTATATCCGTTCGATTCTTCTATTGGCCAAGCAAAGCTTCAACGAAATCTAGATTTATATGAGGAACATCATAATACCGAAAATGGACGTATTACAGTTATCCTTGGTCCCCACGGTCCGGATATGATGAGCTTGGAGCTATTAAAAGAAATTCAAGTGCATGCAGAAAGATTAGATACAAAATTGCATATGCACGTTGCGCAAGGCGACCGTGAAGTACTACAAATCGAAAAACGGTATGGTATGCGAACGATTGAATTTCTAGAAGAACAAGGCCTATTAAACGAACGGCTTATCGCTGTACATTTAACAGAGGCAACGGATAAAGAAACGGAAGTTGTTGCAAAAAGTGGAGCGAAGTTAATATACTGTGCAGGCAGTATAGGTATTATAGATGGTATGGTTCCACCCGTTCAGAAGTTTTTGGACGCAGGGGGAACAGCTTGTCTTGGGTCTGACCAAGCTCCAGGGAACAACTGTAATAATATGATCAATGAGATGAAAATGGCAGCCATTTTAAACAAAGTGAAATATAAAGACCCAAAAGTATTTAATGCCACACAGTCACTTCGAATGGCAACAATCGAAGCGGCTAAAGTGATGGGAATTGACGACCAAGTTGGGTCGTTAAAAGCAGGAAAAAAAGCGGATGTAGTCTTACTAGATTTGTCCGCACCTACATTTTTCCCAGTTTTAACAACACCTATCCGGAATATTGTTCCAAACCTCGTGTATTCAGCACGAGGTGACGAAGTCGAAACGGTTATCATTGATGGAAACATCGTGATGGAAAACCGAGTGATTTTAACGGTAAATGAGAAAGAAGAAATCCGAAAAGCACAAGCAGCGGCAGAACAGATTTCACTTCGTGCTAAAGATGATATATTAAGTGCTGACAGTGATATTTTGCAAATGGTGCGTGATGAGTTGTTGTAGGATAGGGAAATTATAAAAATAAAATAGATAAAAAGAATTAAGATATACGAACAATAGTGGCACAAACCTCGACCAAGGTTTGTGCCACTATTGCTTGTATGTTTTTGTAGTAATTTTTAATTAGGCTATATAAAATCTTCATTCTTAAATCTCTAATCCTACTTTAGATTTAAGCATAAATTAAATCTTGTCCTGCTTCCCTCTGTATTGAGTATCTACCACTCAAATATGATTCTATACGATTGATTCCATTTACTGATTGTTCGACGTAGACACTAGATTCCTCTAATTCCGAGAACAGGAAGTAAACCGCTTGATTATTTAATTGCTCTACTTTTTGATAATTGACACTTAGTAAAATAGAAACCTAGGATCTGGCTAGTTGGATTTTGAAATATTTCTAAAGTTGTTTGGGTTGTCTACATCAGGAAAATGCAACATTATTGAAGTATTCATTTCATCTTATACCTCTCAATCAACGTCGATTTCTAAATTTTTTTCCTTGTCTTCTCCCAATAATTCTTGATAGGTATGATTCTTCAGCTGCAAAGTAGCCTTCAATCATACTAAGACGATTCAGGTTCTGTCGTTATTCCTTCTGACTCGTAAATAACTCATCTACAGTGGTCTCCAATACCTATGCGATATCAAATGCTAGCTGCAAGGTCGGGTTGTATTTATCATTTTCAATGGCGTTGATGGTCGATCTGGAGACTCTACAGAGTTTGGCCAACTCCTCTTGGGACAGTTTGGCGGATTTTCGGAGGTCTCGAATATTATTTTTCATTTAGCCACCGTACTTGTTCCGGTAGACGAGTAAGGTAAGCAGATAGATGACGGAGATCACACGAATCAAACAGGATATCAAAGAAATCGAAGAGTTTTATAAAAGTTATCTACCAGAGAAGAAAACGGATGCAACTGATGCCCTCAAGTTTATTCAAGCCTTGATCAGCGATGAAATCCGTGAAGTATTTCTTGTCATCTGTTTAAATGCAAAGAACCAGATCATTCTCGTACTCCGCTGTCATACAGGGTCTTTAGGTGCCAGCATCATCCATCCTCGAGAAGTCTTTAAAACAGCAATAATGAACCATGCCCACAGTATCATCGTTGCTCATAACCATCCTTCAGGCCACTGAAAAACCTACGGGTTTTCAATGGCCACATCATTCCAGTTCTACTCTTTTCGATTTACCTCACAAAAAAGGCAAAGAACTTTGTAAAGAGTTCTTTGCCTTTGAATATACCTATTGAATGACTACTAGCTGCCTTCTTCAGAATCAGTTTGAGTGAAGTAGTTTTTCTAAATGTTTTACGGTAGGAGTCAGGTTTAACAAGAAATAAGACTCACGCAATCTTCGTGACGGACCACTTGACATTAAATAACCTGCCCCTCCTTGATGCAACATCGTACCGTGAGTAGCTTTGGCTGCCAAATATGTGGCATCAAGCCTTAGCTTGAGTAACTCTTCCCAATCCCCAACACTAGGACCGGCTTTTGCTATGTCGTAGACGCTTTCTTTTAGCGTAACCAATTGTTCCTCAAGTTCTTCAGACTGGATCGGCAAGTAACTATTACACCCCATCTGTTTATTGCAGACTTGGAGAATCGAGTCAATGGATCCTCTCGTGACCCCAAATCCTAAGGGAATTTGATAAAGAACAAATGCAGGTCGGATTATAGGGATGAATACGTCAGCATCTTCGGCCACAATCCAATTGTCCGGAATCCAAACCTCTTCAAACGAACAAGCAAAAGTAGCACTACCGTTGACTCCCAAATACTCCGCTTTTCCCTTTAGAGACAAGCCCTCTGTTCGGCAGGGAACAATAGCCATGATGCGTCTCGTGTCATCCACTTCGGCCACTATTCCAAACCAGTGGTCGTCCCCTAGGTTCGAGACTGAAGGTAACTTCCCTGAAATGATATAACCGCCGTCCACCTTCTTCGCCCGCAAATGTAGCTTTTCAAGTCCTGCATAATATTTCATCGGGTTTGAGAGCCCTGTGGCACCTAATATTGAGCCGTTTTCAAATTGTGGCAGTAGGTGTTCCTTCAGATGAAGGTTTGTACTTTGGCGGATGTAGGTCATCGCAGCCAAATGGCACCAAAAATTAAATGCCGTGGTCATACATACCTTCGCAATCTCCTCTACCATCATCACCTCACGTGAATAGGGAATACCTTCAGAAGAATCGAGGAACCCATTTTGACCTAAACTTTTTAAAAAGTCAGATGCATAATACGCCTCTGTATCGATTCTCTTCACATGTGGCTTTAATTTTTCAGCAATCAGCTCTTGCAAACGGTCTGTGTGTGCCACAGGAACTCCCCCATTTCCATTCTTACGATAGTTCAGTCAATGTATCAATCGGTGCCATTACAGCCTCACGCGCCTTCTTAACGGTTGATTCATCAGGAGAATCATAGAAGCATAGACATTTCGTCATATCCTCACACACATATGTGCGGGAGAACTTCACTTCAGGGACCTCATCATAGTGAACCGAGTTTTTCGATTTTCTTTCTAAGTAAGCATCCATTGTAAGGTTCTCTGGAAGGTTCCACTCTACCAAATAATTTACCGTGTCCGCCTGTTTTTTCACTTCTTCTAGTTCCGTACCGACCAGTCGAACCGGTTTGATTAGAGTGACCGGAACTTCTAGTTTGCGTAATGATTCATTCACTAAATTGCGTTCTTCAGCTTCGATAATGAAAAAAGCACGTGATAAATCTTTTGCTACCTGAACTTCGATCAAACCAGCACCTTGAGTGCCAATCTCGTCACGAACAGCTTCTACTTTTTGCTCGAATGATTCCTTGTCCTTGATAGTGCCATTAAAAACAGATTCGACTAGATATAAAGTGGTCATTGAAATTCCTCCTCTGGATTCAAAATCCAACCATTTAAGTGGGATATCGATTAAAGATTATTTTAAATGACTAGGTAATAAAAAACAACTCAGTTGTATCAAAATTTTCGATATGATTAAATAAGTGATAATGGAGGGAGCATAACATGCGCGAAACACGATACAATTTGCCTTGCAATATAGCACAGACTTTAAACTTGATTGGGGACCGCTGGACGTTACTCGTTCTCCATGAGATCTTGGTCGGCACAAAGACGTTCAATGATTTAAAAAAACAATTGCTAGGAATCTCATCGAATATACTTTCTGACCGATTGAAGCACTTAGAAAAATCGGGACTCGTCCGTTCATCTCTTTATTCGGAACATCCACCTCGATACGAATACGCTCTCACAGAAAGCGGGAAGGCACTAGAACCCGTGTTTAATGCCATGGTTCTATGGGGGAGCGAACACCTGGACCCTTGCTATAAAAAGCTGGTCCATACTACTTGTCAACATGAAGTGGAGATTGCATATTATTGTCCCCATTGCGAAGAAAATGTAACACAGCTCGAAACGACTGTTTTGAAAGATGAAGTAACAGAGTAGAGCAGGGATGCTCTATTTTTTCATGTGGCACGAATACCCCATTGTCTATTGATCCATCTTTCGAATAACCCTACCACCTTATCTAAAAGCAAACCTAAGACCCCTATAAATACGATTCCCGCCATTACAAAGTCTAGCCGCATGGAATTTCGCGCATCCACAATGAGATATCCAAGTCCAGATTGTGCCCCGACCATTTCACCAGCTACTAAGAATATCCACGCTGTTCCCACTGCTATATGCAGTCCATTCGCAATGAATGGAAAGGCTGCAGGGAAGATCACCTTAAAAAGGAGTTGAACCCCTTTCACCTCAAAATTCTCAGCCACCTTTAGATAACTGGCATCTACTTTACGGACTGCCCCAACTGTTGACAGCAGAACAGGGAAAAAGGCAGCAATAAAGATGATGACGATGGCTGGAATATCCCCGATTCCAAACCATAGGACAATAAATGGGGACCAGGCGATGGGAGATACAGGTCGAATCACTTGGGCAATCGGGTCGAGTATGCTCCAAACCAGTGGTAGTCTTCCCAATAGGAGTCCTAGACCGACAGCAATAACAACAGCAGATAAATATCCTAGCAGGAAGCGATAGAGGCTAACTTGAATGTGTGTGATCAGTGTACCGTCTTGTATGAGACTCAAAATGGCTGCACCCACTGCTATTGGCGGTGGGAACAACACAGCATCGTAATCGCCAAAAGTATAGACCATTTGCCACACAGCGATGAGGAGTATAAAGCCAATCCCTGCCGGCGCTAAAAATTTTAGTTTCATTTGTCGTCACATCGCTTCATCTAATAATGAGTGGTCTACAAAATCAGTGTAACTTGGTGGATTGTCCATAAGCCCCATTTCCATAAGACTTGCACGTAATGCTTCATACTCCTCTTCTCGAATCACCAGATCATCATACGCGATCCACTCAAATGATAAATCCAAAACCTCTTCTTCGACGTTCATATATTTTGATGACATTTCATGTGTATGTTCATCTTTTGCTTCTGCCACTTCGCCAGCAGCCACATAGTAATTGACGAACTCCTGAGCGACCTCTTTCTCGTTTTGAATGAAATCATTACGCAGCACAAGAGTACAATCGATGGAGTTCTCCCAGACATCCTGATCCTGATACAGGACTTTGCCCTTTTCAAGCGAGACGGAAATAGCACCAAATGGCTCAGCCACCACGTAGCCTGCAATACGACCCTCAGCAAGAGCCGCTGGCATCTCTGCTGGTGGTAGTTCGATAACATTCACATCTTCATACGCCATCTGGTTTTGCTGTAGCATTTGGTACAGCAAAACATTATGCGTAGAAAATTTATGAGGTATAGCAAAGTTCTTTCCTTTCAAGTCCTGAGCTGTATCGATTGAAGGGTCTGTAACAAATACATTGCCGTCACGATGTCCCAGTGCTACTGCTTTAAGATCGATTCCCTGCTCTTTTGCTTTCATCGCTAGTGTGACGAGGACAGAAGCCCCATCAATACGGCCTGTATTCAAGGCATCCATCAACTCAGGCCATGAACCAAACTTCACTAATTCCAATTCGAAATTTTTATAGTCTTCCAGCTCTTTTTCGATGTACAACGGTACAGCATGAGTTATAGGTAAATACCCTATTTTGACAACGCGTTTTTCATCGTCTGAACCAGAGGATGAGCTATTCTCCGTACCGCAAGCCGTGAGGACCAGGGCAAATACCAAAAGTAGTGTGATTAGTAATGTGAATGATTTTTTCATCGGATTCTCCTTATTGTGTTTAGTCATTGGTCAAATATGAAATTCTATGGCCGATTCCTGTCGGCTGAAATGGAATTCATCCAAAATTTGTTTGCGGTATGTATAAAAATCCGGATGACTTCGATCGCGAGGTTTCGACAGTTCAACATGGATCTCATGGTGAATACGACCTGGATTGGAATGCATAATAAAGATGCGATCAGCTAGATAGATAGCTTCATCAATGTCGTGAGTCACCAACACGATAGTAGTTTGTTCCTTGGCTTGTATGTTGAGTAATTGATCTTGCAGATGGTATCGATTAAATGTATCCAACGCAGCAAATGGTTCGTCCATCAAGATCAGTTCGGGCTGTGGTGCAAGTGCCCTCGCTATCGCGATACGTTGTTTCATACCGCCTGACACTTCATGGGGAAACATTTGACTCTTGCCTGAAAGACCTACCAGGTCGAGATAATGGCGTGCTCTTTCTGCTCGTTCTTTGGCTGATAGAGAAGAACTTTCGAGACCGAATTCCACATTTTTTAACGCGGATTTCCACGGAAGCAATCCGTAGTGCTGAAAAAGCATGATTGCTTTTCGGCTAGGTTTTGTAATGGACTCATTCTGCAGCTTCACAAGGCCTTGATCTGGTCTTTCAAATCCTCCAATAATATTTAGAAGGGTACTTTTCCCACATCCACTCTCTCCCAACAGAGCAATAGTCTCTCCCCGTTGGATAGTGAATGAAATGGAGTCAAGAACCTGGTTCAGTACTTGGTCAGAGTGAAAAGCCTTTGAAATTTCTTCTACCGATAAAAACGGTGCATCTCCCATACCTATAATCACACCCTCACATTAATTTATTATTCCTATTGATATACTATGATTTAACTTTAGGTAATTTTATTATACTCTGTTGTTTTTTACAACTCATTATTCAGATTATATTAATTGATGTATTAAAATAACCCTAGGGTCTAACGAGGTCTAGGTTTAATCAAGACTTCGGTAGACTCTAGGGTCTTACTGTAGTTATGGGTATATCTTTATCCTTTTTGCTCGCTCAATTTGATTCACCGGATCAATGTCGTATTTCTATACCAGTTTAAACATTTCCCTATACTTGAATCTACGTGATGAGGAAAGTATTTCTTAAAAAATGGATATCCACTAATGAATGAAAGAACTGCGCAATCAGCACATCAGGTCTAGCTACTCACAAAAATTTTTAGAAGATAAAGCTATAAGGCGCAACAAAACTATTCCACTATCAGCTTTTCATAAATTAGATTTTAATAAAGTTTCATATTCAATGAGTTCCGAAAAACCCCTATTGATTAACTCATCGAAAATAACTAACTCTTTACATTTATTATCTATCACTACTGTCGCATTAAATTAACTAAACACCTATAAGTAAACAGAATCCTCTGTCATCTAATTCAAGCATAAAAAAATCCTTTATAATGGATTCGGGTAGTAAACCATCCAAATCCAAAATAAAGGACAATCGCATGGATAAGTATACACGCAAAACATCATTTGAACAATGGCTCTCACCAATTTTTTCGAAAAAACTTGAAGAACTGATCGAGACCCATCAGTTAAATTACTTTACAAAGAAGCTGCATTTCGAATCATTTTTAAGACTGCTTGTATTCGCACAGCTCAATGAGACCGAGAGCCTCCAGGCTCTCAGCGACACTAGTGTAGCAACTTGAATGATGGATTTTTGATGTTACTTTTCTGTGTAATCCTTATTTGTGTTTATATATAGGGATAGTAAGCTGACAAGCACTATGACAAAGAAGTAGACCTTATCTAGTTAGTTCAATCTAAGGTTCCAGTTCGGAGGATGTTTAAGTCTACATGAACATTGACTTTTGCCTGTTGGTACATTTCTTTCCACTTATCCTCAGTCAATTCTGAGTTTTTTACGGAGCTTCTGTATTGTTGGCCCAACCCAAATACATCCGAGTTCATATCTTGACAATATCGAATCACTCTTGAAACTTCACTAGAAAGGCTTTTGCTAATAGCCTTTTCTATCATGACAACTTTATTAGGATCTCCTAGGTCGATTTCTGCATTTAATTCTAATATCCTTGCATTTAAACTAATATCTAGATTAAACTCTGGTACTTCATAATTAGTGAGTTCTAACTTTTCTTTAGACTTGATTGTAGCTAGTACCACAGAGAGTTCACTAGGCAGACCCTCCATTTCTGTCTCCTCTAAATCTTCGGTTGATATCTGGGTTTCAAACGTTCCCGAATCGTAATGATCTCTGACTAGTTTTAAATAAAAACTATCAGTAGCCGGTAGTTCTCCAACCATCTCTCCTTTATTAAAAAGCGCCATCCCCGAAATAGTAATTGATTCTCCTTCTCTCGAAAGTATTGGCATCGAAATATCTTTTCCTATAGAATGGTAGTCATGAGATACTTCATGGAGCGTGGATGAAATAATCAATTCTTCTTCCATGTTTTGTTCTAAAAGCTTGTAAATATGTTGCCCTATATCACCTATATCTTTGTAACTCGATTCAAGAATTTTTTTTGTTTCCCCTTCTACCACTGCCATAAATATCCCACCACTGATGTCTGAATCTCTCGTAAGTCCATTCAACGTATTACCAATTCCTTGATTAGCTAATTCATCACCGTAAAGGACTACTCTCAACTGCCCTTCTACAAGCTTCTTCGATGTCTTTCGGTTCATGATTGCTCGGGTCCCTTTACTAGTTTCATTTTCTGCCGAAATTATTTCAATGTTGCTTTCAAACTCAGGACTTACTTGACGGACTACAGCCGTAGTCGACAAACTGCTTTCCTCGCCCAAGTCGTAGCCAACCAGCATGATAAGCCCCACTTTCTCAAGGCGCTTTTGCTCTGCACAGCCCGTTAAACTTAATAAGATTAGTAGTGAGAGTATCAAAGACTTAACCTTCCTCATTAAGGTTTCTCCTTTTTGCTGTAAATTTCTTTTTAATTAACGCTATTAAAAATAAGAAGATCGGATAGACAAAAACGATGTAAAATGCTACTTGAGAGAAGTAAGTATTGAGTGAGTTTATTTGAGTACGGCTTTCAACTAAAATACAACCGATAAAGATTGTACTAATAAATGCCCAAGCAAACTTTGATGCACTTACTTTTACAATGCGTGTAATACCACGATGAGCTGCCCACAGATACAAACATAGATTAGGTAAGATAATCAATAACCAATAGCAAACTGCAATCAGTTCAGTCCTTTCAATAAACGGGAGCTTTAATACACCGAAAAGTGATAGTGTCGCCCATATGGTCTTATTCAGTTGACCTTCACTGAAAAAGGTTATTGAGACCAACATGACTGACAAATACATCAGAGTGGTTACCAGGAGCCCCAAATGAAGAAATTTACTAACCTTCTTTTTTTCTTTTACATACGGATAAATGATGTTCAGGATTTCAAAACCGACTATCGTCAGCGTCATCGAATGTACACCTTTTAAAATATCTAAGAAGTCATTTTCTAAAAAGGGAAGGACATCCCTGAATTCTGTATATTGTAGAGGAAAACTTAACATGGGAAACAACCATATTGCGAAGACAAAACTAAAAAACGTAACGCCTATAATGACTCGGATGCCTCCAAGGAAGGCATAACATACCAGCAACAGTATCGAAGCTGCAATAAACTTAAAATTCAAATCGTGGAATACCCAGGTCTGAATCACTTCAATGTAATTTTGTAAGATTGTAAAAAAGGCTGCTGAACAATACAGAACATAAAGAGCATTTATAAAATTGCCTATCCACTGTCCAAACAAATCAAGATGGATACCATACAAATCCTGCGTTCCATAAATCTCGAGTGTCTTTAGCATGAAAACAGCAACGATGTGCGTGAGCAATCCTGCCAGAATGACCGATATCCATGCATCGTGCTTGGCATCTTCGAAGATGAGCCGTTGAAACCCATGTATCCCGACAGCGACCTGATTCGTGTGAATGACAAAGAATAACAAAAATGCGTTAATGGTCTCTTTTGGACTGATGTGCAAGGTGTTTTTCACTCAATCACCTTCAGTTCTATTTTTCTCTGGATTGATAGGTTCAGAATCGTATTTTGTTTGGTCCTTTGTACGTGTTATTGTCGGTCTCTTGTTGGTGAATGGTAAAGGCAGTCTGACAAGGCTATCACGCCAATCTACAAGGCGGGGAGGATAAAATGGAGCCGTATAAGGGGCCCCTAGACTCGACTGACGAAGTAGATGAACAAGAACAAAACAAAATGCTAACATGACACCAAAGAAACCCCAGAAACCCGCTAACAAGATGATTGGAAATCGTATCAACCGAATCACATTCCCCATCGTGTAACTTGGACTAGTAAAGGAGGCAAGTGCACTTAATGCAACAATGATGATCAATATATTACTTGTAATCCCAGCTTGTACAGCAGCGGTCCCTATTACTATACCTCCAACGATACCGATGGTTTGTCCAACTTTAGTCGGTAGACGTGCACCAGCCTCTCTCAGAAGTTCAATAATCAATTCTAATAATAACGCCTCAATAATAGGTGGAAAGGGAACGAGAGCCCTAGATTCACTTAAAGGAACTAACAATGATCGAGGTATGACCTCATAGTGAAATGTCAATGACGCAACATATAGAGGGGTCAAAAAGATTGATAAGAAAACCGCACTAATTCTTAATAGTCTTAGAAACGTAGCTATTGGCCATCGCAGATTTTGATCTTCCCTACTTTGGAAGAATTCAGTAAAGGATTGCGGGCAGATAATGGCCAATGAGCTTCCATCGACTAAAATCCCTAGCTTCCCATTTAACAAACCTTCGCAAAACCGATCCGGTCGTTCAGTCATAAGAAACTGTGGGAAAGGGGATAACGAGTTGTCATCGATCAGTTGAGCCAGAACCGTACTGTCGATCATCGCATCTACATCGAGATCCTCAATACGCTGCTGAACTGTTTGAACCATCTCTTCGGAGGCAATCCCTTTTATGTACATGAGAGCTACCGTGGTATTGGTTCTATTTCCGACCTTATAGTTTTCTTTACAGAGGTCGGCGTTGATGATGTACCTTCGTACAAGAGATGCATTTGTCGAAAGACTTTCATTGAAAGCAACTTGTGAACCGATTACTTGGGATTCATTTTCTGGTGCCGACAAAGATCTCGACTCTCTTGTTGATATATTCCCGAGTAAGACGATAGAATGGCCCTCAACATGGATAAGTACAGACCCATTGAGTATAGCCATGACAGCTTCTTCCATAGTTGAGGATAAGTCTACTTTGGGTATTATTAATCGTTGTTTTAGACTTTCTGGGGATAAATAGACCTCTTTATATAGGTCTCTTAAGATTTGATCAGTTAAGGTACGGACGTCTACTAAGTCATCCATATAAATTAGTGTGAGATTAGGAGCTATATTTTTCACAACTAGCTCAGCAGGACTGTGTAATGCGGCGGTTACTTGCTGTTCTAGTTCTTTGCCTAAGGAAGGAATTAAACTCTCATGAACCGTTGAGGCCTCAGTAGATTGCTCTTTTTTTTTGGTCATGTCCTGTGTTTCTTTCATCTGTTCTTTATCGAATAGTAACTTTATAGGCTTCTTGAACATTTTTAAATATCCCTCCTACACCACTATCTGATTCTAGAATGGACATGTTGATGAGAATCTATACCTCCGTTTGAAGGTTAGCGTTTAAGAAAGCTTAGAGTTCTGAGATACCAGGAGCAAGAATTAGAAAGATAATTTGCCATTGAAAAGATATATGACTAGTGAGTGATGAGCAAAGTTTTTCATACAAAACAAAAAAAGTGTTTGACAAAAAAAAAATTTGCTGATAGTTTTAGTATTAATAAAATTTGGAATAGAAAATCGCTGACGAGAAGAGTAAGATAAGTCTCCCTGATCCACAGAGAACCGGTACTTGGTGCGAGCCGGTGTTCAGAGCTTATCCGAAAATCATCTCCTAGATGCAATGCCGAACTTTTGAAGTAAGCATTGTCGGGCCGTCCCCCGTTACAAGGAACGCGTATGATTGTACGTTGATTGAGTGTCGTAAATGGATTTGTCCATGAACGGAACTAGGGTGGTATCGCGAGCTAAACTCGTCCCTTCTTTAGGGGCGAGTTTTTTTATTTTCAAAATTTATTATTTCAAGATAGAAAATTTTCTCCAAAAATCAAGAAAAGAGGTATAAAAATGACGGAGCAATTGATTTACTTGAACGACAGATTTGTAAATAAGAAGGACGCTTTAGTTTCTGTTTACGACCATGGCTTTTTGTATGGTGATGGTGTTTTTGAAGGGATTCGAGCTTACGAGGGAAATGTATTTCGATTAGATGAACACATTGATCGCCTTTACGACTCAGCCAAATCAATCATGTTGTCAGTCCCTTTCACTAAAGAAGAGCTGTCCGAACTAACCGTTGAAACATTAAAACGTAATCAACTAAATGACGCCTATATTCGTATCGTCGTTTCGAGGGGTGTGGGTAATTTAGGTCTCGACCCATCATCCTGTAGAAGACCACAGGTCATCATCATTGCAGAACAGCTCTCGCTGTTTCCAAAGGCTCTCTACGAGACGGGAATCGAGATTGTCACGGTTGCCACTCGGAGAAATCGCTCAGATGTCCTTTCTCCCAAGGTCAAGTCACTTAACTATCTAAATAATATTTTGGTACGGATCGAAGCAAATTTAGCTGGGGTTAGTGAGGCCTTGATGTTGAACGATCAAGGATACGTGGCTGAGGGCTCAGCCGACAACGTGTTTATCATCAAAAACGGAGAAATCTTGACCCCACCTGGATATGTTGGTGCTTTAGAAGGTATTACACGAAATGCTGTGATGGAAATCGCAAGTGGATTAGGATTCCCGGTCAGAGAACAGGTATTCACAAGACATGACGTATACGTTGCCGATGAGATGTTTCTAACCGGAACAGCCGCCGAGGTCATCTCGGTCGTAAAGGTCGACGGCAGGACAATTGGGGACGGCACACCTGGGGAACTCACAAAGAAGCTCCTGAAAGAATTCCGAAAGACCGTTACAACAGACGGAACAAAGGTGTATCCAGCACATGACAATACGCTCCCACAAGTTGAGGTGACAGGCTTTGCGCAGTGACATGATCAAAAAAGGCGTAGACCGTGCGCCACATCGAAGCCTCTTATATGCGACAGGTGTCAAGCTCAAAGATTTAGATAAGCCGTTTATCGGCGTATGTAATTCCTATATCGATATCATTCCCGGTCACATGCATCTGCGTCAATTTGCAGACGTGGTAAAAGACGCCATTCGAGCAGCGGGTGGTATTCCATTCGAGTTCAATACAATCGGAGTCGATGATGGTATCGCCATGGGACATATTGGAATGCGTTATTCCCTGCCAAGCAGAGAATTGATTGCAGATTCAGCGGAGACAGTCATCAATGCCCATTGGTTCGATGGAGTATTTTATATCCCAAATTGCGATAAGATCACGCCTGGCATGCTCATGGCAGCTGTACGTACAAACGTGCCTTCCGTCTTCGTCTCGGGGGGACCCATGGAAGCTGGCGTGTCCAGTACAGGACAACCTCTGTCGCTGGCATCTGTTTTTGAAGGTGTCGGCGCCTATCAATCTGGGCGGATGACACAGGAAGAATTACTAGACATCGAAAAAAATGCTTGCCCAACCTGTGGATCCTGCTCAGGAATGTTTACAGCCAACTCCATGAACTCGCTTATGGAGATGTTGGGAGTTGCTCTTCCTGGAAACGGAACTCTAGTCGCGACTTCAAAAGAGAGACATCAGTTGATCTACGATGCAGCGGAGCATCTTATCGATCTCATCAAAAACGATATAAAACCTAGAGATATCATTACAAAGGAGACCATAGACGATGCATTTGCACTCGACATGGCGATGGGAGGTTCAACAAACACCGTATTACATACATTGGCCATAGCCCATGAAGCTGAAATCGATTATGACCTGAACCGAATCAATGAGATAGCCAAACGCACACCCTATCTCTCGAAAATCAGTCCAGCCTCGAATTATTCAATGCAGGACGTCCATAATGCCGGTGGGGTGAGCGCTATCATCAAAGAGCTATGTGAGATGGAGGGAGTGGTTCATCCTGAGCGCATCACAGTCACTGGAAAAACATTATACGAAAATGTGAAAGAGGCGCAGGCTCTCAATTCAGATGTGATACGTAGTAAGGAGACCGCCCATAGTCAGGTCGGTGGACTCTCCATCTTGTTTGGAAATCTCGCCCCTGATGGGGGGGTCATTAAAGTTGGAGCTGTCGACCCGAACATTAAAAGCTTTGTCGGGTCAGCTATCGTTTATGAATCACAAGACGATGCCCTGAAGGGGATTGAATCTGGAGAAGTTCAAGCAGGACACGTGGTTGTAATAAGGTATGAAGGTCCAAAAGGTGGGCCAGGTATGCCCGAGATGCTCGCTCCGACAGCCGCAATCGCTGGACGTGGGCTCGATACTCAAGTCGCCCTGATTACAGATGGTCGATTCTCAGGGGCTTCAAGAGGGGTATCAATCGGCCATGTCTCACCAGAGGCTGCTGAAGGTGGGCCTATCGCTCTCGTACACGATGGAGACCTTATTACAATTAATCTTGTAGAGAGAACACTATGCTTGGAAGTGTCAGAGAAAATCCTGGAAGAGAGAAGAAAGCACTGGATCAAACCTTCTCCTAAAATTCAGAAAGGATATCTGGCCCGTTATGCAAAACTTGTCACCTCTGCCAATACAGGCGGGGTATTAAAAATCTAATTATATAAATCTATGAAGAGGCGCAAGGACAGGAAATCGTATTGACAGAGAGCTGGGAACGCTGGAAACCAGTAATACGCCTGAACCCTTCTATCCCCTCCGAGTGTTGTTCTGAACTGCATTAGTAAGAGCAGCCGAGTATCAATATATACTCGTTATCAAAAATTGAAACACTTAAATGTTTCTGCTAAGGTCGCGTGCACTAGAAGCGATGGACCAGGGTGGTACCGTGAATGGCAACAAGCTTTCTCACCCCTGTACGAACAGATGATTTCGTATAAGGAGAGAAAGCTATTTTTATGTGGAAAGGAGAAGGTTACATGCTAGTAAACAAACAGAACTTGCAAACTAATGGCGCTAAATATTCACAAACAGGAGCTGACCTCTTTATTCAGTGCTTGAAGGACCAGGACGTAGAGATGATATTTGGATATCCAGGAGGAGCTGTCCTCACTATTTATGATGCCCTATTCCGTTCGCCCATAAAACATATCCTTGCACGACATGAACAAGGTGCGATACATGCGGCCGAGGGGTACGCACGTGTCTCGGGAAAACCTGGTGTCGTACTTGCTACATCAGGACCAGGAGCCACCAATCTGGTGACAGGAATTGCTGACGCCATGATGGACTCCTTACCTCTTGTCATCTTTACAGGCCAAGTGGCCACACAAGTGTTAGGGACAGATGCATTCCAAGAGGCCGATGTAGTAGGTATCACTACACCTATCACAAAATACAATCTACAACTTCAACAGGTAAAGGATATTCCCCATATCGTAAGTGAAGCCTTTCGTATTGCAACAGAAGGGCGACCAGGTCCAGTAGTAGTTGATATTCCTAAAGATCTTGCTGCAGAGCTGACCTCCTCGGAAGAACTAGAACCTGCACCATGTGTGGTAAAACATGCTCACCCAGCTCCTGAAGCTGTTCAAATCAATACCTTGATTGAGACGATAGGTTCCTCTACACGTCCCGTCATTTTAGCAGGAGCTGGTGTCTTGCATGCAAAGGCACATAAAGAGTTACAATACTTTGCTGAGCAATATCAAATACCTGTCGTCCATACTCTGTTAGGGCTGGGTGGTTTTCCGGCAGATCATTCATTGTTTCTAGGCCTTGCCGGTATGCATGGTTGCTTCACTGCTAATATGGCACTATCTGAATGCGATTTACTCATCAATGTTGGAGCGAGATTTGATGATCGTCTAACAGGGAACTTAGAGAAGTTCGCACCTTATGCTTATGTCGTCCATATCGATATCGATGCTTCAGAAATCGGTAAAAATGTGCACACAGACCTCCCTATCGTGGGAGACGCAAAAGTGGTGTTGTCTACTACTCTGAAACATTCTGGGAGCAATTCAACTACTGTAGAATGGCTAGAGCATCTGGCAACCTTGACACGTGATTTTCCATATTGGTGTTCAGAACATCCTACTTTTATGTCTCCCCAGAATGTGATCTCTTTGGTGCATCAATTTACAAAAGGAGAGGCGATTGTAACGACTGATGTCGGTCAGCATCAAATGTGGGCTGCGCAACTTTATTCTTTCAAGCATCCAAACCGATGGGTCACATCAGGAGGACTCGGAACGATGGGCTTCGGTTTTCCTGCCGCAATCGGTGCCCAGCTTGCCGAACCTGATAGGACAGTGATTGCTATTGTTGGTGACGGAGGTTTCCAGATGACGCTGGAAGAATTGATTTTGTTGAAAGAATGGGACTTACCTGTAAAAATCATTCTTTTGAATAATGGTTCTCTAGGTATGGTCCGGCAGTGGCAAGATACATTCTATGAAGGACGTCTTTCTCAATCGACCTTTTCATTACAACCCGACTTCCAAGTCTTAGCTCAAGCTTACGGAATTAAGGGATATCAGGTACGAACTCTAGTGGAGGCGGAACGCGTTTTTCACCAGACCCTTTCAAACAGTGAGCCTGTCCTGATTGAATGTTTAGTCAACCCTAATGAAAATGTCTATCCTATGGTCCCACCTGGAAAAGCCCTTAATGAAATGATTGGAGTGACATCATGAGTAATCGAACAATCACCATGTTGATCAAAAATCCGGGCCATACGCTTGTCCGCTTGACGGGTCTCGTCAACAGACACCGGTTTTCTCTTCGATCACTCTTGCTGGAGGAGACAGATACTGAAAATGTCTCCAAGCTACGCTTGACTGTGGCTGCAGAAGATGAACATCGCTTTGTCCAACTGTTCAGAGTCTTAGATAAACAACTTGATGTAGTAGATATTACAGTTGATTGAAAGACTTTCTAATGTTTCATCCTACGTAATTATAAATTCTTAAGTCAGAAAACAATTATTCAAACTGAAAAAGTGAGGAGATTAAAAAATGGTAAAAGTATACTATGAATCAGACATGAATGTGAACGCACTTGAAGGAAAGACAATTGCAATTGTGGGTTATGGCTCACAAGGACATGCACATGCCCTTAACCTTCGAGACAGTGGTTTTAACGTAATCATCGGGCTACGTGAAGGGCATTCTTGGGACCTGGCAGAAAAAGACGGATTTCAAGTGTTTTCTGTGCATGAAGCATGTTTTAAAGCGGACGTCATCATGATGTTGCTACCTGATGAAAAGCAAAGAAATGTCTTTGAAAACGAGATTCGACAACATCTTACTAGTGGTAAATCTTTGGCGTTTGCGCATGGCTTTAATATTCATTTTCAACAGATCAAGCCTCCCGTGGATGTCGATGTGTTCCTTGTAGCTCCGAAAGGACCTGGACACCTCGTTCGTCGAACTTTTGAGACTGGAGCTGGCGTGCCGGCATTATTTGCAGTTCATCAAGACCATACCGGTTCTGCACGGGACATTGCCCTCACCTATGCAAAAGGTATTGGATCGGCTCGAGCAGGTGTTTTGGAGACTAACTTTAAAGAAGAAACAGAGACCGACCTTTTTGGAGAACAGGCTGTGCTATGTGGCGGAGTGACATCATTAGTGAAGGCGGGATACGAAACATTGGTCGAAGCCGGCTATCAACCAGAACTGGCGTATTTTGAGACTATGCATGAACTGAAACTCATTGTTGACCTTATGTATGAGGGAGGACTCACAGGTATGCGTCAATCTATCTCAGACACTGCAGAATGGGGAGACTTTGTATCGGGTCCGCGTGTAATTGATGCAGGAACTAAAGAACGAATGAAAGATATCCTTAGAGATATTCAAGATGGACGATTTGCTCAAGAATGGATACAGGAAAATGAAAATGATCGCTTCAACTACCAAAAGATCAAATCGCAAGAACAGAGTCATTCAATCGAGGAGGTCGGTGAAAGACTACGGAAGATGATGCCTTTTGTCCAGAACAGGTCTAAGTAACAGATACTTTAAAGTAAATCAGAAATGCGGAGTGTGAAACCGATGGGAATTTGACTTTAAACATCAATAGTGAATTAGCAATGGCTAAAATACGAAATTTAATACACGCGACTCCATTAAAACAGAGCTCTACAATCAATCGGCGAGCTGGTTACAACGTCTATCTCAAGCTCGAGAACCTCCAAAGGACGGGTTCATTTAAAGTACGTGGTGCTCTCAACAAAGTTCTTTCCTTGTCTACTAAAGAATTGGAACGTGGTGTGATCGCAGCCTCGGCTGGAAATCATGCACAGGGAGTTGCGCTTGCATGTAAATTACGAAATGCCCAAGCTTATATCTATATGCCTGTCCACACCCCTGAAACCAAAATAAAGGCCACACGTGCCTACGGGGCCAGCGTGATTTTAGCGGGCGATACCTACGATGAGGCTTACGCACATGCATTACAACACTGCGTCCTTAACAATCATACATTTGTTCATGCGTTTGATGATGAGGATGTGATTGCGGGACAAGGAACTCTTGCTCTAGAGATGTTGAAACAAAACCCTAATCTTGACACCCTCATCGTACCGGTAGGTGGCGGCGGGCTGATAGCAGGAATTGCTATCACTGCCAAACGTCAAAATCCTTACATCAAGATTGTAGGTGTACAGGCGGCAAGCGTTCCAGGAGTTCATCTGAAATTCAATCGCTTAAGGGACAATACCGGTTTAAGCTGGAAGACGATGGCTGAGGGGATACAGGTAAGAAATCCAGGTTCCCTCACCTATCCTCTAATCGAAGAGTTTGTCGATGAAATAGTGACAGTGACTGAAGAAGAAATCGCAGACACAATTTTATTCATGCTCGAAAGAGAAAAGCTATTAGTTGAAGGGGCTGGTGCTGTGGCAGTTGCTGCAGTTCTTCATGGACATCTGAACCATCTACCGAAAGAGGTCGGATGCATTGTAAGTGGTGGGAATTTAGACTACGATAAACTTCAATGTCTAAGTTCTAAAGAATATTAAATTACTTAATTTAGATTTATTTAAGACACCTATCTGAGAGGTTGACGGGTAGGTGATTTTTTTATTGTTCACCAATTGATTTACAGATTATTTATTTATATAGTTTACGTAATATATGCAAACTTAGGAGTGTTAAGATGATCCGAATATTAGCAGTAGATGATGATTTGAATATGCTACATTTTGTTGCCTCAGAACTACGTTTGACGGGTTATCAAGTCATAGAAGCAACTTCAGGTGAACAGGCACTCGATCTATTAAACATAAAGCCAGTCGATATAGCCATAGTCGATGTGATGATGCCTGGAATCGACGGGTTTGAGTTGACGAAGACACTTCGAAGTGACTTTGATATCCCTGTGATCCTGCTGACTGCACGACATCATATCGAAGACAAAGAAAAAGGATTTTTGGCAGGCTCAGATGATTATTTGGTAAAACCATTCGATGCAAAAGAATTACTATTTAGAGTAAAGGCCGTCTTGCGGCGATACGATCAAACAGCAGACTCTGAACTGAGAGTGGGGTCACTGACAATCGATTTTAAAAGTTATGAGGTGCGCTCTCCCAAAGGAAAGCTTATTTTACCCTTAAAAGAATTTGAAATTCTTTCAATCTTATTAAGTCGGAAAGAACAAGTCGTCACGAGAGAGACGATTATTGAACGTGTCTGGGGAATAGATTTCAGTGGGGACGAACGGACAATTACGGTACATATCAAAAGGATTCGAGAAAGATTAGAGCGGTTTGCACCTGATTTGAAGATTGTAACGGTTCGAGGAGTAGGATATAGAATTGAGGTGACAAATTGACTCTTTATGTAAAATTCGTATGGTTTACCATTCTTACAATGTTTGTAAGTAGTTTGATCTCTTTCTTCGCCATGAACATTTATTATGATATGTACTTAAAGGCAGAGAATAATGCAAAAAATCTCGCCATAGCAAACAGTATTGCACTCTCAACAAATGGAAACTCATTTAGTTCTGCCGAGGATACCTTTCATCTTCTTGGCGATGTAGGGTATCAGCTCTACCTTACAGATGGACAGACAGTTTATCGTTACGGCGGTAGCTTCCGCGAGGAAAATTTAGATAATCATGATATCCAAAAGGTTCTGGATGCAGAAACATTCAACGGTATACGTGATTATCCTCGTGGATTTTTGGTGACAGGTTTTTTTTCCAATGAACTTAAAAACAGTGTCGGTGTAAATATTGAGATCGACGAGAAAGATTATGCTCTCTTCTTACGACCAAACATCAATCTGCTTTTCCAAGAACTCCACTTTCTATTCGGGGGACTTGCGCTTGGTATCATCTTATTGAGCTTTTTAGGTATGCTAGTCGTAGCGCGTTTCTTGGTCCAGCCCATAACTAAGTTAACTGATGCTATAGAGAAATTGGGGGAAGAACGTTTCGACGTACCTTTATCTATTCGTAGAAGTGATGAAATCGGGCGTTTGGCAGATCACTTTGTACAATCTCGAAATCGAATTGAAGAATCTATCATTCGTCGTAAAGAATTCGTCCACAATGTTTCGCACGATATTCAATCTCCTCTCCATACAATCCAGAGCCATCTGTCACTTCTTCAAAAACCTGGGCTTGGAGAAGATGATAAAAGAAAATACATGACTATTATTCAAAGAGAGACCACACGTCTTTCTTCGTTGACCACCCAATTGTTGACCCTCGCCTCCTTTGACAAAGAATCAATTGAATTGATCGAAGTAGTGGATATAAGGAGACAGCTAGAAAACCTTCTCTCCCATCTACGTTATGCCTTTGACAAGAAGGAATTGGGTGTCTCTGCGCATTTTGAATCAGTTACTGTAAGGGGGAACTCGGTACTCTTAGAAACCGTATGGGAGAATCTGCTGATAAATTCTATCAAATATAGTGTGCCTGGCGGAATCATTGAAGTCACTTTGTCTGTAACTAACGAAGAAATCATCGTCACTATTCATGACGAAGGTATCGGAATGACAGAAGAAGAAGTGGCGCGTGCGTTTGAGAGGTTTTATAGAGCTGATAAAACCAGGGACCGTTCTATTGGGGGCTCTGGACTTGGCTTATCCATTGTCAAAGAAATCATTGATTTACACAAAGGCTCTATAGAAATTGACAGCGCTCCAGACATAGGAACAAACGTACGTATCCACTTGCCTCGATAAATAAATTATATTACATGTTGGGTTCTACAATTACTTAGTACGCCCACAAATAAGATGTGTAAATAGGAATGTAAAGCCGTGTTCATCTTCCGTTCACTTAACTCCTTTATGATAGAAGTATCATATAAATAGGAGGTAAGCGCATGAACCTTGCATGGAAAGAAATAAAGAAAAATAAAGTCAGATTCGTTATTTTGGGATCCATCGTATTCTTAGTCAGTTTTTTAACGTTTATCATTTCCGGACTGGCTAATGGCTTGTCGCAAGACAATGCAGCTTTAATCAAAAACTTACCGGAAGGGTATTTCTATATGGAGGAAGATGCAGATGAATCGTTTAATTTATCTCTTATTCCAGCCTCCATCCAAGAGAGTATTCTAGATGAATATAAAACCGCTATGGCGCTTTCTATTCAGATGGGCTTTTTGAATGATTCAGATGAGAAACAACATAGTGTGGCATTTGTCACGTCCACACCTACAGAATTATTTGTAGATGTAGCGCAGGGAGAGTTGTTCCTCGACAGTTCTCTAAAAGATAAGATTAAAGTAGGAGACACACTTTCTAACAACCAATTAAAAGCATCGCTCACCGTTAAAGGTTTTATTGAGCAAGAAAAATACAGTCATGCCCCTGTAGCATTTATAAATGAACAGGATTTCAAGGAGATGTATCGCACCGAGGAGAAGCAACTTTTGTTTCTCTCTGATAAAGATAAAGCTCCCACTATTGATGGCCTTCAGTCTTTCACAAAAGAAGAATTTTTAAAAACTATTCCAAGTTACAGTGCCGAACAGCTTTCTCTTAATATGATCGTTTGGTTTTTACTTGTAATTAGTGGGATGCTCTTTGCTATTTTCTTCTACATGATGAATGTTCAAAAAATCGGTCTCTATGGTATTTTGAAAGCAATTGGTGTAAAGACTGGCACCCTCTTCAAGATGATGTGGGTGCAAATGCTCTTTATCACGATGACCGCTCTAGTATTATCTATGACACTCAGTCAAGTATTTGGGCTAGTCACTCCTGATACAATGCCATTCGATTTGCCGTTGTGGTCAACTATTCAGCTTTCTATCACTTTCTTGTTAATCGGATTCATCGGAGCTACTTTATCCGGACTTCAGATTAGAAAAATACAGCCTTTACAGGCTATTCAACAAGGGGAGGTATAAAGATGTCAGTGATTGCAATCAATGAATTAAAGAAACGATTTACTAATGGTGAGGTTGAGGAAGAAATTTTAAAAGGTATAAACCTGGAACTTCAGCCGAGAGAAATCACCGCACTAGTTGGGGCATCCGGGTCAGGAAAAAGCACTCTACTGACAATTGCTGCGGGACTCCAGCCCTCTTCTGAAGGATCTATTGTTTTTAATGGGCAAGACCTTACACAAATGAATTCTGAAGAAATAAGAAAAATTCGCGCAAAAGACTTCGGGTTCGTATTTCAATCCTCTCATCTTGTCCCTTTTTTAACGGTCGAAGAGCAATTATATCTTATGCTTGAGGTGGCCGGGAAACATTTATCTAAGGTAGAGCTTCAAAAAGAAGTTCGTGAACTTCTGCAGAGAGTAGGTATGGAACATCGAAAGAATGCGTATCCTTCCTCACTATCCGGAGGAGAAAGACAACGAGTCGCTATCGCCCGAGCAATCGTCCATCGTCCCAAAATTTTGTTTGCCGATGAACCGACCGCCAGCCTAGATTCATTAAAGTCTAAAGATGTAATGAAACTTATACGTGAACTCACAACATCATTTAATATAACGACCTTGATAGTCACACATGATAGAGAAATGCTCGATTATGTTGATAACATAATTACGATGAAAGATGGATTTATCCAATCAAATTAAAAGCAGTCCATTATGGATTGCTTTTAATTTTAATTATTTTGACATACTATACATGTGCCTCTATTCTTCCTGAATAGTAGAAGCGAAGTAGGTCTCTATTGATGAGCATGTCTGAATAGTGACGCTCTTAGTTTGCCGTCTCTGCCGTCCCTTCACTGAAATCAATATGATATAGAATAGATCCCTAAAAACAGTTATTTATTGATTCATGAAAGGACTGCTCACTCCTCCTACCAGGTCTATCTATTCAAAGAAATTCTAGAATATATAGCTCTAGGGTGCAATAAAACTAATTCACTATTTAGTTGATGTATAATCAGTCTACCTATTTTAACCCAAGATGTCCCCTTAGTGTTTTACCCTCGTACTGTTTTCTGAAAATCTCTCTTTTCTGCATTTCGGGAACAACTAATTCAATGAAGTCCTCTAAGCTTTCAGGTAGAGTAGGAGGCATGAGATTAAATCCATCTGCCACGCCTTTGTCTAGCCACATCTCCATCTGATCAACAATCTCTTCAGGTGTTCCGATTAAGGTGAAGTGCCCTCCACCTGCACTAAGAAATCCTAATAATTCCTTCACCGTAGGATTAGTATCATGAATAATTTCAAGTATTGTCTCATACCGACCTACAGGACCATTAAATTGCTCTAAAGGTGGTAATGGAGGCACTTTTAAATCGATTTCCCAATCCGTACAATCCATCTGGAGAAAATAACTCAGTTGTTTTAACGCTGTCTCTAGAGGCAACATTTCATCTAATGCTTGCTTTTTAGCCAGGGCTTCTTCACGGGTCTTTCCTACATATGTAACAAGCCCTGGAAAAACTTTAATTTGCCGATTGCACTCTCCATTTTGCTTGATGGCCTCATCTAACTTTTGACGATATTTCATAGCCTGACTTATATTCCAAGATACTGAATAGACTGCCTCCGCATGTTTGGCTGCTAGTTGAATACCTTGCTTTGAGGCCCCTGCTTGCATGGCCACCGGTTTTCCTTGAGGGCTCTTTGGTGTAGTTGATGGACCCCTCACATTAAAAAATTCTCCTTTGTGATTGATAGGACAAATTTTATCAGGGTTGATTACCTGACGTCGCGCTCGGTCAGCGAGAATCTCTTCTCTATCCCAAGACAAGAAGAGTTTATGCATCAATTCTGCGAATTCATCTGCCTTCTTATACCTCTCTTCATGGGATGGAAGACTCTCCATACTATGATTCCATGCTTCTTCATCTCTCATGGACGTCACTAGGTTCCAACCCACTCTTCCATTTGTAATATGTTCTAGGCTCAACAACTGTCTTGAGGCTGTAAAAGGATTTGAAAAAGTACTTGAGATGGTTGAGACGAGCCCGACATATTTTGTCACCTGAGAAATAGCTGTCAAATTGATTAATGGGTCGAACCAAAATGCCGGTATTTCATTTGGTTCTTGTGCCAGGAAGGATTGGCTGTCTGCGAAGAAGACAGCGTCAAAGCATCCTTTTTCAGCTAACTGCGCCAAGGATTGATAATATTCTATCTCCCCTACCCGGTTGACACTTGAGTTCGGCATCAACCACGCAGCCTGATGATGTCCACACCCATAAATCAAAACCCCTATATTAAGTTGGTTCTTTTGGATAACCCTCATTACTCTTCGCCCCCTAAGACTAGACCAATATATTATGCCTTCCTACTTTACATATGGAGGCAATAATACATTTAGTTCATCGTTAGTCCACCATCTACGGTGAAATTTTGCCCTGTGACACCTTCTGCCTCTTTTGATGACAGAAAAACGACCAAATGGGCCACCTGTTCCGGAGTTGTCACTTTTCTCATAGGGGTAGAATTAGCAATCAGTTCAAAGACCTCTTGAGTCGTTACTGAACTGGCATCAGTCACTTTCAACAAACCACCTGATACGACATTTGCTTTAATTCCGTATTGCCCCAGTTCAGAAGCTATATTGCGTGTAAAACCTATAAGTCCTGCTTTTGCGGTTGTGTACTCGTGGTAGGGGACGACTGGATTTTGATAGAGATTCGTACCAATACTGATGATACTTCCGTTTTGTCTCTCCATAAATTGTGGTAAGACACTCTGAGTCACATTGAAGGCCCCTTTTAATGTTCCGTCCAGCTGTTTTTGATAATCTTTCCATGAAAGATCTATAAAAGACTTTTGCTGTATCGGATCGAATTTGAAATCTACCAATGCATTATTGACTACCACATCAATTTGACCAAAATAGTCGGTCGCCACTTTCACCATCTCATCCACTTCTTGGCGATTTGTCACATCAGCGTATAGAGCTATAGCATTTTGTTCACCGAGCTCCGAAGCAAGTCCTTCTGCCTTCTCTTTACTTTTGTAATAGTTAATCACTACATTAAACCCTTTTTCAACTAAAGCTTTTGCTATTGTAGCACCAAGACCTCTGCTACTTCCTGTCACCAAAACGGTTCTTTTCATGTCACCACTCCTATACTTTTAGTTGGATTGTGCCCCTCCGCACTCTGTCACTTCTTCGAACTTTTGACATGGAAACGTTCGCAAAAGTAGACTTTTGTGAACTTATGAAATCGAATATAACGGGAGATTTAGAATCAAATCATCCTTTTGTAAAAGCCAGAATCAGATAAAACACTCATTTTCAGGATTCCCAGAGGATGTTACCGGTCACTTTATTTTAATGATTGATCTACTATCCACACAGAATTTCTTTCTATCCTTTTGACAATGACCCAGGCGATTAGCGCTCCACTTAGACTAGATACGAAAAAGGCTGGCACAAAGAACAACGCACCAAACTCTGTCCCCATAAAGACCTTTGCAAAAGGAACAGCAGCTAACGATGCCAACAGACCTGTTCCGATAACCTCACCACCGACTGCCATTCCTATTTTGTTTGTCATCTTATAAAGAAGCCCCGCGAGTAACGCACCGATGACGCTTCCCGGGATGGCCAATAGTGACCCCGTGCCTGTGACAATACGTATGACTGCTGTCATCAACGCTACACCTACAGCGCCGACAGGTCCAAAATAGACAGCGGCTACAACATTTATAGCGTGCTGGACCGGATAGGCCTTTGCCACTCCTGCAGGGAACCAGATGAATGCCGAACCCATCACACCGATAGAGACGAGCATCGCCATAGCCACAAGTTTGCGTGTGCTCATCGCATCCACCCCGTTTGTACTTCTCGCGGTCTGAGTTCAGAGACTACTTTTCGACGGTCACTCGATCTGCTAATACATGAGATGACGGCAACCCCTGCCGCACCAGCTTGCCAGACTAACTGCGCATTTTCTGAATCAATTCCACCAATTCCTATAATGGGGATGTCAGGGAATCGTTGATGCACCTCTTGAAGAAGTGATGTGCCAATTGCCTGGCCAGCATCAGGTTTTGATCGGGTCGGAAAGATGGATCCTATCCCGAGATAATCTGCACCCTTTAGAATAGCCTCTTCGGCTTCTTGCAAAGATTGGACGGAGCGACCGAGAAGGAACCCACTCTCTCTTATCTCGTCTTTCATCCTATCATTCCAATCTTCTTGTCCAAGATGAACGCCATCTGGTTGAACCGTTCGAGCTAGGTCGAGATCATCATTGATGAAAAACGGGACGTCATAGCATTTGCAAAGTCTCTGGCAAGATTGAGCAAAAGCCACTAATTCACTTCCTTGCAAAGCTCGCTTCCCTTTTTCTCGCAACTGGAAATGGGTAATGCCGGATTGCAACGCCTCTTCTAAAACATCAAGAGGTTCTTCATTCTCTACATCATTTGTTCCCATGATAAAATAAATCGACGGTCTCGTGATCACAACGGACATCCTCCTTTATCCCATGATGTCTGTATGCCGCATGATAAGTGGGACCATGCCCATGACCAAGGGGAATCGCATGTTCAATTGCAGCTTGGATAAACCGTTTGGCAGTCATCAACGCCTCTTCCATTTCTCTTCCTTTAGCTAGTTCCGCTGCGAGCACAGCACTGTACGTACAGCCTGTGCCATGTGTATTCGTCGTCTCGAGTCGACGTGAACGTAAACGTATGAGGGAGCCTGTCTGATCCATATAGATATCTTCTGCTATCTCACTTCTACCATGCCCCCCTTTGATGAGCACCGAATGAGAACCCATCGACAATATTTTTTCAGATGCTCGTATGATATCTGTATCCTTGTCGATTTTTAATTCCGTCAAGTGTTCGGCCTCTGGAATGTTCGGTGTCACAATTCGAGCGAGGGGAAGTAGTTGTGACTTTATGGTTTCGATTGCCTCGTGCTCTAACAAGATGTGTCCAGTCGTAGAGACCATGACAGGATCCACCACTAGATTTTCCCAACTGAACTTTTTAATTGCATCTACGACAAGAGCGATCGTGCTTACATCAAAGAGCATCCCTGTCTTCAATGCGGAAATCTTAAAGTCTTCCCCGATTGAATCGAGTTGTTGCTCGATGGCCTTAGTCTCTAAAGGAAAAACGCCTTGCACACCGGTAGTATTCTGGGCCGTCACAGCTGTAATAACACTTGTGCCAAACACATCTCGTTCTTGAAAGGACTTGATGTCTGCTTGAATGCCAGCTCCTCCACCTGAGTCAGAACCAGCGATCGTCAAGACACAGGGCAACACCTTAGAAGTCATACTGCCACCTTCTTTCACTCAGTTGGTCGAGAAACGCTCTCGCGAATGCACCGGCTGATTCAGACACTTTCGCAGCCTCTTCTCCGGCGCTTCCATATTCAGAAAGTGCCTCAGCCAAGAGTCGCACCTGATCCTTTTGCAACAAAGTTAGATGTGCTCCTAAGACGCTACTCAACAGGCACCCCGTGCCGGTCACATGGGTCATTGAAATGTGTCCATTCGTAACTGTCTTGAGATCATTACCATCAGTTACAATATCTACTTCTCCTGTCACTACCACCAATGTCTTCCTCTGCTTGGCTAGGGCCATGGCTACTTCTTTTCGGTCCATCTCACCTTCACCGGCATCTACGCCCTTAGCGTGCCAATCTTTTTGCATAAGTGTTGCCAGTTCTCCTGTATTGCAACGAATCAGGTCGACCTTGACGACGTCTAATAGCTTTTTAATGGCATCAAGGCGATAACGAGTAGCACCTACTCCTACAGGATCGAGCACTACTGGAATTCCTTTTTGGTTCGCTGCCTTTCCGGCAACTAACATGCTTTCTAGCGTTCGATTATTCAAGGTGCCGATGTTCAAAGAAAGAACGTCTGAGATAGAGACCAGTTCAGACACTTCCTCCTCTTCGTCTCCCATGATTGGAGAAGCTCCGATTGCTAATAAACCATTGGCTTGGAAGTTAGCCACAACCTGATTGGTGATACAATGGACGACCGGAGATTTTTCACGAAGGGACACTTGCATCTAAGACCCCACCTTCCACATCCCACGTCTGCTGATCCCATGCCTGTTGCCAAAAAGTCCACTCGTAGTAACTGCTGATTCGAAACAGTTCCTTCAGTCTATTTTTCTGTTCTTCGGTTTTTCCATCAGCCAGTTCATCCATGCGGTCAATCTGTTCGTTGACGAGTGCAGCGAACCACTCAGAGTTATAGGTTTCTAGCCACTTCTGATAGATCGGGTCTTCAGGCTTTGCCTCACTGAAACGTGTGCCGATCTCATAGTACAGCCAATAACAAGGGAGGAGAGCGGCGAGTATATCCGCAATATCTCCCTGTGCGGCATAATATAAATGGGTGATATAGCCATAAGCTGAAGGTGACGGTTTAAAATCCTTTACTTCCTGTTCAGTAATCCCAAGTTCTTGAACGAACGTCTGATGTAACTGCAACTCAGCCACGCACGTCTGCTCCGCATGATGGGCGAAAGCTTGTGTCATCTTCAAATCGGTCGCTTTAGATGCAGCAATTGCCTGTACCTTCGCAAAGTGCGAGAGGTAATACGCGTCCTGCAGTACATAAAACTTGAAAACCTCTTTTGGCAACGTCCCATCAGCCAGTCCCTTGACGAACGGGTGATGAAAACTGCTCTCCCATAATTTCTCGTTCTCTTTCCGCATCTCTTTACTAATACCCATGAACATTCCCCTTTCTTGAGTACAAAAAAACCGCCCCCTGAATGTAGGGGGCGGCGAAGAACCAATGTAGATAGAATATGATTCGGTTCAGTTCGCACACTTCCCTACGCTGGTATGATCCAGATCAGGTTCAAAGGGTCCGGACCAATGTCCGTCTCAGCCTAAAAGGCTCCCCTAGTGATTACGGTATTTTGTTTTACAGGCTTACTATAACAAAGTGACTTTTATATGTAAAGACAGACCCCTATGTGGTGTCAACCTAACAGTTCGTTAATCCCCCGTATTCATGTTTATTTTGATAATCCTGAAAATGTACTGGTCGAGCGAATTTAGCATGCCAATAGGAGCACATCTATCATGCGTGGTAGCATGTCGGATTTTTCAGATGTACTAAAAAACAACGTAACGCCGAGGTGCCAACTAATGAAGAAGCCGACGTTTTATTTCGCGTGACGAATGAGAATGAAGTCGATGATGTGATTGAAAAGATAGTGAGAATGGCAGAGTAGCAAAAAAGCCATGGCTCCATAACCATGGCTTCCCTTCTTAGTTATTACAAATCATCAGTACATTCCCGTCCGGATCATGAAAATTAAAATACGCAAAACTCCCGATACGTTCAATTTCTTTTACGATGGTAATCCCTTTAGCTTTCACAAACTCGTAAGCTTCATCAATGTCTTTCACGTAGAAGTTGAAAAGAACATGATGTGAGGGGCGTAATTCAAACCCAGGATCAAACGTGTGATCATCTAGAGTCAGGCCAGTTTCTGAAGTCACTGGGATATTGTAGACAGGTGAGACGACCTCGTCTTGGTTTACCTCAATTCCGAGCAAGTCACAGTACCAGTGAACGGATTCCTTGAGGTTGCTTACATGAATAAAAACATTATTTATTTTACATGCAATGGGTGAGGTAAGTGTATTCATACATCTTCCACCTTTCGTTTGGGTCTCTAGTTCTATTCGACAGAAGATGGGGAATTCCTTTTTCATGATGCCTCCAGAGCGGGATTCAAACAACTCCGGTTTGCTGTATTTCGAAAACAAATTGGTACGGCATAAGGTATTCTTCATAATAATCACTTAAGAGTTTTATACTAATTTCATTTATACGTGGATTACGATTACATTTATACAGTTCGGCACAGGTTAAAACCATGATTATTCCTCATTTTTTGTACAAGAAAAGCCGCGATTTTAAAAATCGCGGCTTTATCTTGTAGCTTTATTTTTCGTCTCATATTTAGTGTCTCCGACGCAGAGAGTCCGAGAGCTACAACCCGAACGACTATAAAGTCCTAATACTATTTTATGATTATTCAATCTAAATTAAACCGCAGTTTTGATTTCGTCTCATATTTAGTGTCTCCGACGCGGAGAATTCGGTAACTGCGTCCCGAATGGATATACAATCATCCCATTCTTTCTTCGTTTAATATACCACAAATTGTAGGGTTTTTCAATTAATCCATAAAGAATGTTCATATACTATTTAACTATTATCACCACTGATAAATAGGTTATCCACAGTCGTCTCTAGCACCTTCGCCATATCAAATGCCAGTTGCAAGGTTGGATCATACTTATCATTTTCAATAGCATTGATGGTCTGTCTGGAGACCTTACAGCGCTTGGCTAATTCGTCTTGGGACAGTTTGGCTGATTTCCGGAGGTCACGAATGTTATTTTTCATTTAGCCACCGTACTTGTTCCGGTAGACGAGTATGGTAAGTAGATAGATGATGGAGATGACTGTTAAAAACATCAGTGGCGAAATTCCATCGCCTATCGATGTCGAGTTTCCCTGTACAGTAAAAAAGATTGCCTGCCCTACTTCGATTAGTAGCATCCCGACTATCACAATAAAAGCATAGGACTGCGCCTTTCCATTGATAAATTTCTTTCGCTCATCCTTCTTTTGTAAAAAAGAAGCTGCAAAAATGACGATTCCAGCTACCAATACAATTGCTGCATAGACAAGTGTGACTGTATCCATTTCTTATTCCCCCTTTGTAAAATGTCAAATACCTTTTACATTTTTGATTATAGCAGGGAGAATCATAATGTCAAATACTTTTTACATTTTTTAATTCCTCGATTTTCCTAAAGGCCCACTCACACCATCTGCCTCCATACCTCTCGTAAGATTTCGACACCTTCCTCGATTTCTTCGAAAGATACATTGCTAAATCCGAGTTGCAGCTGCGCCGTATCCGGCGGCGTATAAAAATACGGGCTCGTCGGATAGACGTTGACCCCTGCTATTTTGGCGGCTTCGATCAACTGCGTTTCGGTAGAGGTCGTGTCCAGGCGGATGACGATATAGAGGCCCGATTGTTCCCCAATGATCGTGAGGCGGTCTCCAAACTGCTGGCGTAATTGCGTGATCAAACAGGTCATCTTTCGTTTGTATACTTGGCGCATCCGCCGGATATGCTTGTCCCATTCCCCTTCTTCCATAAAGAGGGACAAAGTTAATTGATGGACCGTGGAGGCGGCCTGTTCGAAAAGTAAAAATTTCTGTTGATAGGCTTCTATCAAGTGCCTCGGCAAGACCATATAACTGATGCGCAGAGAGGGAAGTAATGACTTTGAGAACGTACCCAAGTAAATCACCCGCTCCTCGTTCAATGAGGCGAGCGCCGGAAAGGGCTTTTGCGTATAGCGGAATTCTCCGTCATAATCATCCTCGATAATGTAGCCATCCTCTCCTGCCCATTTTAATAAACCGACTCTTTCCTGGATGGGCATCGAAACACCATAAGGAAAGTGGTGAGACGGAGTGACATACGCAAGTCGTGCCTTCTTCTTCAACTTCGTCAACTGAAAACCTTGTAGCGTAACCGGAAGTGTATGCACGGTAAAGCCTTGCAACGTAAAGACAGCCCGCGCGCCGTTGTAGCCGGGTTCTTCTAAGTAAATAGAATCAAATTGTTCTTTCAAGAGGTGAGAAAGTTGGATTAGAAGATGCTGGGTGCCGCTTCCTATCACAATCTGCTCTGCTGACACTTTCATCCCTCTTGCTTGTAGAAGGTACTTCGCAAGTTGAGCCCGTAATTGCGGTTCCCCTTGTCGCTCCCCGTAATTATAAATCTGAGGAGATCGCAACACCTGATTTGCATATCTTCGCCATGTAGTAAGTGGGAAGGACGACGCATCTACAGCGCCTGCTCGAAAATCGATATGTGGAGACACCGTACGTGAGATGCGTATGTCTTTCTCGTCCGATTTAATTTCCTTCCCCATCGGTTCGTATGAATTAACAAAATAACCCTTCTTGTTTTCACTCCGTATGTACCCTTCAGCAACCAACTGCTCATAAGCCGTAAGGACTGTATTCCTGCTGACATGGAGGCTAGCAGCCAACGTACGTATGGATGGAAGGGGTTCATGCTCGGTGACTCGCCCCGTTTGGATCAATGTACGAACCTGTGTATAGATTTGCTTATATTTCGGCGCGTCCTTTTGAAATGCAAAAAGAAAATCTTTCATAGGCATCCCCTATCTGACATGTCGTTTTTTCTAAAATTGTATCTTTTGGAAGGACAGAACTCTCTGTAAACTAGTGTACAGCGAGACCAACTTATACGAAAGTAGGAATATATATGAATATTCAACGCGTCACCACTTCTCACATTTCACAAGTCGCCCCTCTCTTTGATGCCTATAGACAATTCTATAAGCAATCAAGTAACGTAGAAGACGCCCACCAGTTTTTAGAAGAGCGTGTCCAAAATGATCAGTCGATTATTTTCTTGGCAACCCAGGACGGCGAGCCTGCCGGATTTGTTCAGCTCTATCCTACATTTTCATCGATTTCATTAAAGCGCGCGTACATTTTGAATGATTTATTTGTCCATCAAGCATTTCGAAAACAAGGTGTCGGAAGAGCATTGATTGAAGAGGCTTATGCATTCAGCGTGTCACAGGATGCTGCGCATATCCGCCTCCAAACCGCTCAAGACAATCACAACGCACAACGCCTTTATAGAGAATTGGGGATGGAAGTGGACGAAATGCTCCACTTTACGAAGAATTGGTTCTAAGGATCAATAGCTAAAGGAGATTTTCATGGAACCGATCTTACACGGTGTCGCATTGGCATTCGGCTTGATTTTGCCTCTAGGTGTTCAGAATGTGTTTATCTTTACTCAAGGTGCCACTCAAAAGAAGTTCTCTTCTGCGCTTCCGGCGATTGTGACGGCGTCTATATGCGACACTCTACTCATTACATTGGCGATTACCGGCGTATCGGTGATCGTGCTGACATTTGAATGGCTGCGGACGAGTTTGTTTCTGATTGGCTTTTTGTTTTTACTGTATATGGGATGGGTCATGTGGAAAGCTAAACCCGCAATGCATGCCCAGCAACCTCTTTCCCACTTCACGGCTAAACGACAGATTGCATTTGCTGCGTCCGTCTCTCTATTGAATCCACACGCGATACTAGACACGATCGGGGTCATCGGAACCAGTGCATTGATCTATGCGGGGACCGAGAAATGGCTGTTCTCCCTATCCGTCATCATCGTGTCGTGGATCTGGTTCTTTTCTCTAGCACTTGCTGGCAGAAAGCTTGGGAAGATGGACACAAGCGGTCAGTGGTTACGTCGAATCAATAAGGTTTCGGCTGTTGTTATATGGGTAATGGCCTTTTATATACTCAGTCATTTAATTTAACTACATAAAAAACAGAGTCGTGGAGGAACTTTCCTCTACGACTCTTTCTCTAAAACACTACAGTCTTTTTTCTTACTCATTTTTAGAGGATTCATTGAATTTGAAAACATCCCGCCACTGTATCTCCAAAAGACCGCACATCTTCTAAATAGTCATATCCCTCTGGTGAGCCAAATCGGTTAAACGCCCGAACGACCACTGCGTCATACTCTGGAATCACGAGCAATGTGACACTTGTATAGCCAAGCAACTGGTACGCACCTTTTGGAACGTGGTCACCAATTTCTGTTCGTTTCGACGCTTCGTCTTTGACGAACCAGAAGAAGCCGTTTTGAGGATGATCTGGATCAAGCATTTTCGGACTCTGCACCGATGTGACCAGCTCAATGATGTCAGATGAGACAACTTGTTCACCTTTAAACTTACCCCTGTGTAAATGAAAGTTCCCCCATTTTGCTAAATCGCGTGCAGACACATACATATTTCTCTCATCTCCTGACACACTTGTGCCATGGTGCCAGTTTGCATCCTCTTCGTCTCGAATAACCGTAACTAAGTTCTCGGTTTCATCTGCGTACCAACCCGTCTCGTTCAAACCAAGCGGTTGAAACGCATAGTCATTTAGAATTTCCGCAATGGTCTGACCCAGGACAGCTTCTAGCACCTTCACTAATGTATCCACACCAATTCCTCGGTAGGCCCAACCACATCCTGGTGGAAATTCTCGAATGATGTCATTTTCGCTCATCCGTAGACCATGTGTATGAGTCAGCAAATGTCGAATCGTCACACCACTAAAGAATTCCGGATGGGTAGGTTGATAGTAGGTAGTGACTTCATCATCGAGTGAACGAATACGACCGGTCGAGATGGCGTACGCTGCGACCCACCCTATGTAATTTTTTCGCACAGATGCGATGTGAAACTGAGAACTTGCTTCAATTGGCTTTGCTCCTATTTCTTGTGAATGGGTTCCCCAGTACTGCTCGACAACCACTTCATTCTTGTGAAGGATGTATAGAGCTGAACCAGATCCACCTAGTTGCTCCGCTGTTCTTTTCACGTGATGAATGACGGGTGTGTAATCTATTGATGGGAGTGGATTCATCTTCATTTACAGCTCCTTGGTTGCCAGATTAAGTTTTCTTAATATGTACATGCTTTTCTTCGTCCTTTTCGTCATCCCACTCTACATGAATTTCAAAGGTTCCCTCTTCGAGCATATAAGGTAAACGTCTTCGAATGGAATGTTGCATAGGAATATCCATGAGCTGATCTATGTGGATCCACGTGGGCTTGCCCTCGAGCGAATCAGTCAACAGTGTGCCACTAAATTGATCTGTTGAATAGTTCATAATGATGTACCGTTCGTTTTTAGTCGGGTTTACATATTCATAAAGTCCTTTATAGGTTACGTGATGCACATCTAAACCTGTCTCTTCTTTCACTTCTCGGATGGCCGCATCTGTAAAGCTCTCCGGAAAGTCCACCTTTCCTCCAGGCGGAATAAACCCTTTAAACTCATCATGTGTACGGTCGAGCAATAACACATGATCCTCTTTCTGAATGAGACATAATGTCCAAAACTTATAGTCTACTTTTGAACTCATCGATGACTGCTCCTTTAGTGAAAAACATTTTTCTTTATGTTTCATTTTAACGTAGTGATCCATCGACGTCTTCCAGATTTGCTATACTGAACAGAAAGAACGAGTCGCAGAAATGGGGAATTGAATTGAAGTTTAGCCATGTCATGGTATTCATCACAGACAAAGAAAAAGCGCGAACGTTTTATGGGGAAGTGCTGGGACTAGTGTTACTATCGGAGGATGACAAACGTTTGGTATACGATATGGGAGGACACGAATTGGTGTTGTTTGAAACATTACGCCCGACCTCTCCGGGTGCCTATTCCGAGGAAGCACGGACGGTGTTGGTGTTCCATGTAGACGATGTAGATAAAGCCTTTCACGAATTATCCGCACGCGGAGTGAAATTTTTACATTCGCGTCCGACCCCACAAAAGTACGCTGCCTTTGTCGATCCATTTGGCAATGTGCATGAAATCTTGCAGACTTTCGGGGGAAGCGACTGATGCAACTTGAACGTACATATGACTTTGGTCAAGTCGCGAGACTAAACCGGACGGTTCATCAGCTCCACGTTGACTTATATCCGGACATTTTCAAGCCCTATGATGAACACGCTACGGCCCAGTTTTTTCAACAATTAATGGATAAAGAACACTATGTCTTTTACCTAGCCATGGTAGAAAAACGGGTTGTCGGGTATGTGTGGGTAGAGTTTAAGAGTCAACCGGAAACTCTTTTCAAACAGGCATCCCGTTCTCTTTACATTCATCAGTTAAGCTTGGAGCCTGCTGAGCAAGGCAAAGGGCACGGAAAACGAATAATGAAACAACTTGAAGATAGTGCACGAGAGAGAAATTTGCCAGTGATTGAACTCGATTACTGGGTTAACAATGAAGGTGCGGCTGCTTTTTACGAAAAATGTGGTTTTAAGAAGCAACGAGAGTTTGTTTATAAACAGGTCGAGTAATCTGGGCAGAAAAAGACCCGAGCCGTTAAAAAACAGTTCGGGTAAAAACCATTGGAAAGAGAGTTTCTCCTTCCTATTTTTTCGCTTCTTCCCTCGCAAAAAAGCTCAATTGATCGGTAATGCCCCGTTCCATACCTGGAATATCTTCTGGATGATCAATTCGTACATGCTCGATTTCATTTCGTAACAATTTTTCAAGTTCCCACTGCGTATGCTTCGATGGTTTTCCCTTGCCTTGTTCGAAGTAGAACAGGTACTTTTCGCGCCAGAGAAGTTTCATCACAAAAGACATCGGTTTACATGTTAACAAGGCCTTCTCCTCTTGAGCAGTCGCAATCATTTGGTGGTAGAAGTCGTGGTCTCCTTGGAAGTAGACATTGATTTTATAACGGCCCTTTTGATCTTCATGTTCCTTAAAAAGGACTTTAAATTGGTACAGGTCGTTTTTTGATTCAGTCATTGAAAAGCTCCTTTACAGCGTATATCTAGTACTTTATCTATTGGTCATGAAGAACAAATCCAAGATACTTAGGGACAGGGGTGGGGCTACGGTAGTCAGCTCATTACTTATAAGTATAACGTATAAAAAAGGGATTCCCCACCCCTTCATGTCGAATAAATACTAAGAAAGGGAGTGTGAGAAATGCATTTAGGGGCATTTTCAATCAGTTTAAATGTGAAAGATATCCATGTTTCACAAGAGTTTTACGAAAAACTAGGATTCTAATCTCTTGGGAACAATGCAGATGACAAATGAATCATCTTAAAGAACGGCGATACGGTCATCGGGCTATTTGAAGGTATGTTCGAGAAAAATATGCTGACGTTTAATCCTGGATGGAATCAAGATGCCACAGAAACCGAGTCGTTTACAGATATACGTGACCTTCAAAAGGAATGGAAGACCAAAAGAATGGAATTTGTAAATGAAGCGGACGAGTCCTCTTCCGGACCAGCGCATTTCGTCATTACGGACCCGGACGGCAACCCGATTTTGGTGGATCAACATAGATAATTACTCAAGAGCCAATCTATCTGATTGGTTCTTTTCGTTTCCGAAAAATAATATATATTTATTGATAAACGATAAATTAGGTGGTATTCTATCGTTAAGAAAAGATGTCATTTACCACATTTAGGAGAGGTGTTTATGAAAAAAGGAACGACATTGTTATTGAAACTCGCATTACTCGTGATTGCGATTCCGGTTGCGATCATCTGTCTCTATGCGATGCCCCTGCTAGCAGTTGAAGCCTTTGACCATATGAACGGGGAAAATGTGTTGCCGTTCATCATGCTCGGAATCGTTGCTGTAGCAATTTTGTCTGCATTCCCTTACTACAACGCACTTTATCAGTCGTATACTTTATTGAAGCTGATAGAAAAGAAAGAGGCTTTTTCAGGCGCTTCCGTGTTGGCACTTAAGAAAATTAAGAAGTCCGCTTTCTTGGTCAGCCTACTCTTCACTATAGGCCTACCCTTTATCTTTATGGTTGCCCAGTGGGACGATGCACCCGGCCTTGTCCTGATTGGCATGGTGATTGTAGGGGCCTCGATTGTCGTAGGTGTGTTTGCCGCTGTGCTCGAGGCTCTATTACAAGAAGCAATTACGTATAAAACAGAAAACGAATTGACGATTTGAGGTGAGAGGATGCCCATCATTATAAATATCGATGTCATGTTAGCGAAACGTAAGATGAGTGTGACCGAGTTGTCGGAACGCGTCGGCATCACCATGGCGAACCTGTCCGTTTTAAAGAACGGGAAAGCCAAAGCTGTCCGCTTCTCAACGCTTGAAGCCATCTGCAAAGCACTTAATTGCCAGCCAGGGGATATTTTAGAATATGCGCCGGACGAAAGTGAGGAACCTACGCGTGATACGACCACTCTTTGATTACAATTGACAGGTCCGCAAAGAGTGGTTTGACTGGTGTGCAGAACTCACGCACGAGGAATTGGCGAAGCAGCGGTATGGCGGAATGAAATCGTTTCTACATACCATGTATCATGTCGTCTACTGTGAGCACATTTGGGTCAGTCAATTGCTTGGTCGAGAGATCCACGTGCAGCCAATGGAGGAAGTCACGACACTGGAAGAAGTTCAGGCATTTGCAGAAGCTACGAGGAAGTTGACGGAGGAATGGTTCACACGACAAGACGAATTACAGGAAGCCGTGCTCAATTTACGCGGTCGTAGCTTTTCTCATGTAAAAGTTATGATGCACATTGCGACACATGAAGTGCACCATATCGGACAGATGTCGGTGTGGGCTCGTGAGATCGGCAGAGTTCCGGTGAACTGTGATTTACTGCCGAGAGATATTGATTTTTCCAGATAAAACCCAATTCACTGTAACTTATTTCTCTTAATTTCAGTCTATTGTGTGAAGGGAGTGGTTTGTCGTGAAGTATGGATCGATTCTTTGGGTCATCTGGTTGTCTCTATTTCTCACTGCCTGTTCAGAAGCAGAGGTCGAATCGCCAGAACATCTAGAAGAGATTTACCTAGTCGCATTTGATGTATTAATGGCGGAAGACACCGCATTGAATTCCGGTATGGAATTTATTGCAATTGATTTCAGTTCACATGATGAACTCACCTCACAACAAAAAGAAATGATTTTCATGGACTTGGAATCTGCTTATGATGTAGAGATTTTAGAGGCCACTCGAGAAGAGTTGGAGGACGCCGGCCGTTTTGATCCGAATACGAAAGTTTTAGATGGGGTAGTACTTCAACTGGAAGAAGTCGATTTCAAGCGTAATGGTGACGTGTACTTCAAAGGTTCAAAGTACAGCGCAGGCGATGGGGCCATTGGTATGGAAGGCATAGTTACTTATGATAAGGGAATATGGAAAGCCAAAGACGTGGAGATGATTTGGATAAGTTGAAGGAGCGAGGGAAGACTATGAAAAAAATAGGCTGGCTAGCGTTAAGCCTTACATTTTTATGGCTCGGCGGATGTGCAATGCTAGAACAACCTTCTCCCCCTCAGATGGCTATCGAATGGGCAGACGTCATTCAGTGGAATGGAAATCACTATTATTTGGATGAAGAAGCTACTCAAACTTACAATGAAGATTTAGTAGGAAAAGAGATTGGCGAAGTGACTTTTCAAGTTCTAGGCAGCAAAGAAGAAGATAATTCTACCTATCAACTTAAGGATGGAGAAGCTACTTTCTTATCGAAAGGAAGCAAAATATATTCGGTGAAAGGTAAAGAAGTATCTGAAGTCATTCTTATAAGAGACAAAGTATATTCGTTTAAAGGTGAGTAAGAATCTGAAAAAATATATTTAAATTAGAAAATAGGAGGAGGCACGCTCTGCTTGGCGGGCATCCCTCCTCTTTTTTTGCTTTTGCCGAATTAGAAAAAGTACTGATAGATACCGAATCCGATGAGAAGTAAGACAATCAACAAAATCGCGCCGCCTAGCTCTTTCGCTTTCATGCCTGCCGTGTCCGGGACACCTGCTTGAGCTCGATCAAACGCATCCTTTGCATTTCCGACCGGATGTTTCTCATGCTCTTCATTCTGAAGTTGCGTACGTTCTGTATCGGGTGATTTTTTGGTCATGTTCTTTCCCCCATCTCTCTTCAATTTATTAATTTACGTAAGGTACAGAGTAATGGTTTCAAATTTTTGCGCGATCAAGGTAGATTCGTTTGGCGTAGTTTTCGGGATTTCTGGCGCTGAGCGTACGTTCAGGTGACAGAGATGCTATTTGTCGTAACAGAATTCGATTTTGTCGTAACAAACTCACGATTTCATCTACCAGAGAAGCCATTTGTCGTGACAAACTGTTTTATTGGAAACTATTTTTTCGTAAGGTGCTTACCATTTAGAATAAAAGAATGGTCGATTTCCTAAAAAAACTCTCCAACCCACAATCGGCCGGAGAGATGAACATAACTCTATTTAGTTAAAATGGGAATTGAACATCGCCAGACTCAATAACACAAAGATGATCACAATCGCGACTATCCCCGCGACTCTTCCCACCGTGCCAGAAGTTGTCGGTTGATTCTCATTGTTTGGTTGTTCAGGTGTGTGTTTCTCCATCTGTCACCCTCCACTCATGCGTCTTTGGTATAAGTATACCCTGATATTTGGGGAGAGGTAAAATGAGAGTACTAATAGTAATCAATTGTGATTTTCCTGTAGACATTTTTCTAACACAATTTTATGATTTCCTCGTTCATCTACATATGTACTCTGCACATCAAATCCATTCTTTATATTCAGTAAGAGCATCCCGCGCCAACGATTCATGGTTTTGGTCCGAATGGAAGAATACCCTTTTTGTTTGACCCATTCATGCTGTTGAGTCATCAATTGTTGGGCAAGTCCTTGTTTGCGGTGCTTGGGGTCCACTCCACCGAGCCAACTATAAAAGGTTTGTGCGTTTAGTTCGTAGCCGATTTTATAAGCAATCACACGGTCTTCAAAGGATATAGTTTGAATCAAGATGTCTTTCTTACTATCTAATTTCCGTTTCATCTCTTCCCCGTTACCGAAGATGCTCTCATGAAGCGACACTAACTTTACGATTTCTTTTTCGTCCGGAAGACAGGTATATATCTGAACAATGTTTGTCATCTATACGCTCCTTATTTTCAGGTTATTTGTATAGGTTTCCTAATTTCATTTAAAAATTTCAAATAAGGTAATAAAATAGAGTGCTATAAATGGCAGCCTTCCAAATTATATAGTATTTAATTACGCTAAAGTTAGTAAGTTTGCCTAATTACATACATTATACTTTGTATATGAACTGATACGGCATCGCGCGTGATACCTTGTATATATGTTTAATACCTTTTAGGAAGTGATGAAATTTGACATTAAAATTTGAATTACAAGAAATGCCGGGGGGTGAATTTTCAAATCATCTAAAAGGACCAAGCCTATCAACGCTAAAATAGGCTTAGTCCTTTTTGGTATTTGAAACTCTGGTCTAGTTGTATCTAAATAAACCTCTGCAAAATTCTCCCCTTACCATTTGCCACTTCTACTTCTGCGTATGCCCCGTTAATCAGCGTGACTTGAGGAGGCACATGCCCGCAGTCGATGTCATAGGCAACCGGGACTTGCAGGTCTTCTACGATTTCTTTGTATACATCTTCAATCGTGTAATTATCCACTGGTCCATTCGCCGGACTTCTACCGAATAGAATACCTGAACAGTTGGCAAACCAACCGGCAAGTTTCATCTGGACGAGAGCGCGCTTAAGATCAGTCGTTTCCATATCACAATTCTCAAAATACCAAATAAGTGGTTCATCGGAAATTCGTTCTTCCTGAAAAGCCTTCACATCTCCGTATGGGGTGCCCACGACGTTGCGAATAATGTCGATACAGCCGCCGAGTAAACGCCCATTCATAAGAACCGGCTTACCCGATACTGTCTTCCAATCCGTTGGTTCAGTCAAGTTGTAAACACATGGTGTGGGTTCGGCATGGTTCCATTCGAGTTGATACTGTTCAGAAGAGACCTGTTCGATTTCCCCGCCCGCTTCTGTTGCAAGCACCTCTCTCCACTTCGCCGTCACCGCATCCGAATACTCTCCACGTAAATCGACCAAGTTCACGCCATGCGCTGTCGCGATGCCTGTTTTAAGTGTCATCGCAAACAATAGAAGGCTTGTATCGGAATACCCGAGCACCCACTTTGCTGGCAGTTCATCGAAATTTAGGTGCTCAAGAATTTCAATAAGAAGCTCGCCACCCCACGGTGGAATGATCGCATCCACTTCCGGATCGTTCATCATTTCCAAAAACTCTAGCGCTCTCACCTGTGCTGGCGCAGATTTGGCTTTGTCTTGGGTCCAGGCGGTTTGACCGAACTTCAACGTATGCCCTTCCGACTCGAATCGTTTTTGTGCAGATGTCAGTAAGTGATGCAGTCCTTCTTCAACTCCGGATGATGGTGCCGTTACACCAATCGTTGCACGTTCTTTTAACTGTGGATACGTAATCATTTGAATCCCCCTCGTATTTACTGTTCTAACATGTTCTGTTTTTGAATGAAATAGTTCTTTACAATAGTCCACGAATGAAGTGCCCATCCGCCCCCAATCCTTTTTTCTCCAGACGCGCGAGACCTAGATTCGTCTTTTTGTTTCGCGTTAATCGGTACGTTGCAGCGAAGCCCTTTGTTGTTCAAATGTACACACACGTGTCCACCGATTTATCGATACGAGACGTTTTCCACTCGACGCCTGTTCGGTTAACCAGTTCTCTGTCTGTTCAATTCGGTAGCTCCACAGTGGTCGAAATACGTTCATTCAAATCCCCCCTTGTACCGCTCTTTGTTACGATGCAGTTCATCCAAGCGCTCAAACTCTAAACGCAAGATGAGTTTACCTACATCGGTGATTTCATAGATGGTCTTTCGTTTTTCATCCGCATAGACGGTGATCATCTCGTCTTCTTGCATCTTCGTCAGCGTGCCATAAATCGTGCCTGACCCAAGCTTGAGACGCCCCTCTGTCATCTCACCCACTTGCTTGATAATTCCGTACCCGTGTCTTGGTTCCGTCAAGGCAAGTAAGATGTAAAAGGCGGATTCGGTCATGGGAAGATAGCGCTTGATCCGTTTATCCATAAATGAGCCTACTTTCACTATGTCGTAACTCGACTATATCACGACACGACATATAAAACAACCTATTTTTTGGGAAACCAAAAAAAGAGCCCCTAAGGACTCCTTTTGTTATTTCACAACGAGGACAGGTACTTTCACACGCTTCACAACTTTGTGACTGACACTACCAAGCACCATCTCTTGCAGAGAGTTTAAACCTCTACTTCCGATGACGACGAGGTCGGCCTTCTGGTTATTGACGTATTCGACAATCGTTGGTCCAGGTTCGCCATGAAGAATTTTCACTTCATACGGAACATGTTCGGCAAGTAATAGCTCTTCTACAGGACGCACTTTTTGCCGGCGTTCATAATCTAGCGCCTCGTTACTCTCCGCGTGTAATACTTCGTATTTCGCTTTTTTAAAATCTGCCACTAAAATGATTTCTATCTTTGCGTTCCCAAGCTTTGCGAGTTCCACTGCATGTTTTGCTGCGCGCAATGCGTTTTCTGAACCATCTGCTGCAAGTACGATGTGTTGATACATCTCCCCGTCCCCCTTTGTTTAATGCGCTGAAAGTTTTGCGTCTTCGCGATTGTAGATTGCGAGCTTCTCGACGATTTTTCGGCTAGATGCATTGAGCCCTGTGAGGACAACGTCATTTTGATTTTGCCGAAGCTTCATCACAACTTTATCAATGGCCCCGACTGCTGAGTCGTCCCATACATGGGAGTCTGTAAAATCAATATGAATAGTACTTTCGCGTTCAGTGAGGTCAATTCCTGCTACAAAATCCTCGACGGAAGCAAAGAACAATTGACCTTGAATCGTATACCGTGTGATTCCGCTATCGATCGCTCTCTCCACTTTGAGTTTAGAAATTTTCGCAACGAAGAACACAGCACTGAGAAGGACTCCGGCAAGAACGCCTTTCGATAGGTCATGTGTAATCACAACAATACTGACGGTAGCAATCATCACAATGGCATCTGTGCGAGGTGCTTTCTTAAGATACGTAAATGAACCCCAATCAAACGTTCCAATCGACACCATGATCATAATCCCAACAAGAACCGGCATCGGAATCTGCACGACGAGGTCTCCGAGCACAATAATCAGGAACATCAAAAGTACGCCGGCAACGAATGTAGAAAGCCGTCCACGTCCGCCACTCTTTACATTGATGACGGACTGGCCAATCATTGCACAACCTGCCATCCCTCCGAAGAAACCTGTTACAAAGTTGGCGATCCCTTGCCCGCGTGACTCTTTGTTCTTATCACTGTCGGTATCTGTCATGTCATCGACAATCTGAGAAGTTAACAGAGACTCTAGAAGTCCAACAATTGACAACGCAAGTGCATACGGGAAAATGATTTGTAGTGTTTCAAATGTAAACGGCACATCCGGAATAAAGAAGCTTGGCAATGTCTGAGAAATGTTGCCAAGATCCCCGACCGATCGCAGTTCAATTCCTGAAAACAGCACGAGCGCAGTCAACGAGACGATGGCAATCAATGGTGCCGGAATGGCTGTAAAAAACCGCGGTAAGATGTAAACGATCGCAAGTGTCACCGCAACAAAGACATAGGTCATTGTGCTAATGCCTAAAAAGTGAGGCACTTGTGCCATAAAGATCAAGATGGCAAGTGCATTAACGAAGCCAATCATGACGGCACGCGGTATGAAACGCATGAGTTTTGCGACCTTCAATACGCCAAAAATAATCTGAATGATTCCAGTTAGGATGGTGGCAGCTAGTAAATAGTCGAGACCATAATCACGAACAAGAGGAACCATCAGAAGCGCCATCGCTCCTGTGGCCGCAGAAATCATTCCCGGACGCCCACCGACAAATGCAATAATCACTGCTATACTAAAAGATGCATAGAGCCCTACCATAGGGTCTACTCCTGCAATAATGGAAAAGGCAATGGCTTCCGGAATCAAGGCAAGCGCCACAACGATTCCTGCCAATATATCTGCACGAATGTTTCCAAACCATTCGTTTTTAAGTTTAGTTATCAACATGTACACCTCTTACGTTTTTCTGATTGAATTAGTTTATCACGTAAAGTTCCAAAAAGGAACCCTTTTGGAACCAATCAGTAGGTGTGCTTCTGGGAAGGAAGAATCAAATGAAGTATGGATATATACGAAATTCAACACAAGATGAATCGGGTAACAAGCAAAGAGAGGCTTTGTCGGCTTATCCTATTGATCAGTTTGTGCATGAAGAGCAGTATCGCTCAAATGATCAGCTGGCCGAGATGATTGATGGCCTGCAACAAGGCGACGTCGTTTATACTACGTCCCTCACATGTTTTGCCCAGTCATTGAATCAGCTACAGGCCCTTCTCGAAACGTTTACAAAGAAAAAAGCGGCGGTTTATTTTATTGAGGAAGGCATTCGAATGGATGAAGCACTCACGCATTCTTTTTCAGACCTTGTTCATGTGCTGGCTACCTTTCAAGCCGAAGCGACGAGCCTAATGACGAAAGCCGCTATGGAAGAAGCAAAGGAACGCGGGGTAGCGACGGGCCGTCCTCGGAAGAAAGACGATAATGTGAACCGTGCCATTGCGCTCTATTTGAGTGGGGACTATACATTAAAGCAAATCAAAGAGATGACCAATATCAGCAAATCGACCTTGTATCGGTATTTGAATGAGGATTATTAAAAAAAGAGAGGCCGAGGCCTCTCTTTTGTATATCTATTTAGTTTCCAGTTTTCGCAAACTCTTCAATACGTTTCCCGATGGCATCACGCACATCTTGAAAGACTGCCCATACTTCTTCGTCTGTACCTGTTGCTTTTGCTGGATCAGGGAATCCCCAATGTTCACGGCGTACAGATGGGGGAGTAATCGGACATTTGTCTGCTGCATCCCCACATAGAGTCACAGCAATCGTTGCGCGGTTTAATAAATCCGGATCGATGATATCCGATGTGTTTTCCGAAATATCAATCCTGACTTCGTTCATCGCTTTCACAGCCTTCGGATTCACACCGTGTGCTTCAATTCCTGCACTGTATACCTCCCACTCGCTTGAATCGAGAAGTTTTTTTGCCCATCCGTCGGCCATCTGGCTACGACATGAGTTTCCGGTACATAAAAAATAAATGATTTTCTTTTCCATCGTTAAGCACTCCTCTTAATAAATAATAAGCAACCAAATGTAAAGGCCAACAAGCGTAATGAACAATGTAGGAATCGTTAAGATGATTCCGGTCTTAAAGTACGTACCCCATGATATCTTCACACCTTTTAAGCTGAGAACATGGAGCCATAGCAACGTCGCGAGAGACCCGATTGGCGTAATTTTTGGTCCAAGGTCGGATCCGATCACATTAGCGTAAATGAGGGCTTCGCGAACGATTCCTGTGGTATTCGTATCCGCAATGGCAAGTGCATCAATCATAACCGTTGGCATATTGTTCATAACAGATGACAGAATCGCTGCGATAAAGCCCATTCCGATGGTCGCTGCGAACAAGCCCTGATCAGCAGTCCACTGAATCACATCTGTTAGAACGGATGTCAGTCCTGCATTCCGGAGACCGTAAACCACGACATACATGCCAATCGAGAAGAATACAATGGCCCACGGTGCCCCTTTCACAACTGCTCTTGTGTGGACGGCTGGGCTGCGACGAGCCAGTGCCAAAAATACAATCGCCACGATTCCCGCAATAAAGGAAACCGGAATATGAAGTGGCTCACTTGCAAAGTAGCCGACTAAGAGAACGGCAAGGACAATCCAAGAGATCCGGAACATACGGTTATCTCTAATTGCTTCAACAGGAAGCTTTAAGTCAGCGACATCATAGTTCTTCGGAAGACTTTTCCGGAAGAATAGATAGAGGACAAGAATACTTGCTCCCAGTGAGAAGAAGTTCGGCACAATCATCCGGCTCGCATACTCGATAAAGCCGATTCCGAAAAAGTCGGCAGAAACGATGTTCACTAAGTTACTGATGACGAACGGAAGTGAGGTCGTATCCGCAATAAATCCGCTGGCAATAATAAACGGGAAGATCATTTTCTCTTCAAACTTCAAGTTTCGGACCATGGCGAGAACGATAGGCGTCAAGATAAGAGCTGCTCCATCGTTTGCAAAGAGCGCCGCAACAATAGCACCGAGTAAAATCACATAAATGAACATCCGGAGCCCATTGCCTCCTGCGATGCGTGCCATATGTAAAGCAGCCCATTCAAAAAATCCAATTTCATCGAGAATCAGGGAAATTAAAATAAGGGCAACAAAAGTAAGTGTCGCATTCCAAACAATCGATGTCACATCGGCGACATCGCCAAAATCAACGACTCCTACGAGTAATGCAAGAACAGCCCCTGCCGTAGCAGACCATCCAATCGACAACCCTTTTGGCTGCCATATGACAAAAATCAGCGTCACAATAAATATGACGGCTGCAGCAATGACTGAAAACAAAGTAGTGCTCCTCTCTAGTTACAGCTCACACGTAATCCTTTTTTAGTCAGTTCTTCAATGCGTCCGTCTTGACTTGTCACAGCATCTAAGACCGTTTCAAGCATCTCTGAATGAGGATAGGCGGGATTAAGTGAGTAAAAAATCCAGTGCCCATTCCTTTTTTCATGAACAAGTCCTCCATCTTTCAGTTTCTTAAGATGTTGGCTAATTGCTGGCTGGCTAATTTCAAACATTTCGACAAATTCACAGACACAGCACTCATTCGACTGCATTACTTTCAGCATGGTCAGACGCGTCGGATCACTGATGAGTTTTAATAAGTGGGACATATGGTCAATCGATAATTGATGATGAGTGGTTTGCATACAAAGGACCTCCATCCGATGTGATTATATAATCTCTTAGTTATATAAGTCAATTGTTATTTATTTTTGTTAGGATTCCACTATATAGTGCTCCTATTTCTGTATATTTTCAAGCCCTGAATTTCAGAAATAAATATAGGAAGAAAATCATTGTTTGAAATCATGGATAAGTGCCGGAATTCTTGCAAAATGGTTTCTTGATGGGGTGGTGGCTTTGAGTGGATTTGGTGGGGGATTATGCGTTTTAAGAAGAGTTGGGTTCATTGAAGAGCGTAATTGGTTCGGTTGGAACACTTACTTGGTTCATGGAAGGTCCTTGTGAGGTAGAGGCGAGCAACTTAGGTCCATTGAAGGCCTCGTTTGGCATCATTCGAGATTGTGTTTGGGTCGGTTCAAGGACCCATTTGGTTCAAGCATTTAAAACGTGCATGCATACTGGGCTTTTTACGTGTAAATGGTCATCCACGGAAACAGTACACGGGACACCCATAAAAATACCCGCACACTTAAAATCAGCATGCGGGTGTCCATCATTCGTTTATTACTCTACCTGACGTAATTTCTCGAGTACCACTTGGACATCGTATCCGACTTGGAAGTCATATAGTTCCGCGTCTTGACCCTCCACCGCCGCTACAAAAGCGTCTATCAATTCTTCGGTGCGCACTTTGTCTTCAAGTGGGATGTGCACCAACTCTTCGCCTATTTTTCCGGCTGTGAGGTGTGCATAATTAGAAAGTTTAACGGTTCCTTCTGAGCCATACGCTGTCAGTTCGATATCTTGGCTATGCGTCCCTGCTGTTCCAGCAATGCCGTTAAAGTATACGGGAGCACCTGATTTGAGTTGCATCGTTGCCATAATACCCGTTTCCGAGAGAGCTGGATCCTCAGCAAGTTCAAGGTCCGCCTTCACATCACCGATCGGGCCAAAGGTACGGAGGATCTGTTGAACGAGGTGTCCTGCTACTTCAAATACAAAGCCGCCTTGTTCACGTGTGCTGATCCAGCTGTTCTGTTGTCGTGGACGTGGCCATTTCGGAAATTCCATGCGCAACTCTACGCGGCGTAACTTACCTACATAATTGTCTTGAATCAATCGCTCAAATGCACGCGTCCCCTCTTCATAATTGAGAGGGAAGTTCATCGCTGTCACTACACCTTTTTCTTTTGATAATGCGAGTAGTTCCGCTGCTTCTTCAACAGAATTTGCGAGTGGTTTCTCACATAAGATATGAATGTCTTTTGTAAGAACTGCCTTTGCTACTTCATGGTGCCACTTCGGCGGAACAGCCACGTAGACGATATCGAGGTCTTGCTTATCTAATAAATCTTGATAATTCGTGTAGGCCACTGTATCGAACTTAGTTGCAAGTTCCTTCACACGTTCTTCGTTTACGTCACAGATGCCGTTTATTTGTAAACGGGGATGGTTCGCAAAGCTGTTCATCATCCGCTCAGCCATTACCCCTGTTCCGACGATGCCGATTTTCAGTAAGTTTGTCATAGATGCATGCTCCTTGTAGTTGAGTGGTTGTCCTATCATAAAATTCTTTTTGTTTCCCTAAGTGTAGCATTGTGGTGTCGTCTTCGAAAGAGCCTGTGTTATCTGCTGAAAGTGTGATTCTCGTGATTTTAAATCATACTCTGAAAGCTTGAAAGAATCTATACCATTTTCAGATTATCCTTCCGTCCTAGGAACGGATGCAAGAAATAAAGTAAGAACTCTTGAGCACTATTTGTAAAATCAATTTATTTACAAGTATATAGTTGTTTGTTATGATATATATTACTAATAGCGGTGCAACGCTTTGGCCTGCACTTAAGGAAGTCGGATGAGTCCGACTTCCTTTTTAAATTTTAAACCCCCTTACTCACTTAAGTAGTGAATGAAGGGGGTTTATTTTACTACAACGCCTGCTCTAAATCCTCTAACAGGTCCTCGACATCTTCAATACCTACGCTGATACGTACGAGTCCATCGACAATGCCCAGTTCTGCACGGCGCTCAGCCGGAATCGATGCGTGTGTCATACGTGCTGGTACAGAGATTAAGCTCTCGACGGCACCTAAGCTTTCCGCTAATGTAAAGTAACGAAGTTTAGATAGTAACTCGTCAGCTTTTTCGGCAGAACCGACATCAAAGGAAATCATTCCACCAAATCCGCGAGATTGCCCTGCCATCACGTCACGGCCTGGATGAGCAGCGAGTCCCGGGTAATAGACCTTGCCGACTTTCTCGTGTCCGTCTAAGTATTCCGCTATCTTTTGTGCACTTGTAATGTGTTCTTCCATGCGAAGTCCTAATGTCTTAATCCCACGGATCAACAACCATGAATCTTGTGGCCCTAAAATAGCTCCTACAGAGTTTTGCACGAAATGCATATCTGTCGCCAACTGTTCAGAATTCACCACAACGAGGCCAGCTACAACATCGCTGTGCCCGCCAAGGTACTTTGTTGCACTATGAAGCACGATATCTGCCCCGAGCTCCAGTGGTTTCTGCAAGTATGGGGTCATGAATGTGTTGTCGACGATGGTGACAATATTTTTCGACTTTGCCAGTTCTGTCAGTGCACGCACGTCGGAAACTTTCAATAGTGGGTTGGTTGGTGTCTCAATAAATAAAGCTTTTGTGTTCGGCTTGATCGCCGCCTCCACTGCTTCTAAAGACGAGGTATCTACAAAGGTTACATCTAAACCAAAGCGATTCAAGACTTTTGTCAGGACGCGGTATGATCCGCCATAGACATCATCGGTTGCGACGATGTGGTCCCCTGATGAGAACAGCATCATCACAGATGTGATAGCAGCCATTCCGGAACCAAATGCAAAACCGGCGTGCCCGCTCTCTAAATCTTTGATTAACTCTTCCAGTGCATGGCGTGTCGGGTTGCCTGTACGAGAATACTCATAGCCGTTAAACTTTCCGACGGCTTCTTGCTTATACGTGCTCACTTGATAAATCGGTGTGGAGACTGCTCCCGTCGTTGCGTCTCCCACAATTCCTGCATGGATTAACTTCGTTTTTTCACGCATGTGAATCCTCCTCTTTCCATAATTCGTATACATCTTTACTTAAATAACGTTCACTCGAGTCTGCAAATACCGTGGCAATGACACTGCCTTCCGGAAGCGTCTCTGCTTCATTTAGAGCTGCTGCAAACGCTGCTCCCGCGGAAGAACCGACAAGTAATCCTTCCTTTTTCGCAAGTTCGCGCATCCAGTAAAATGCCTCGCGATCTGTAATGGTATGAATACCTTCCATCAGGTCTGAGTTCATAAATGTCGGAATGAATTCCATGCCAATGCCTTCAGTGTCATGTGGCCCGCTTTCCCCACCGTTTAGAATGGAACCTTCAGGCTCGACAATGACGGTGCGAATGGACGAGTCTTGTTGTTTCAAGTAGGTAGCAACTCCTTGGAACGTGCCACCGGAGCCCCCTCCGGCTATAAACACATCAAGTCTACCACCAAGTGCTTCATAGATTTCCGGACCTAATGTATCTACATATGCACCAGGATTTGCCGGGTTTTCAAACTGTCCCGGCACAAAGCTACCCGGCATTTCTTTCGCAAGGGAATGTGCTTTGGCAATCGCGCCTTTCATGCCTTCTGAAGTCGGAGTATTGACGAGCTCTGCACCGAGCGCCTTCATCAATTTCTGTTTTTCGACACTGAATTTTTCCGGTACGACACAAATGACTCGGTAGCCTCGGCCAACTGCTGCGAGCGCCAGTCCGATTCCGGTGTTGCCTGCTGTCGGTTCAATGACGGTGCCACCAGGTTGTAACTTGCCACGTTCTTCCGCATCACGCAATAAGGCAATGCCAAGACGGTCCTTGACACTGCCTCCCGGATTTAGATATTCCAGTTTTGCCACGATGCGGCACTGATTGGGAATCTCCATTTGTGAGATTTCAAAGAGCGGTGTCTGCCCAATCAATTGATGCACGTGTGTGTAGATCATGCCTCTTCGCCTTCCTTGAAGACGATATGCCACTCATCTTTTTTCGCAAGCATGTCGCGTGCAATCTCTTGAGCACCTTCTAATGAGTGGTTCGCTGCCCAGCCGCACTGCACGACGTTACAAGCCGGTACTTCTGTTGCTTCTAATACGTCTTCTAATGTTTTTTCGAGAATCGTTAAGACCTCATCAAAGTTGTCATGGTTGATGAAAGATAGATAGAAACCTGTCTGGCATCCCATCGGACTTAAGTCGACCACTTTGTCGGTGTGGTTACGAATGTTCTCGGCCATTAAATGCTCCAATGAGTGGAGGCCTTTCATTTCCATAAACTCTTCATTCGGCTGTTTGAAACGGATGTCATACTTTAATACCATGTCACCTGCTTGACCTGATTTCGTTCCTGCAAGACGAACATACGGTGCGGCAACTTCCGTGTGATCGAGGTTAAAGCTTTCTACATTCATTTGTTTCATTTCGAATCTCCTCCTAAAGTGGCGTCCATGAGCCAGACATAGTCGTTCATTTGTGTAAAAGTGACGGTAAATCCAGCCTCTTGGAACAGATTCTCAAGCACTGGAATCGTTGTATAGTATTCACGTTCCAAGTCTTCTGCGACAGCTGCAAATCCGCGTTCTTTTTCTTTATCGATCTGATTCTGCTTCGCTTCTTCCGTGATGAAGACAGTATCGGCAAATACGACTTTTCCATTCACAGGTAAAATCGACGCATATTTCTTTAAGGCGATGCCTTTTTCTTCATCTGTTAAATGATGAAAGACGTAGCTACTGATGAACCCGTGGATAGGTTGCTCTGGAACGGCAAACTCGAGTAAATCACCTTCTTGCACCTGTAGATCTGTAAAGCGTTCTTGAAACAGCTCCCTCATCTTATCATGAGGTTCTACTGGTACTACTTCGACACCTTTTTCTAAAACCCTTTTTGTAAGATTCCCTGTTCCAGGCCCAAATTCAATAACAGTTCCCTGCACTCGTGCCGCCACCGCATCAAGAATCTCTTCATATCGTTCAAACACATCCGCATATTGCGGGTCTTGCCCACTGACACTCGCATCATATTGTTCAGCCCACTCATCAAAGATGTGTAAAAATTCTTTTCCCACTCTCGTTGCTCCTCTATCCCTCATATTATTAATCCTAGTAGAATACTAAGATTATTTATACCATATGTTTGCTGGAATGAAAAGTGAAACACTGTCGCCTTCAAATCGTCAGTATACTCAGAATTCATGCAATCAATTCTCTTTTTTTACATGCATAGGAAGCGATGGGTAATACTCTGGAGATTTCAACAGAGTCAGTTTCGATCGATACGATAAATGCCTTTGCGGTCTCTTTCTGCTGCACCATTTGCTACCATAATACGAATCATACCTATGTTGGACGTATCCGTACTGCCCACATAATGAGAAGCCCCCAGTTCTTTCAGACGGTGAAGGGCAGTTGCGTGGCAAACTGTAGCTTTTCCCTTTCCCCGCCACTTCGGCATCATCCCGAAATAGAAGAGTCGTCCCTCCGAAGTCGTGTTGGGTTCGATATGAGGTATGGCCATTCCTATCACTTCGTCTTGCTCATAAAACAACATCGCAAGCTCTCTCCATCCTTCCCCGAGTTCCAAACGGAGGGATTCCATGATTTGATCCATGGTAAACAATTGATTCTTATTAACGGACCCACTTTTACACGCTTCATAAATATCTGCAAACTGATTATCGGTTCGCTCACTCGCGTAGAGAGTTCGCCATGACTGGAGTATCTGTGGCAATTCTTCTATTAATCCTCGCTCATGTTCTACAATCGTTGACACGACTCGAAATCCTTGATTCTTCAACTCTTCTTCAAAAACTGGATCCATTAATAGAGACAGATAGGGTGTATCTCCTTGCTGCCACTCTATTATTAACTTATTCAGTCCTTCTCTATATTCTTCTACGGAAATACTTGGCTCTTTCTTTTGATCGGCTAGCGTATATTCCCCTGGTTTTGTAATCATTTCAAACATGAGTATATCCCCTTTTGTGTTCTTAAGAATTTCTTCAGAATGTCGGTACCTTTTTGGTAAGATTTACGTTCTATACTTAGATTATACAAGAAAGGAAGTGTTCCAATGATTGCGATTCACCAACTGAATCACACATTTGCCATTGGTAAAAAAGGAAACGAGAAAAAAGTTCCGGTGCTTCGGAACGTCAGTTTAGATGTCGCTGAAGGAGAGATCGTGGCTATCCTCGGGAAGAGTGGCTCGGGGAAATCCACACTACTTAATCTAGTGGCTGGCTTTATGAGTCCAGATTCCGGCACGATTCAAGTGAACCGACAGGAAATCACTTCTAAGAATGAGACGGAAAAATCGAATTTCCGATTGCAGAATTATGGCTTTATCTTTCAAAGTTTTCAGTTGATGCCCGGATTGACGGCATTTGAAAATGTAGAACTGCCACTTAAATTACAAGGTGTAAAGAAAGTCGAACGACAAGCACGTGTGAAAGAAATGCTCACACAAGTCGGCTTGCTCGAAGTAGAAGACCATTATCCGAATGAATTGTCAGGCGGTCAGCAACAACGTGTCAGTATTGGCCGGGCTTTGATAGGGAAACCCTCTATACTCTTAGCTGACGAACCTACGGGAAGTTTGGATTCGGAGACGGAACAAGAAATCCTCCAGCTTATTCAGCTTTTAAATGAACGATTTGGCATCACCTTTGTTATCATCACACATGACGAAGAAGTGGCGCGAACAGCACATCGCCAGTACCGCATGCATGACGGTGCGATTACCGAGGAGGCGCACTATGTTAGCTAAGGATCAACGAGAGTTTATATCTCAACATATGAAACGCAACAAATTACGTGTGTTTATGACCATCTTAGCCGCCGCGATGGGATGTGCATTTTTAATCATCATTGCATCTGTCGGGTTTGGATTACATAAGACGATTCAAGATGAAGTGCTTTCCAACCGTATCGTGACAGAAATTGAACTTCACGGAAAACAAGACGGTGGTGTGATAACGGATGAAGAAATTGACTCCATCCGAAACAAAGACAATGTCAAGACGGTCGTGGAACGTATTTCTGTTCCTGGCTATGCAAACGTGAAACTCGATGGGCAAGAAGGGTATGGCAACCTTGTCTATACTGATTTAGAAGCGGAACAGCAAGCGAATTTGGCTCTCGCTTCGGGAACGATGCCACGTACTAACAACGAAGTTGTCGTCGGATATCAATTTGCCAACAGTTACCTAACAGAGGAACAGCAAAAGCAATTGGAATCTGCTGAAAACTACTATGAAGAAGAAACCAAACTTGCCGGCACCATTCGTGACACATTGATTGGTAAAGAAATTTCCATCGATATCTTGGATCATGAAACAAATGAAGTGAATGCCTCTCAGACCTATATCATTACAGGTATCGCGAAACCGCCTACGAAAGACTGGGCGTATGACCAAAATATTTATACATCTAACGACATGGCTCCCCCTGTCTTAGCTGCCTTTGATATAGAACAGCCAGATAAAAATGTGACGGTACATGCAAGCGATTTCCAATACGTGAGTGACTTGACTGAAAGTTTGAAAGAGGACGGCTTCTACGTCTATTCCGTCACTGAAGAGCTGGGTCAAATGAACATGTTGTTTAGAGCCATTCAAATTGGTCTTGTAATCGTGGGAACAGTAGCGGTATTGATTGCATCCATCGGTATTTTCAACACCATGACTATGGCGGTTACGGAGCGTACACGGGAAATCGGCATCATGAAAGCAATCGGTGCCCCACCACGCTTGATTCAGCGTCTGTTTTTGATGGAGAGCACGATGATCGGCCTCATCGGGACCGTGATTGCCGTCACAGTTTCCTATGGCATCAGTATTCTCGTCAATTGGATCGTGCCAATAATTGTGTTCAGTTCCATTGATGAAGATGCACCAACGGATATGAGTATTATCGTATCGTATATCCCTTGGCAGCTCGTCTTGATTGCAGCAGTCATCAGTATCGGAGTTGCCGTCCTCTCCGGTTGGCGTCCTGCACGAAAAGCGACACAAATCGATGTGATCCAAGCATTAAAAGAATCGTGAGAAAAGCCGTCTATTGGCGGCTTTTTTTAATGGCTTTGCGTACAAATACTCTCACTGAAAGTTAGGCTTGCACTCTGTATTCTCTTCATGATAAAGTATCAACATACATAAATCGTAATCGTTACGTTTTATTAATTATGTATCTAGATTCTTTGATATACTGAAGGAGGAAAAAGAATGGCAAAGAAATCGAAAGTCGCTCGAGACAAAAAACAGCGGGAGCTCGTCGCTCGTTACGCAGAGAAACGAAGAGAGTTAAAGGAAAAAGGTGACTATGCTGCATTAGCCAAATTGCCGCGGGATTCATCTCCTAGTCGTTTAAAAAATCGCTGTGAACTCACGGGACGTCCGCGAGGCGTTTTACGTAAGTTCAAACTGTCGCGCATTGCTTTTCGTGGACTGGCCCACAAAGGTCAAATTCCTGGCATCAAAAAAGCCAGCTGGTAGGTGATAACATGAATGAGATTGCCCTTCACTTTGCTGCTCAAAGTGAAATTCGTAAGCTTCCTGAGAGACAACGGGAAATCTATACATTCGTAGTCAACTACGAAGAGTCCCTCGCAGATCGTGCGACGACCGAAGAGGAGTTTAAAGTACTCCTTCTTAGTCGTGAACCTTATGAGGCTGCCGCACAGAAGTTTAATATCCCGGGTGCAACAATTGTAGAAATCGTCAATACATGCGAACGCCACATTCAGATGAATGTCAGTGAACGAATGAAGCGAGTTAGTTGGTATAGACTTGAACAACCCATCACTTCGCAACCGTCCCATTCCTATATACTGACATTATAAAAGCGCATGAGCTCAAGGCTCATGCGCTTCTTTACTCTTCTTTTCTGAACACCCAAGCTCGTTGAACGACAAAGCCAAAGATAAACAAAATCGTATCAACCAGCACCTTCAATACAACTTCTCCTCGACCCAGCCACTCATTGTAAAGCAGATGAACTGAGCCAGCAGAAACCGCCATAATAAAAGCAGCTAATACATAGTACCGGATCAACGACTTACTAGATCCTTGCCCGAATACTTTATGTCGGTTCACAAAATAATTAAAGAGACTCGACAATACCCGTGCTGCAATCGTGGCGAAGATGATAAACATTTCGGGAGCATCTTCTTTCCAGAAATAGATGAAAAGAGAATAAAGGCCGATATCGAGTGCAAAAGAAGCGCCTCCAGAAAGTCCGTAAAGTAAAAAGATTTTATAAATGTGGAACGAATCACGTAGCGGGTGAAAATGAGAAGATTTGTTTTCATTTAAATACACCGTCTCAATTTCGACTTCTTCGATTGGGATGTTGTTTGCTTTTAAACTACCAAGTACATTCATCTCATATTCAAAACGTTCGCCTTTGATGGATAAGAAAAGCGGCAAATGTTGTACAGGAAACCCTCGTAACCCTGTTTGGGTATCCGTTAAAACGGTCCCCGTTGAAAGTCGAAACAATACGCGTGTAAACCTGTTTCCAAATCGACTCCGGAACGGGACGGCCTTGTGGGAAAAGTCACGTGCCCCTAATATCACAGCATCCGGCTTCTGTTTCATACGCTCTGCAATTTTCAGCATGTCCGATAACAAATGCTGACCATCTGCATCGATCGTGATGACACCATCCACCGGAACGTTTTCGTTCAGTATGTAATGAAATGCAGTTTTTAAAGCACGGCCTTTCCCTTGATTCTTCGCATGATGAAGAACCGTCACTTCCGGAAACGCTTTGATGTCTTCAAAGAACGAAGCAAATTCTTCTTCTCCACCGTCGTCCACAACAATAATATGGGGAAACTTTGAAGCAATGAGCTCATCGATGATCGCACGACATTTTTCGTCGGGTTTGTAGGAAGGGATGATGATCGCTGTCTCCATGGGTCACCTTCTTTCTCTTAGTCTGCACTGCTTCTATACCCTTGTTTCTTTACTTCAATACATCATTTATCAGTTTCGTCAGATCTAATTCAGCAATCGGTTCGTTTATACGTAAACGTCGACCTAACTCTTCAACAACTGGTTTTAAGTTCGGTTCTGCTTCCAAATCTACTTTTTTATGAAACACGGCATATAAAGTCAAGTCGCGTAACGTTAAGTATAGTGGTAACTGCTTAAGCCATTCGTGCTCTAATGGTCGAATTTCCGTGTACCCTTCCACAAAAGGAATGAAAAATTCCATTGCTTTTTCAGAACGTACCATAAGGGATTCATTACGGTGACGCGCCCACACGGTGTAGTATAAAGGAATACTCACATCATGGATGTAGTGGAAAAACATCGTGTCATCAAAATCAAAGACATGAAGGGTCTTCTCGTCAATAAAGAAATTGCCCTGATGTATATCGGAGTGGATGATTCCATAGACGTCGGGGGTTGTAGGTAAGTTGCGAATCTCTTCCACAATTTTCTTATTCAGTTGAATGATTTCTGCATCTTTTGCTGAATCGATCCAGTCCTCGATACTAATCAAATCGTCTTCATACCAATGCGGACGAGAACCTTTCTTCACTTGATACGAACTTGCCGCTTCATGAAACTGAGCTGTTACCCGTCCCCACTCACGTATATGTTCATTTGTAAACGAGTCCTTCATTTCATATGCAGATACGCCAGGTGCTTTATCAAAGAGACACGCTAAAAAACTACCGTCTTCAAGTACTAACTCTTCTACAAGCTCCCCGTTTAGACTTAAATGATTCATAGAAACATGGAGCCCACGTGCATGTAAATCATTGACCCATTCGAGTTCTGCAATCACTTGGTCCTTTGAACGGTGTGACGTGTGCGTTAATCGCAACATGTATGGTTTTCCGTCTTTTTTCACCTCGTATACGTAATTCTCAAAGTCGCCTCGTTTAATGGCATCCGTGGCATCTGCCCCAAATAAATGAGCCGCCTTTTCAAGTCGTTCAGTTGTAAACATTTCATCAATCCATTGTTCCATTTCACATTCCTCACTTTCCTATTACCTACTTCGGTTTACAAACGAACCATTCCTTCTTTTTCCTTCCCTACTTGCGAAACATTTTTTAGTCTGCTATGATGAGGGCGAAAAAGAACTACATACCGAAACCTGCACTAGGGGTGCCCAAATTGGCTGAGATGCGAGCGTGAGCTCCGATCCCTTATGACTCGATCAGGATAATACCTGCGTGAGGAAGTGTAGTGACTCTTTCTTTGTTTTATGGGAAGCAGTGGCTACATCTTTCGCGGATGTAGCTTTTCTTTTTCCCATTTTTCTCAAAGGAGGCGTTCCCATGCAATGTGGAACAAGTAAAATCATCGGTTGTCGTTTCTCGCTTCATCCGATGGATTCAGAATTTATCTCAATTATTCAAGGTGCTCTGGCGGAAGTGGATCTTTCCACAGTCTGGCGCCACACCGATGACGTCTCGACCGTCATTCGAGGAGAAGGCCCGCATGTCTTTAATGCCTTAACCGCTCTTACAGAAAAAGCGGCATCCCACGGCAAACACATGGCGATGAATGCGACGTTTTCGGTCGGCTGTCCGGGTGATACGGCAGGGGATTCCTATATGGGAATTGAAGATGCTGTGAAGAACGAAATTCCAGAAGGACCTTACGTTTCGAGCCAGTTCTCTCTCTATCCCCTGAACCAGAGCGACTACATGGAAACCATTTATCGCGAGATCAACCGTGCGAAAGAGCGCGGTGTCTATAACGAATCGATGCACTATGCGACCGGAATCCATGGGTCTCTCAAAGACGTATTCTCTTTTTACGAAGAAACGTTTGCAGAAGCACAGATTGGGGAGCATCCTCATGTTGTAATGACTATCAATATGAGCATTCACAGCCCTTCTCACGGAGGTGCTGAACATGCTCGCTAAATGGAAATTGAAAGAAGTCGTCTTGATGTCCTTACTTGCTGTCGTTTTCGGAATCATCTACCTTGTTTTCGTACACATCGGCAATATCTGGTCCAGTCTCATTGGTCCGATTGCGTATGAATGGATTTTCGGGGTATGGTTCCTCGTCTCCATTGTTGCCATGGCTATCATACGTAAACCTGGTGCTGCGTTGATTTCGGAAGTAATGGCGGCTACCATTGAAGTATTGATTGGGAACGCTCTTGGTCCTCGTTTGATTCTGGTAGGTCTTGTGCAAGGCCTCGGGGCGGAAGCAGCATTTGCTGCCACACGCTATCGCCGGTTTGACTTACCTGTTTATATCTTGGCAGGGGTCCTTGCTGCGATTTTCAGTTTTGTTTATGGTTACTTACTCGGTGGATTTGCAGCCTTATCCCCTTGGTACGTCCTGTTGATGCTTGGCATACGTATCTTAAGCGGAGCTGTCATCGCCGGCTACGGAGGCCACTTAATTGTCAACGGACTATACGCAACAGGTTCATTACGCGGCTATGCGATTGCGCGTCAGAAACGTGATGCGCGTGCGTGAAGCCATTGTTTTTCAGAACGTTACCTTTGCGTATCCGGAAGAGGAAGAGAAACAAATTCTCGACCAGATCTCTTTCACCATCCATGCTGGGGAGAAGTGGCTGATTAAAGGGCCAAGTGGTTGCGGCAAGTCGACGTTGTTTTATTTAGTCAACGGGCTGTACCCAGATGTTTGTGATGGTATTGTTTCCGGAGAACGCACGCTGTTTGGTGAACCATACGCATCGTTTCTTCCAGGACAAGTCAGTCAGCAAATTGCCACGGTTTTTCAAGATCCGGACAGCCAGTTTTGTATGCCGACTGTAGAAGAAGAACTCGCGTTCACACTCGAGAACCGAAGTGTGCCACGAGACGAGATGGATGGAGAAATTACACGAGTACTAGAAGAAACAGGACTTACTGCCTTTCGGAACCGTGTCATTCAAACTCTATCTGGTGGAGAAAAACAACGGGTCGCGACAGCCTGTGCTCTTCTGATGAAACCTTCCATTTTCTTGCTTGATGAACCACTCGCGCATTTAGACCCCGTCACGGCGAGAGACTATGTAGAATGGTTTGGGGATCTTCAAAAGCGAAACGGCTGGACCGTTCTTGTGATTGATCATCAAGCAGACGTTTGGGGAGACTTTTTTGATGTGGTGTATGAACTGTCGAGTATCCATTCGTCAGAAAAGAGTAGAGAATCGTATAGACCTAAACCTATAACAACTCGTTTTGAATATACAGCTAGATTAGCGGCTCTCCCGATTGTAAAAGAAGCAGAAATTCACTTAGTGGGTGGGGAAATCACTGTACTTGCTGGTCCTAACGGCAGCGGGAAATCGACCTTGCTAAAAGCACTCGCCGGAATTATTCGATCTAGCGGTAGCCGTTCGATGGATGCCATCGGCTATGTACCGCAATCGCCTGAATTCTTATTCCTTACCCCTTCGGTTCGTGGAGAAGTACAGTTTGGCGGGGGAAAGAACACCGACTCTCTTCTTGCGCTGTTGCAACTTGAGTCGGTAGCGGATGCGAACCCTTTCGCCGTTAGCCAGGGACAGAAACGCCGGACAGCCGTTGCCGCTATGCTCAATGATGGTCACCCGGTTCTTCTTCTGGATGAACCGACAGCCGGGCAAGACTCCTTTGCGCTCTCTCAATTGGAATATGCCCTCAAAGTGGTGGCCGCTGAAGGAAATGCACTCCTCGTCGTCACACATGATATGGCATTTGCTAGTCGTATTGCGAACCATCTGTTGTTGATGAAGAACGGTGAAGTTCAAGGACCGTTTTGTCCGGACAAGGTATTTTCATCTCCTGACATACTTGAAGCCTACCGATTACTGGCTCCGAAAGGAAGTGACACAGATGCAAACCTGGCTACATCGTATGAATCCGTCCGTTAAAATGCTCGTCACATTTGTCGTCATTTTTGCACTCGCTTTCTACTTTGACCCGTGGACACCGCTTTATGTATTTATTGCTGTGCTGATTTTGCAACTTCTATTCGCACGCATCTCTTGGAAGCGGTGGTTCTTGCTCATGCTGCCGTTTGCTATCGGGGCTATTGGCTATTTCTGGACGACGTATGCCTTTGGGACAAGTGAGGACCGTCTAGCGACAGCCTTTTCTCTAAGTTTCCGGGTGCTGGCGTTCTCTTCCCTATCTCTGTTGTTTGTCTTAACCACATCACCGATGCTCTTTATCATGAGTTTGATGCAGCACCTAAGGCTGTCTCCGAAGCTTGCTTATAGTTTACTCGTCGGCTATCAGTTTTTACCGGTTCTAAAAGAGGAATTTATTCAGATTCGCCAAGTGCAACGTATGCGTCAAGGGGGCACCCATCAAAGTGCGATTAGTCGCTTACTTTCTTTGCGGACGGTTGCCATTCCTCTTCTCGCCGGCGCGGTACGAAAAGCCGAACGCACGGCTTTTGCTATGGAAGCCCGTGGATTCACAGGTACACGGGAGCGGACTTATTTTCATCAAGTACCATTTCGTCGTTTAGATATTTACCTTACCCTGTTTCTTCTTGTTGTTTTCGGTGGGTGCCTGTGGTTAGGCTCAACTCATTGATTCCCCTTTCCTACGTGGCTACAATGCAGTAAAAAAAGGCGGGAACATATGAATCTATCGAAGAAATGAGTAATGGTCGGCTTTGCCTTTGCGTTTGTCGCATTTGGCATCTACGTGGTCAATAAATAGTTGTAACAAAACCGCCTGGGATGGCGGTTTTTTTGTTCCCTAAATCTTTTTCGATATCCCATCAACTTTTTTGTTGTTTGCAAGGTACTATATGTGTAAGAGCAAGGGGGCTTCCAAATGGACCGGTCACAACTACATGAACTTTATCAAACCCATGCGCCTGATATGTTACGTATGGCAATTGCCATCACGGGACGCCGTGAGCTTGCAAAAGATGCGCTGCAGGAAACGTTTCTACGTGTCTACCGCTTTTCGGATACGTATGATTCGAACCAACCAATCAAGCCATGGCTCTATCGTATCCTCATCAATGAATGCAGGCGACTGCAGAAACAAGAAGCACGAAGCTATCCAACCGATAGTACCAAACTCGAACAGGCCACCCCTTCACGTGAACCCTACAGTGATGTGATGGATGCCGTATCCAAACTACCAGAGTCGTATCGCGTCCCCCTCCTCCTAAAATATATGGATGGATGGAAAGAACACGAGATTGCAGATATCTTATCACTCAATATCAACACGCTAAAATCGCGACTCGCAAAAGCGAGAGAGCTGATGCGCATCGCTTATGGGGAGGGCGTCTAAATGGAAAATTGGGAGAACGAATTGAAGAAACTACCGACGGAACAACACGACATAGAAGACGTATGGTCACGGATTGATCAAGAGATGCAACGAGACAAACGAAAGGAAAGGAGACGATTGATGATGCAACGCACGTGGATTGCCGGAGTAGCCGCCATGTTTATAGTGATTGGGGCCATCTTCTATTTTTCAATGAATGCCCAAGCACCAGAAGTCGCGACAGATTCAGGGCCTTCTGAATCTCCCAGTTCTTCTAATCAAGACTCCACAACGTCTACTGATGGAGATGATGAACTAACTAGAGGCGAACCTGGATATTTCGAGCAAGAGCTGAACAAATTGAGAGAGCGCTATCCAGATGAAAAAGAAGTCCCACTTCAAATCGAGGGAACGGAAGAGATGATTCCCATGGTTCGCGTCACGCCTGGAAACTTAGCCTATCTTCTCTATGTAGATGATGAACGTTATGATATTTCGTTCGATTCAAATGTAACCGATGAATCAACGGTATTTTTGAAAGCTCATAATCAATTGAGTGGCGATTACCCGGAGGTCGGCCTTCAAATCGATACGATTCCAGGAAAAAAACCGACAGAACTTGCTTCAGAAAAAGCGGCTTGGCTTGAAGAAAAGTACCCGGGTGCGACGATTGAATCCGAACCAGTGACCGAACCTGTTATTGGATACAAATTGCATGTGCGGGAAGGTGACGCCCCTTCGAGTGAAGTCACGACCATCTATGTACTTGATCAACAACATAATGAATCCTCTATAGTTGTTACACAAACCGTGTTCTTAGAAGCTCAAGAAGGTCACGGAGCTCGCTTCCATGCCATGCTCAAGACCCTTGAAGTTCTTCAGTAAGTGTTAGTGCTAGGAAATGCGGGAAGGAAGAAAGTAGAAAGGTGGTTGCCAACTGTGCGAAAAACCATTGCTTACGTCCTTTTCTTAACAGCTCTGATGATTGGCCTCATCTACTTTCTCTCTTCCGACTTTATGACACAGAAGCGAGGCGAACTCGTTTCCGACGAAGAAATCAATCCAAGTAAGCCTGCGACGGAACAAGAAGTCGTTTCACGTCCGGACTTGGATGAATACCCTGAGACAAAAGAAATGGCTATCGAACTAGAAGGTCAACAAGAAACGATTGATCTTGAGCGGATAACGGATGAAGGTCATACATTCGTGCTCTACATCGATAATGTTGATTTACGCGAGACCAAATAAAGACACATTCCCTAATGAAGTGGAATGTGTCTTTTTGTATTACAAATCATCAAAACCGTTATCCGCCACGTTGACTTTCACATATTGGCGCGATTTTTGTTCGAAGAAATCGGTCTTGCCTTGGTCGACCTCTTCATAGGCCTTAATCCATCGAAGTGGATTTTGACGGACCTGTGGATAGGGTTTTTCGGCCCCTAGTTGAGTGCATCGCACATTTGCCATAAACCGAATATACTCTTCTACATCATCTACATCTAAGCCTTCGATTTTCGATCCGATCACTTCATAGGCCCAATCGATTTCAAGTTCTGCCGCTTCTCGGAATGTTTTCGTCACTTGCTGTCGTCTGTCGTCTGTATCTAAATGTGGGTGTTCATCCAGTAAGGCTTGATAGATTTTCACGAACAGGTCGACATGCAATTGCTCATCTCGGTTGATGTAATTGATCATTGTGCTGGTGGCGACCATTTTTTGATGACGTGCCAAGTGATAAAAGTATGCAAATCCGGAATAGAAGAATAACCCTTCTAATATCACGTCATAGACAATGGCATCGGCCAAGCCCTCGACCGTCGGTTCCTCTGCAAACGAGTCATAGCCTGCCACCACAAAACGGTTCCGTGCTTTTAAGCTCTCTTCTGTCCTCCAGTAGTCGAAGACGCGCTTCTGCTCGGATTCGGTAACCAGGCTCGACAATACATAGGAATACGAGTGATTGTGAATCACTTCCTGCTGCGCAAGAATAATCATCAAGGCGGAAAGACTCGAATCGGTCAGGTAATCAGCGACCTTCCCCGCAAAATCGGTTTGCACACTATCGAGCAGCGCAAGAAGTCCAATGATTTTTAAAAACGACTCCCGCTCTGCTGTTGTCAGTTCCGGAAACTGGCGAATGTCTTGACTCATATTGATTTCAAAAGGCGTCCAAAAGTTGCCGAGCATCTTCTTGTATTTCGGGTATGCCCAGCGGAACCGGACATCATCCCAGTTTAAAATGTTGGATGACTCCCCGTTCACGATTCCTGTGGAACGGTTCGGAGCTTGTTCATCAAGTAACGCACGCTTCTTTACGGTCATACAGGTTCCTCCTTAACTTGAACACGAATCGCAGTCGATCAGTTCAATCGATGTCGACCGGACATAGTAGGTTGATTTCATTTTGTTTTTCCATGCGTCTATATGAAGCGCAAGAAGCTCTTTCGCTTGAATGGTGTTCTGCACATAAAAGTTTAGAGATATACTCTGGTCGATGTGTTTTTGACGAGCCGCATTCTGTTCGATGGTCCAGTGTTGATCAATGTAGTAAGCCGACTTGTAGTACCATGTCGTCTCTTCATTCAATTCCGGTGCCGTGACAGGAATCTTGTAATCCTTCTTCTCTTCGGAATAGCGTTTTTGGAAGATGGGATCGATGCTTGCTGTCGTACCCGCAATAATCGCTGTCGATGAATTCGGCGCGACGGCCATCAAGTATCCATTGCGAATGCCAGTCTCTGCAACTTGCTTCTGTAGCTTCTGCCAGCGTTCATCCATATACCCACGCTTCTCAAAATACGTTCCACTCTGCCAGTCAGACCCTTCAAAAAGAGGGTAGCTCCCACGTTCACTAGCTAACTCAGCAGAAGCCTGAATCGTCAGGAATGCAATTTGCTCATAAAGCGTGTCCGCCAACTGAACGGCCTCTTTCGATTCCCAGCGAATACCTTTCTTCGCCAACAAGTGGTGCCAACCGAACGTGCCAAGTCCAATGCCACGGTAACGGAAATTCGTCCGTTTCGCTTGTGGAATCGGCAGGTCATTGAGTTCGATCACGTTATCGAGCATACGGACTTGGATTGGAACCAATCGCTCGAGAACATCATCTGCAACGGCCCTCGCTAGATGAATGGAAGATAGATTGCAGACAACAAAATCTCCCGGACGGCGCTTGGTGATAATGACATCGTCTTCTATCTGTGTAGATTCAAACGTCGTAGCGGACATATTCTGCATGATTTCCGTGCATAGATTGCTGGAGTAAATCATTCCCGCATGCGCATTAGGATTTTGACGGTTCACTTCGTCTCGGTAGAAATGAAACGGAACCCCTGTCTCCAATTGACTCTTCATCACACGTTTCATGATTTCAATCGCCGGAATGACCTCGCGAGAAAGCGTCGGGTGTTCGACACACGCCTGGTAGCGGTCACGGAAGGTCCCTTTCCCTACTTGCTCATCATAGCTATCTTCTAGGGAGAACCCCATCACGGTGCGAACTTCGTGTGGATCAAAGAGATACCAATCTTCTCTGGCTTCTACTTTTTCCATGAACAGATCCGGAAGGCAAATACCCGTGAAGATATCGTGCGCACGAAGTCGCTCGTCTCCATTGTTCAAACGCAAGTCGAGGAAAGCTAAGATGTCTTTATGCCACGCATCGAGATAAACGGCGATAGCTCCTTGACGTTGTCCGAGTTGGTCCACGCTGACGGCTGTGTTGTTCAGTTGTTTGATCCACGGGACGACCCCACTTGACGCATTTTTAAATCCACGAATACTCGACCCACGACTTCGGACCTTTCCCATGTATACACCTATACCTCCACCGTATTTAGAGAGTGTCGCTACATCGGTGTTGCTGTCATAGATGCCTTGCAAGCTATCATCTACCGTATCGATAAAACAACTAGAGAGTTGCCCGTTCGGTTTTCCAGCGTTCGCAAGTGTTGGTGTGGCCACCGTCATGTAAAGGTTACTGAGTGCCCAGTAGGCTTCTTTTACCTTGTGAAGGCGATTGTCTTTCTCCTGTCGGTGTAGCGTCATGGCAATCATCAACCATCGTTCTTGCGGAAGTTCCACGATGTCGCGGTTAAAATCACGTGTCACGTAGCGGTCCACTAATGTCTTTAATCCAATGTATGTGAATAGTTGGTTCCGTGAACGGTCAAGCCACCCGCTCATTTCGGTGAGCTCTTGTTGACTGTAGCTCGACACCACATCTGGTTGATATAGACCTTTTGCAGCGAGCTTGTTGGCTTCTCTTCCGAACACGTCATGGACGCTTTCCACCGGAACGCCACGTTGTTTAGCTATTTGCTGATACAACTGATCCTCATAGAGGGCAGCTGCTACAAACGTGTAATGCGGATTCGCTTCATCGAGTAGACTCAAGGCCTCTAAAATCATTGCGTGTTGCCAGGCGTCCTCCGCGCCTTGTGGGTGACGAGCTTTCCATCGCTTCGACAATCGCCAGAAATCGTCTAATTGTTCAGGTGTAAACTGTGTGTGTAATCGTTCTTCACTGCGGAAGAGTGTGTGAGTCGCCATCAAGATTCCTCCTTTTGAGACACAAAAAAGCGACGGCTCCCCCTCTTCAGGGAAACCGCCGCTTGAAACGACGAAAAAACGCGTATGACCCAAGGGCCCTCTCGCGTTCCCTTCTCAATCCCCGAAGAAGGTGAAGCTCGTGCGAGAACAGGCAGGTCTACTGGCTTGTGCATCTTCCTTCTGCCGGGCCTTCCCACGTTCTCACGCAGTGGCTTGTTGTCGGCAGTCGTCCGCACTTACAGTTGCGGGGACAGCTCCAGCTTTTCACTGGATTCCCTATTAAACCATAGATATGGTACCTGTAACTCGCTAAATCACTAAATGTTGTGTACTTGAATTTATTAAACCATAGATCGTGTGAGAAAGGAAGTATTGACTTTTGACGATGGAGGGCGTGAGTGGGGAAGTTCTTGCTAGCAAGGGATTAGGTAGCTAGAAAGATTTTGGGTTGTGTGACTTCACGGGTAAGTTATTGTGCCACTAAGCGATTATGGGAAACTAAATTCTCCGTGTGCATCTTCAGATTGATATACTCATTAGAGAAACGAATGCGAGAGGAAGGATGGAAATGGTTGTTCGAAGATATGGGAACCGTGCGGACTGGAAACGAATTAAGAAAAGAAATTATATAGAGCAGAACATGGAGACAATGGATTTTAAGGGGCACGTATGTCTTATTGAAATGCAGGAAGTGATCCATCCTTTAGATATTCCGTATCCGAATCAAATCCTCCGGATTGTGGACAACGGGTACTCTTGGTTGCAGCACTTCCCGGCGGATGGTCACCATGCCGTAACAACAATGTTCAATGAAAACCACGATGTGATTCAAACCTATATCGATATTTGCCTCCAAAACGGCGTAGATGAGAACGGTCCATGGTGGGAAGACTTATACCTCGACCTAATTGTCTTCCCTTCTGGAGAGATTCTCTTACAAGATGAAGACGAGTTAGAAGAGGCCTTTACAACAGGTGTGATATCAAAAAGTCAATACACTCTAGCTTGGAACGAAGTAGAAAGATTGAGAACCGTTCTAGCAGATAACCAGTTAAAAATTATGGAACTAGCTCCTGTTCACCGGCGTTTGCTCTCTACTCACTGTCATCCAAACGATTCTAAGTGATGAAAATCAAGAAGACGCCTACTACTAAATTCACCCAGAGGGCTACTATTAAAACCTTTAGTAACTTCCGTACGCCGTTGTATTCTTTTTCTGTAAGCACTTCTTTTTCAAAAATTTTATAGACTCGTATATTTCCCCAAACGATAAAAATCGATACGATAAGAACTAGAATGCGTAATGATACGATAACTACAGACATGTGTCTTCCCTCTTCCATCTTGATAGTAAAACCCGCTCCCTGTAAAAGGAGCGGGCGAACGAGATTTTATAGAAACACAATAAACGCCAGCACAGCTGCAAGCACCATACGGTAAATCGCGAACGGCGTCAGCTTTATGCGCGCAATCAGCTTCAAGAAGAACTTGATCGAAATCAATGCGAAGACAAAAGCACTGACAAATCCGACGACGTAGAAACCTAAATGGCTCATATTGATTTCTTCCATGTTGGAAATCAATGACACAGCACTGGCACCGAACATGATCGGCACAGCCATGATGAATGTAAAGTCTGCCGCAGTCTTATGGTCAAGACCGAGGAGAACACCCCCAGAAATCGTAGCACCGGAGCGTGAAAATCCTGGCCATAAAGAAAGACACTGAATCAATCCGACTTTGAGCGCTTTTCCGTACGTCATCTCATCCAACGTAGTGACGCTTGGTTTTTTCGGTCCAAATTTATCCGCGATGATCATGAAGATGGCACCGACGAACAAACTGACGATGACCCATTCAATCGTGAAGAGATACGTATCAATTACATCTTCAAACAACAGCCCCAATACTCCTGCTGGTAAAATCCCGATAAACACGTGTGCTAGATTAAACCGACGTCCAGGTGCTGTACCTTCCATCTTATGAAGGCCTACAAGACTTAACAGGCGCTTCCAGAAAATGAAGACGACGGCTAGAATCGAGCCCAGTTGAATGACTACTTTAAATGTATTCGCCGACCCCTGGCCTAAAAAGTCTTTCGTTTGAAGCCATAAGTCATCCACAATGATCATGTGTCCTGTAGAGGAGACAGGCGCAAACTCCGTCATCCCTTCCACAAATCCAAGTAACAGTGCTTTTAATAATTCTATAATTTCCATATGTTCTCCTTATACCCGTTTCTGTTTCTTTTTCTTATTAGTAAACCAGATGAACCATCCAACAGCTACTACTACAATCAGCACATAAATAATATTGGAATAGATATCAAAATAGCCAACAAGACTATGCCAATTTTCACCGAGAGCTGCTCCAGCGGAAACCAGAATCGTATTCCAGATGACCGTACCAAGTGTCGTCAGTAATAAAAACAGGCTAAATCGCATATTCGACATCCCTGCGGGAATCGAAATAAGACTTCGTACCAGAGGCACCAGTCTGCCAAAAAACACTGCCCACGGGCCAATGCGGTCAAACCACGCATCTGCGCGACGAATGTCCTGTTTCGTCACACGTAACCAACGACCATGCTTCTCTACGATTTTCTCCAAGCGTTCCACATCTAATTGCAGACCGATGAAGTATAAAATCACTGCCCCTGCGACAGAACCAAGTGTTGCTACCGTGATTACTCCCACAATCGTCATCGACGTGGTCGTCGTCATAAAACCACCCAGCGTCAAAATAATCTCGGAAGGAATCGGAGGGAACACATTCTCAATCATAATTAATAAAAAAACGCCCCAGTAACCAAAGTCGCTGAGCCAGTCGGTAATCCATTGCTCCATAGGTAGCCGCCCTTACTTTTTAAATTCGCCATTCGAATACTTTCCCGAATTCACTTTATCTGAAACGTTTCTTATATATAAAGGTTCCAGGAAATAGTATAGCAGAAGGCAAGATGTATTACCTCTACATCTTAAGACCGATTTGAAAATCGGCTTTCCGCCCGTGTGGCGAAAACAAAAACCTCTCTATACTCAAAGTATACAAACAAGGAGGGAAACATGATGAAAAAATTTCTGTACGTTTTACTCGGCATTACCGGCGCCAGCGTCGTTCTTGCTAACCTAGGGTCGATTCTAGGGCTTGCCTTTTCCGCATTACTGGTTATCGGAGGACTTCACTACTTCCTTCAAAGCACTAAGACGTTTGGTAAAGTCTTTTGGGCAACCGTTGGAATCATCGGGTTACTGACAGCCATCTCCAACATTCCTGCATTTATCGGACTCGCGGCCATCGCATTGATCTGGTACGCGATTCGCAAATGGAACAACGAACCAGTCACACTTAAATCACCATCAAACGATCCATTCGAAAACTTCGAACGCGAATGGAACACACTGAACAAAAACTAAGGAGGAACCACTCATGACAAACGTATTTCAACGACTAGCCGAAACATTCGAACACGATGTGCGTCAACTATTCAACCGCCCATCTACACAAGCGTCATCATCTAATCGGACGGAATCACATCCCATCAAAGCATTGAATCAGTATATCCGCGAAGCCGAACAACGCACCGAGCACACCAAACGCTGGGTAGACCGTCAAGCTGAACTAAAAGCAAAGCTTGAAAAAGAACACCAAGAAGCGCAGAAGATGCTTGTGAAGCGAAAAGAACAATTTGAACTGGCACTCCTTACTAATGAACAGGATTTAATCGATTATGCCAAGATGGAAATCGATACGTATGAAAATCGTCTGCATGTAGTAGATGCCAGCATTCAACGTGCGGCGGAAGAATTAATTGTTCTCGAACGCAAACATGAAGAGATGAAGCATAAAGTGAAAGATATGAAAGTACGTCAGCTTCAATTGATGAGCAAAGAAAATGTTGTTAAAGCACACCGTGATATGGATCAAGTCATCGATGAGTCATTGCATGCTCGCCCACTCGCTTCCCATGAAGAAATGGAACGCTACTTTGACCAACCAAGCGTGACACAGGACGTCTCAGAAGATCTAGCTACTTCATTAGAAGAACGACTTGAGCAACTGTCAAAAAAGGAAGAGACAAAACCTGAATCACGTGTAGAATAAGAGACAGAGGGCCTTCCCTCTGTTTTTTCCAACGATAGGGGGAAATCACATGTCCACAAACAACCAGACCAATCGCTACGCACTGATTTTAATCGCTTTTCTAGGGCTCCTATTTGTAGAAACGTTGCTATTTGAGAACGCTTCGATCGTTATCGTCCTTGCCGGCATCGCCCTTCTCTATTTTGGCATGCGCCGCAATAACCGCATCCTCTTCTGGATCGGCCTTATTCTCCTCTTTATTTCCGTCTTCTCTATGCTGACCATCCGTCTGTTGCTCTTTGGCATTGTGTTATATATTGTGTATAAATTATGGAAACAAGAACCTCTCCCGACATGGGATCGAATTCAGTTTCCAGAGAGTTCAAATGGTTCACGCATTATCCAGCAGCGAATGTTTTCTTCCCAATCAACACCAACGGAACCTTATGCTTGGCAAGATGTGCATGTCCATTCAATTTTCGGAGAGTACGGATTGGACCTCACCAATACGATTCTCCCAAAAGGCACATCGTTTATTTCTATACGTAAAGTACTAGGCAAGACCGTCATTCTGGTTCCTTACGGTGTGAATGTACGCATTCATTACTCCACATTTGTAGGAGAAGCTTGCTTTTTTGATGCTCCGCCTGTTCGATTATGGAATCAGACCTATCAACTCGCTGACCAGCCAGGAACAGACCAGGATACTCCCGAACTGATCATCAGCCTTTCCAGCTGGATTGGAGATGTGGAGGTGCTTCGTAAATGAAACAATTCACGCTTCTCTTCATAAGCTTTACAGTTTTGTGGCACGGCTTGCTCTTTAGTTTATTTTACGTATTATGGGGATGGCCAAGATTTGACACCTGGTCTCCTCTTTTTGACGTGACGTTTGCCGACTTGCCACTCGGATTTTGGCTAAGTTTTACTATCTTCCTTGTCACCTTTCTTTCGTATCTCACAGCCAGACTATCCATTCGTGGTTTAGAACGCTCTGTCCAGTCCGGACTCACAGCTTTATATGAAGGAGATGGACTACCGGCTCCATTAAAAACTCAATTTCCTAAGCAGCTTACTATCGCCTTTCAACGGACATCACAATTACTAGACACGCAGCGTAAAACATTGACCCGTATTTCTGATGAGAAAGCCGAATCGCAAGCAAAACTCATTCAAGAACGTGTGGTCGAGGAACGTCAGCGTCTGGCACGAGAACTGCACGACTCTGTATCCCAACAGCTTTTTGGAGCATCGATGCTTGCATCCAGCATGATGGAAATCGAGGCGCAACAAGGGACGACCTCCCGCAGCATGGAACAACTGGAACGCGCGATTCACCAGGCACAGCTCGAGATGCGGGCACTCCTCCTACATTTACGACCAGCTGGCTTACATGACCGAACTCTTGCAGAAGGTCTCGATGAACTGCTTCACGAACTGCAACAAAAAGTACAGCTGCAACTGAAGTGGCATCTCGACCCAGTACACCTGTCAAAAGCCTCGGAAGACCACCTCTTCCGCATTGCTCAAGAAACCCTCTCCAACACCCTGCGCCATGCGCAGGCAACCGAGATGGAAGTACGCTTAATGGATCAACCTCAACTCGTCATTTTCCGGGTGCAAGACAATGGCGTGGGATTTGATTCCACACAACTGAAGCCCGGTGCCTATGGCCTAGGCAATGTCTATGAACGAGCTGTTGAAATGGGAGCGATTGCAAAAGTCGTATCCGTCCCATACCAAGGGACATTTGTTGAAGTCCAAGTTCCGAAACGTCAGGAGGAAGAAATATGATACGCGTTTTACTTGCCGATGACCATGAAATGGTCCGTATTGGGGTAGCTGCCTATTTGCAAGCACAACCCGATATGGAAGTTATTGCGGAAGCCTCGAACGGAGAAGAAGCCGTTCAACTAGCTCTCGCCCATAAACCGGATGTAATCTTGATGGATATGGTCATGCCGATTAAAACGGGAGCGGAAGCGACAGCAGATATTGTCCGTCAGTGGCCGGATGCACGTATCATGATGGTCACAAGTTTCATCGATGATGATAAAGTGTACGCAGCCCTTGAAGCTGGAGCCGTGAGTTATTTGCTCAAGACATCAAAAGCGTCTCATATCGCTGAAGCCATTCGTAAAACGTATAGTGGACAAGCTGTTCTAGAACCGGAAGTAACTACGAAGATGATGGCACGCATGCGTTCTCCGCAGCAGACCCTGCACGATACGTTAACAGAAAGAGAGATGGAGATTCTGCTCCTCATGGCAAAAGGCTTAAGCAATCAAGAAATTGCAGATCACGCGTTCATCACACTCAAGACGGCGAAAACGCATGTCAGTAATATTCTTTCCAAGCTGGATGTCCATGACCGGACACAAGCTGTTATTTATGCCTATGAACATCACCTCATTTCACGCAGCTAACGTTTACGGAGTGTAGAAGAGTGGAACAGTGAGGATAGAATGAAAGGAGTGACTGTCTATGAAGCCAATGGAATTAACATCTCTTGATGTCGATCGTGGGTATGTCAACTTCCTTTTCCCTTTTGCGTTTCATGAAAAGAACCGGCAGAACCTTGTGGACGAATTGAAACGAGAAGGCTATACCTTTTTCTGTTTAGACAAAACGGAAATGGAAGATGCTTTTTATGGACAGGAAATTAAAGTGCACCACGCTGAACTTGAACAATTCTTTTTTCCGTTTATTGAAGATAAACTGTTCCCAACCGAGCCGCATAACAATGTGTTTAGTCGGTTCTCCCGCCCCTTCGAAGAGCATGGTGAACTTTTAGTCGATGGAACCACTACTCCTTTTCACCTACATAGTTTAGATATTACCTTATGCCCCTTTGGAATAGGGATTCTTACCATTCGTTTAGAAGTAGACACATCTACGAAACTGCATCATATACTGAACTTCATTCATCATTTCCGGGTGGTTGAAGCGAAGTTAGAAGAAGAAAAAGGTGCCATCATTCGTACAGTAGACCGTACATTCAATTCCACCAATGAGTACCTCTTCGAGCATATGATTCCATGCTTGCAACCTTTTATTTTACGTGAGCACCGACTCCCAGGGTATTTCGGAACGCTGCCTTATTTTGAAGACGAACGAATGTATTCATCTGCATTTTTGTTTGCGTCTCCTGGACAAGAGCTGACAAATGATCAAATCTATCGTTTAGGTCAATTGGATGGAATCAATTTAAAAGGAGAACCGTTCATCTCCAGTACGTCGCCAGACTATGTCGACCGGTTCTTGAAGCGTCATGTTAATGACCGGGCGGCTCCTTACACGTATACGGTCACTTCGGAATACACGCATTCTACGGTAACAGTGTGTAGCCCAGAGGATATGCAAGAAGAACTAAGACAATTCATGAGCACACACTATTACAATCTATTGCTTCACTATTTTTACCGCATCATGCTATTGCGTCTATCATTTGAACATAGTAATGTGAGCTGGAAAAAAGACGAGGCCTATGTCGAGGAACTGATTGAAATGATTTCCAAATTTTCAGCGCGTTATTATTTTGGAGAAGTGGCTGTTCGGACAACTGGAAAAGAAAATGCCAAAACCTTCGTCGATATCTTTCACCTGGATGATACCTTTCAAGAAGTCCGCGATACGCTTCAGGAGTTGTATCGTACGCAAGAAAACAAAGCGGATAAGCAACAAAACTACTTACTCTTCATGTTAACGACGTTTACAGTGATATCGGGCATCTACGGTATGAACCTCGTGATTGAAGACTGGAAAGGGTTCACGGATTGGGGGAAAGCCCCTGGATACTCCTTTTTCGAATGGGTAGCGCTAATTATTGCCCTAACAGGCATTGGTTTGTCTTTCCTACTCATCCTTACAACGCTTGGCTCGACCATCAAGAAGAAATATCGCCGATTTAAACGCAGTCAATTTTAAACTTCCTCTAGAGCTATCTAGATGATTTTTTTCGTTTGTAGAGAACTACTAGAGTAGAGAGATTCTAAAACAGGAATGATTCCCATGATCGAGCTCCACCACCTTTCAAAAAAGTTCAATAAAAATTCAGGTATATTTGCTAGATGAACGAAGGAGTGCGCTGGACCGTCTTGCTTTCTTTGTTCTCCTTTAAGCGTCGAGATTTGACACTCTAATAGTTTGCCTAGCGAAATATAAGTGGTAAAATGAAAGCCGAATCGAAAGGAGAGATTTTCATGGATTTTGTTACGCTACACAATGGAACGAAGATTCCACAGATCGGCTTTGGCGTCTGGCGTGTCGATAACGATACGGAGGCACCAGGAGCTGTAGAGGCAGCCCTGCGCGCGGGTTACCGCCATATTGATACAGCCGCTGTGTATAAAAATGAAGAAGGCGTTGCAAAGGGAATCGCTGCTTCTGGCATTGCCCGTGAAGACATCTTCTTAACGAGTAAAATTTGGAACGACGATATTCGTGCACGCCGGACGAAAGAAGCATTCGCGGAGTCTTTAGAGCGTCTTCAGACCGACTATATGGACCTTTGCTTATTACACTGGCCAGTAGATGGCAGTGTAGAGGCATGGACAGCTCTTGTTGAGTTGTATGAAGAAGGTAAAATCAAAGCCATCGGTGTATCGAACTATAAACAACACCATTTAGATGAGTTAACAGAAGCGGGTCTAATGAAACCAATGGTCAACCAGATTGAGTTGCACCCACAAAACCCACAACGTGATTTTGTGACGTCACTTCAACAAGAAGGCATTCATGTAGAAGCATGGAGCCCATTGATGCAAGGAAAGTTTTTAGAGTTCCCACTGTTTGAAGAGCTTGCTGAGAAACATGGAAAAGCTGCTTCCCAAGTGGTTCTTCGTTGGCACTTGCAACATGGTCACATCGCTTTACCAAAATCGGTGACACCTGCTCGCATCCAAGAAAACTTAGACGTATTCGACTTTGAGCTATCTTCTGACGATATGGCTTCTATCGATGCCATTGCAACAGATGTACGACTTGGTCCAGATCCAGACGAAATTGATTTTTAAGCTTGATTACGTATATGACCCCGAATCCTTTAGTGGATTCAGGGTTTTTTTGGCTGTTGGCTTTACTTGGTATTCAGAGGCTTATACATTCCACCCGATATAATTTTACAAATTCCGTTTTATAAGGTTCTTATTTCCACGAAAAAGTACCTTTGTTATACTGAGCAAAAGGGGGAGGAACCATGTATAGAAAAGGGATTGCTGTGCTGGTGCTATTCATACTGTTAGCAGGGTGCCAACCTGTGGATTTTGAACTGGAGCCTTATGAACCCATTAGTTCACAAGTGACGAATGAAGTCGATGAACCTGAAGAAACAGAGGAAACTCGGGAATCCTCAGAAAATACACGCCCGCTGTATGTATCGAATGCAAAACCTCGCGAACTGCATCTACAATCAGTGAACACAACTATTCTTTCGCCCATTGTGAAGTACTGTTGGAGCGAAGGTTCTGGGGAATGTCCACAAGAATTGAATCAAGACCCTAAGGAATTTCTTGCTATTTTCGGTGTTAGAAATGCCTCTGTCAAACCTTCTGAGCGTTTTTTCTATAACATGCACTCGTCTAACGGCATCAACTCTCCTTTACCATTCCCTACATCTATGCAAATGTATTCGTACAAAGACGATGCTTTCCTACCTCTTGGTGAAGAAATCAAAGATACGGAAAATTGGGAGATCCCCATACAAGCGCCTGCAGAAGAAGGGCTATACGTCTATGTTGTAAAAGCTACGTACGAAGGTGACATTAACGGTGTGACATTTTATGCGTTTCAATTTCGTGTGAGGGCGTGACGTGAGAAAACCCCGAGTCCGTTAATGGATTCGAGGTTTCATTGCGAGTTTAGAAGGAGGTTTATGCCCCTACTCGTTTTATGGAACCTTATTTTCGTAACCGCTTCATCTCTTGAGCCACTTGCTCGGCTCCTGCATCCGGTTCTTTCTTCAACTGCTCAATAATATTCGCATAGTCATGCTCTTTTCGGTTCTGGCTCATCTTGTAAGCAGCCTGCACTTCAGTGGCTTCTATAACAAAGCCCACGATGCCTTTGATTTCACGCTCGAGAAGTGCTGGGGTCACTGTCTCCCATAACACCGGATGCTTTCTGTGTTGTTCATATGTAGACATCAACTGTTTTAAATCCTCACGTAACTCGGCTTCCGACAGTTGGCGAATCGCCCCGTACACATGCACGGCTTGATAGTTCCACGTTGGCACTTGTTCCTCTTCGTACCAAGAAGAAGAAATATAGGCATGCGGTCCTTGGAAGATGACAAGAGCTTCTTCCGTCTCCTCCCAGCTTCGCCACTGTGGGTTTCCATAAGCAATATGGCCACTAACCGATAAATTCTCTCCCTGTTTTCTAACAATAACCGGAATGTGAGTCGCGACAGGACGGCCATCTTTCGTTATCACTAATGTCGCAAAGCTATGCGTTTTCAAGAACGACCAAATTTCTTGTGTGTCCTCTACGTTAAATCGTTTAGGGATATACATCAGAGCACCTCCACTTTCAGCGTTTTCACCATTATATAATCAATTTGCTCGTCGTCTCCCATAAAGAAAGAATGCTGCCCAATTCTTTTAAATCCCATCTTCTGATAGAATGCGAGTGCGTTGTGGTTGTTTTCCCAAACACCTAGCCAGATGCGTCCCTTCTCATGAACTTCCGCTCTTTCCAGTGCTTTTAAATAGAGTTGTTTCCCTAACCCGTGTTTTTGAAAGGCTTGCAATACATAGATGCGTTCGATTTCAAGGTCTGTATCTTCCATCGGTTCGGTCTGTGCATCATACTGATTGATTTTCAGATAGGCCGCAGGTACACCTTCACTTTCAGCCACATAAAATTCCGACTGGGGATGTTCAAGTTCCGACTGAATCTTCCCCTCTGCAAACGCAGCATCAAGATAGTCCCTCATATTTGCTTCCGTATTGTATGCTTCGAACGTTTCGAAATAGGTTTGGCGACCCAGTTGTTGAATCAATTTGCTATCTTCTACGGTGCATTTCCGGATTGTGAATGTCATCTTGTATCCATCCTTCTCAATAAATTCTTTTCTGTCCTTTTTTTACTGCTTCCCAGTCTTTTTCAATGTTTTTTCGTACTCTAATTAATAGTTCCTCTAATAGAGTCGCTTCTTTTACATTCAGCCCTGTCAATGCAACGTCTTCAGAATACGTATGCTCTTTGAGAATGTGCGGATATATTTCCAAACCTTTTGAAGTCGGGTACAGATACTTATTTTTTCGATTGTCCTTTTCCAATCGTTTTTCAATCAGGCCGTTTTGTTCCAACTTTTGAATGGCTCTCGCCGCAGTCGTTCGATCCACTTTGATTTGTTCTGCTACTTTTTCTTGAATGATGCCAGGTTGCTCACAGATTCGCACCAAGTATAAGTAATGTCCTTTTGCCAAATCGAATTCTTTAAATTCGATATTGCTGATGGAATCGAGTGCCCGTGCAATCATACCGATTTCTCTTAAAATCTCTGTCACTTGCTCACCTCTAATTCGTTCGTCTGTGATTTTACTTTAAACTCTTTTTGTTGCAAATGCAACAATTTATGCATATAAATAATCCCCTTTCTCAGAAAGAGAAAGAGGATGTACATTAGTAGTCGCCTAAAATGTCGCGCTGCACGCGTTTAGGTAACTTTTCTAAAACTTGTTCATACGAATGTCGAATGAGTTTAGAAATCAACTCGTCCGGCAAGTCCGCGTCGCGGTAAATCGAGTTCCAGTGCGTCTTGTTCATATAGTACCCTGGAACAATGGCATCATACTCCTGGCGAAGCTCTTCCGTGTAAGAGGGTTCTGCTTTCACAGTAAGTATGGCTTTGCCTTCTTTATCGCCACCGAGCATCGCATACATCTTATCCCCGATCATATAGCGATCAGCAGACCATTCTTCTTTATAGTCATGCGTCGTTCCAGGTAGCGCAAGAAAAAAGGCGTGGAGGGCTTCGTTATCACCTAGCATCGGCTACGCCTCGCCTTCTAGATCTTCTAAGTCTTCAAGGAGCGTCTCTGCCTCAACTAAAATTTCGTCCTTGGCCGTCGAAAACACGGAGATTTGAATTTCATCTTTTTCTAGCCCCGGAAGCCATGTCTCAACAAATTCATCTAACGCAATTGATTTAGGTGTGAATCCAGGCCATTCTTTCGATGCTTGATGCTTAGCAAATTCTTCTGTTGGCCAGAAGAAGATGCGTTGTGCGCCTTTTGCATCTTCCGCTGTCGCCCAGCCCTCTTGAAACAGACCCCATACTTGTTTCGTATTTGCCACGATGTCTAAAAATACCTCATACCGCGTATCTGCTGGTAGACGTGTCAGTTCATGTAATTCTTTCTTCATCCGAACCGCCTCCTTTTCTCCCATCGTACCACATTACGAGGATTCTGCGAGACCTTCTCTGTCTGGATCTTCTTCTAGCTTCATTTGCATAGCTTGTTCGAGCTGTTCTTCAGTAGTATACTTCTCCAGCGGAAGTCCTAACCAGTTCTCCCACTGTTCCCGTGTGTAGCGGTACTGAGTGGTGTCCGAGTGGAGCGTTACAATGTCCGCATTGGTAATGAGTCTTAAAAGATACAGACTGTACGTGCGCGCTGCTTCTCTTGCTATGGCTGGTTCCGCTTTCTCGTAATAGAGGTGGATCCCGTACGGTTCTTTATCGGTCTCGAGCCGCATGTTTTTCCACTTCAGCCCGTAATCCGGAAGCAACGCCAGAATGTTTTTCGTCGACATTGGAGAGCCTACATAGGATCCTTCGTAGTCAAACAAACTCGGCGGCACTTCTTTCTCTTGCTCAATCCATGGGGTGCATCCCGCAAGTAACAACGTCATGATAAGCAGTCCGAGTCGCTTCATTTAAAGCGCTCCTTTCGGTAATCGTAGTGTGACTTTGAACAAGTCACCATCTAAACTGACGTCAAACTGACCTCCGTGAAGTCCTACAATGGACTGGGCAATGGCTAGACCAAGTCCGGAACCGTCCGTGTGACGTGACTGATCGCCACGTTTGAAACGTTCTGTGAGTTCTGCTGTGTCGTCTCCTAATTCATACTGTGAGACATTTTTAAAGGTCAATACAGCCTCGGTCCCCGCATCTTGAAGGGATACATAGACGCGTGTTCCTGGCATCGCGTACTTACTGATATTGATGAGCAAATTGTCCATGACCCGCCAAATCTTTTGTCCGTCCACGAGCGCGTGAATCGGTTGAGACCCAATGGCGACACGAACATCTAAGTTTTGTTTTTCAAGAGCTTCTTGTTGTTCGGCAATAGCTTGTTGAAGTAAGGAAGCAATATCTACTTTAGCTTTTTGAAGCTCGATGTTGCCAGATGCCATCTTGGATACATCAAACAAGTCTTCAATCAATGTTTTCAAGCGAGCGGACTTGCGCTCTAACACATCGACGTACTGCGCACGTTGCTCTTCCGTCAAATCTGGATTTTTCAATAGGTCCGTGTACGTAATGATGGACGTGAGCGGCGTGCGTAAATCGTGACTGACATTGGTGATCAGTTCGGATTTCAGACGTTCGCTTTTCACTTGTGAAGATTGGGACATCACGAGCTGATCTCGAATGACGTTCAGTTCTTTTGCGTGATCCGCTAAACGAGAACGACCACGAATTTCGAATGGTTCACTTGTCACACCCTCTGTCAGTAGCGAGGTACGTGCCATCGTTCGGTTCAAGTACGCAATACGACTAAATAGGAAGTAAAGGGCTGGAATTCCGATGAACAATGTACATGGAATCCAAACGAGAATCAGTCCCCCGAGCATTCCCGTTAACAACGTTCCGAATCCCCAGAAGAAGACGATGACAAGTATAATGATAGCTTGCCATGCTAGACTACGGTTTAGAAATAAACCTCTCAACCCTTCTAGACCTCTTTTCAGAAGAGATGTTTTGTATGAATACGTATGAATCGTAGTTACGATACTCACTAAATAGAGAAGAAACGCTGTTAGCAAACCAATCGTCAGAATGGCTGAAAAGAAGGTAAAGTCATCAAACCCATAGTAATAGAAAATGCCGCGGGCAATTTCGGATGTTAAGAAATATGAGACGAATAGCAAAGCTCCCGCAACGACCAGCCGGATTTCGTGTGCCTGTCTGTTGATCGGCACGAATAAGTCACTCTCTAATAATGCGGTTTTCCAACGTCTCCATAGGAAGAATCCTAAAACAGCTGCTGCGATTCCAACTACGGTGATGATCCAGAAAACCAACTGACGCGTTTTGTATTCGTGAATTGCAGGACCGATATACGAGTTGGGGATATAGACAGTACCACTGTAACTGACATTGAACGAACCTACTTGGTCTGCGATCTCATAGTTTAAGTCATTGTATTCATCTAGACGAGTAGCTTGTAACCAACGACCATCTTCGCCATAGGTGACTGCGTATGTGTTTGATGCCCCTTCGTTTTTATCGAAGGTCTCTCCGGTCGCACTATTGGTAAGAGAGTATCCGATTCCCGGATATTGTACACTAAAGCGATTCTGATTCCGCTGTAGATTGACAATGTAGCTATCTACTTTTCTCTCCCATTCTGTTCGGAGCTTTTCTTCGACATATTCATCATCTTCAAAGTTGCGACGTATGTCAGCGAGCTTCCGGTCACGCTCTGCTTGTAGTTCTTCACTCAACTCTTCCCCTGCAACTGGTTGGTATTTGCTACGAATCGAATCCAGTTGTGATTGTAAATCACCATATCGATGACGATACTCTTCAATCTGGCTTTCTGTGACTTGGTATCCTTCCATCAATTCTTCTTTTGTTATCGGTTCAACTAGCATGGATGGAAGGGCTTCAATGATTTCATAATAGACCGTATGATCAAATTGGTCCGTTTCTCTAAATTCTTGACCGATCAGTTCTCTCGAGAAGCCTGCCCATGCATGTATGGTAAGTAATATAAGAAGCGTCAACACACCGAGTATAATCCACTTTCCCCATTGTTTATTCGTGTTCATCCTAATCCTCCTCTATCGACAAAGCGCTTGAACTGCGCGAGCCATTCCGATGTTTCTACCGCTTGTGTAAAGCAATAGGTGCAGTAACCAATCGTCGCAATGCCGATTACCATGACAATGACAGAGACCGTCGCTTCCCATTTACTTGTCCATTTTGTAGCCAACGCCCCACACCACCTTTATGTACCGCGGATTTTTCGGGTCTGCTTCCATCTTTTCTCGAATCTTCCGGATGTGCACGGCGACAATATTTTCGGCATTGTAGGCAGGCTCTTGCCACACACGTTCATAAATCTCCGGAATAGAGAACACACGCCCTTGGTTGCGCATGAACAGTTCTGTAATTTTAAATTCGGTAGGTGTGAGTTTTAACGGTTCTCCGTCAAGTGTCACTTCTTTCGATTCTTGGTTCAACACTAAACCATCTTTTTCAAGAACCGATTGTATGCCTTCGTATGTGCCGAGTTTGGTGTACCGACGTAATTGGGATTTCACACGAGCTACGAGTTCCATCGGATGAAACGGCTTTGTTACATAATCATCTGCTCCCACGGAGAGTCCGTGAATTTTATCGGTGTCTTCGGATTTTGCGGAAAGCATGATGATAGGAATATTTTTCGTTTCGCGTGCTTTAAAGGTTGCTTGGATGCCGTCCATTTGTGGCATCATGATATCCATAATGATTAAATGAATTTCTTCTTTCCCTAAAAGAGCAAGTGCTTCAATTCCGTTAGCGGCCTTCAGCACCCGGTACCCTTCATTTTTTAAATAGATCTCAATACCATCTCGAATTTCTTGGTCATCATCTGTGACGAGTACTGTGAGTGTTGTCATCTTCGACCGCCTCCTTCCATCTGTTTCTATTGTACCCTCCAATTCTTAACAAGTAAGGGGGGGATTTCTGAAGAAATTCTTAAGAACGAAAAAATCCCTTCGCACAGTGCGAAGAGATCAGTCGTCATTTCCACTATCAATATATAATTTTCCGTTTTCCTGTAGTTCGGCGTAAAAAATTTGGGAAGCGTCGCGGTAGCCGGCTTTCTTTAGTTCGGTTTGCAACCATTCACTTGTGAGCCCCAGTTCTTTCAAGTTGCGTTCGATAATGACACCATCGGTTATGATTTGTGTCGGGATATAGTGAGGTGGCTTTGCGGATACTTGCATATCTTTTTTTGTTGCTGGTTGATTGGCTGCTTTTTTATAGACACTCAGCTCCCCATTCGTCTCTAAAATGGCATGCTCCACTTCAGTAATGGAGAAAATCCCTTGTAAGCGAAGCAACATCTTCAAATCTTCCACCGGTAGCCGACTTGATTTAAGTTCCCGTTGCAGGATTTTTCCTTTCCGGATGACCACAGATGGCTCATCATCAATCAACGTTTTCGCACGCATGGATTTTAATGAAATCCAGCTGACGAGAAGCGTCAGGAGTGTCCACATAATCAATGAAATCATGCCGTCAATAAATGGCGTTTCTTCCTGCCCTGCTATATCGGCTGCAATGGAACCGATAGTAATTCCCGTAATATAGTTGAACATTGTAAGTTGACTCAGCTGCTCTTTTCCAAGAAAGCGTGTCAATAATAGCAGCACGGTAAATGTTACGATCGTGCGCAGGATCATTTCAAGCGCGTTAATGTCCTCGGTCCACATAAAATCACCTCTTACGCGTAGTATGGACGTGAGAGATGAAGATTAGACGTTAAACGTAGAAAACCCCATCTGCCTGCTTGCAGATAGGGCACTTTAAGTTATTCCGGCTGCTTGTTTAGGCAGCGCTCACATTCAAATAGTTGAGACTCGACTTGCTCACGAATGATGGTGCCACACTCGCGACATACTTTTGGGTTTGCTTCACGATTTGGTTGATTCATGGTCAGTCACCTCCTCCAGCTGGTCGTAGCCAGGTAGTGTTAAAAACTCGATAAATTCATCGTTTAAAACTAATTGCCTAAAGAGTCTAGCTGCCTCTTCAAAACGGCCATCTGTATACACCTGCTCACCAAATTGCTCTTTTAATGTCGTCAATTCTTCCTCGAGTACTTGATTGACGAACTCACCGGTGATCTTGTGCCCGTCCTCAAGCTTTCCTTCCGGATGACGAATCCATTGCCACACTTGTGTGCGAGATATTTCGGCAGTCGCCGCATCTTCCATTAAATGATTGATTGGCGCTGCACCGTTTCCACGTAACCAGGAGGCAATGTACTGAACACCTACTGAACAGTTCACACGTAAACCATTTTCAGTAATTGTTCCTATTGGTACTTCCAACAAGTCATCCGCTGTGACCTTTACATCTTCCCGTTTTCGCCCGATCTGGTTCGCTTCCGGCATATACTCATTGAACTCGTCAAGTGCCACTGTAACAAGGGCAGGGTGCGCGACCCAAGTGCCGTCGTGTCCATCTGTCACTTCACGGCGCTTGTCTTCCCGAACTTTGTCAAAGGCTGCTGCATTTGCCTCTTCGTCCCCTTTGATCGGAATTTGGGCTGCCATGCCTCCCATAGCCGGTGCATTTCGCTTGTGACAGGTCTGAATAGCCAGTAAGGTGTACGCTCGCATGAAAGGCGAGATCATCGTCACTTGGCTGCGGTCCGGCAAAATGACATCCTCTTGGTTCCGCAGGCGTTTGATGTAACTGAAAATATAATCCCAGCGACCGCAGTTGAGACCCGCGGAGTGCTCCCGCAGTTCGTAAAGAATCTCATCCATTTGGAACGCGGCCGGAATGGTTTCAATCAAAACGGTTGCTCGAATTGACCCTTGTGGAATGCCAAGTGTATCTTGTGCATATCGGAACACATCATTCCATAGGCGCGCTTCTAAATAATGCTCAAGTTTTGGTAAGTAGAAATACGGGCCACTCCTGCGGGATAACAACTCCTTGGCATTATGGAAAAAGTACAGTCCGAAGTCGAACAAGCCGCCTGCTATAGGTTCTCCGTCGACTTCTACATGCTTCTCTAGTAGATGCCAACCGCGAGGGCGAATTTGCAGCACCGCCACCTCGTCGTTCAGTGAATACGTCTTACCTGTATTCGTCTGCGTATAGGAAATGGACTTGCGAATCGCGTCGTACATATTGATCTGCCCGTGGATCATGTTATGCCACGTCGGTGCCGTCGCGTCTTCGAAACATGCCATAAAGAGCTTCGCACCAGAATTCAAGGCATTGATGACCATTTTCCGGTCGACAGGTCCCGTAATTTCCACACGACGATCTTGCAAATCCTTCGGAAGCTCAGCGACCGTCCAGTCGCCCTCCCGAATCGATTTCGTTTCTTCTAGAAAGTCGAGCTTGCCACCTGCATCGAGTTCACGTTGACGCTCTTCTCGTGCCTCAAGCAGTTCTTTTCTACGCGCATCGAATGTCCGGTGGAGTCCTTCCAGGAACTGCAGAGCTTCAGGAGTCAGCACGCGTTTCGTGGCCTCGTCCTGCGGTCCTTTGATTTCAATAGACGTTGTCAATTGGGTCATCTGTTCCACTCCTTCCCGGATATCACGCGAACTGCGCGACTTCCGTTGATCCCTTCATCGCTGTCGTTGATGACATGCCACCTGAGACGATTTGAGAAACGTCGTCAAAATAGCCTGTGCCGACTTCACGTTGGTGCTTCGTTGCCGTGTAGCCTTTAGCTTCGGAATCGAATTCGGCTTGTTGCAAACGCGAGTAAGCAGCCATGCCTTCTGTTTTATAAGCATGCGCAAGTTCGAACATGCCGTGGTTCAGGCTGTGGAAGCCAGCCAGTGTGACGAACTGGAATTTGTACCCCATCTTGCCAAGCTCAACTTGGTATTTTGCAATCGTCTCTTGATCGAGGTTTGCCTCCCAGTTGAAGGAAGGCGAACAATTGTAAGCAAGCATCTTGCCAGGGAACTGTGCATGGATCGCATCCGCAAACTGTTTCGCTTCTTCTAAGCTCGGATGGGATGTCTCACACCACACAAGGTCCGCATACGGTGCGTACGCTAGACCGCGAGCAATCGCTTGTTCGATGCCAGGATTTGTTTTAAAGAATCCTTCCGGAGTCCGTTCTCCTGTAATAAATGCATGGTCGCGCTCATCGATATCACTCGTTACCATATCTGCCGCGTCGGCGTCGGTACGAGCAACGATTAATGTCGGGACGTCGAGAACATCTGCTGCGAGGCGAGCCGCAACTAGATTGCGAATGGCGTTTTGAGTTGGAAGAAGAACTTTTCCTCCTAAATGTCCGCATTTCTTCTCAGAAGCAAGTTGATCTTCTAAGTGGATACCTGCTGCTCCGGCTTCAATCATGCCTTTGATGAGTTCAAAGACGTTCAATGGTCCACCGAATCCAGCTTCTGCGTCTGCCACGATCGGTGCAAACCAGTCAAATCCATCGTTGCGACCTTCTGCGTGATCAATTTGATCTGCGCGCTGTAATGCTTGGTTGATCCGCTTCACCACTGCTGGAACCGAGTTCGCCGGGTACAAGCTCTGATCCGGATACATCTGCCCGGAAAGATTGGCGTCTGCTGCCACTTGCCAGCCACTTAAGTAGATCGCCTGTAACCCTGCTTTAACTTGCTGAACGGCTTGGTTTCCAGTGAGTGCACCCAGCGCATTAATAAAATCTTCTGTGTGAAGAGAATTCCATAGACGTTCTGACCCACGTCGAGCCAGCGTCTGTTCTACTACAACCGATCCGCGTAACTTGACGACCTCTTCCGGTGTATATGGTCGTTCAATTCCTTGCCAACGTTCATTTTCTTTCCATTCTCTACGTAATTGTTCAATCTGTTCTTGACGTGTCATCATGTGTCATCGCACCCTTCTGTGATTTACTGTTGCATAACAGTTATTTATCTTGTAATCTAATATATAACAGAGATTGAATTTTGACACGGCATTTTGACAAACCATCAATTTTTTCAGACGAACATGCTTTTTTCGATGACAAACACAGAAATTGGAGGAGGAACACGATGCAACAGACGAAAATGATGCAACAGAGAGCCCCACGATTTTTAACGGTACGGCAAGAAGACGACTGGAAGCCGCTTCGGTTAACGGCGATCACTCATATGGAAAGTTTACATAAAAAGACGTGGGTATACGCGGACGGAGAAGCCTATTCAGTCACGCTTCCGCTGAAGGAGTTGCAGCAAAAACTATCGGATGACTTCTTGCGGATCCACCGGTCGTATATTGTGAACTTGTCTGCTGTGGATAGAATCACACGGGATATGATGTCGAATTTGGTGGTTGTACTTGAAGATGGCAGTGAGTTGCCGGTGGGCCAGTCCTTTATGGCACAGGTGAAGGGCGTGTTTGGCATTTAGAGGGGTTTTTAGAAAGGGGTTGGGACGTTTGTTTGGTGGAGTTTAGTTTCCATAATACGAGTAATGTATTAATGAGAAATTTTAATGTCGCAATCAAACAAATTAATGTCACAATCAAGACATTTATTGTCCTAATCACACAATTTAATGTCACAATCATCTCCCTCCCCATCCGAATCCCACACAAAAAGCCCTCCAAGTCGGAGGGCTTTCGCATGTTTTATTGATATTCCATCGAATATAAGTCGTGAAGCGAGACTTTTCCGAAATGGAAATCGGTAATGTGTGACGCGACGAGGAATGTGACGAGCGTCGTGATTTCTTCGTCTGGTTTATCCTGAATATCAATCAAGATCGTCTCGTTCGGCAACTTCTGCATCTCAAGGTTCGGAAACTTAGCCCCAATTCGTGCCGTCTCTTCCGCAGTCACTTTCGGAAGACGAATCGTCGTCACCGTATCTGCTGAAAACCCGGGAGCTAAATCATCTACTAGATGCAGCTTGCCTTCTTTAAAGAAGTAGATCTTATCCGCATATTGCTCCAGGTTCTCCAGTAAATGCGAAGCAATGATGATGGTCTTCCCTTCCTGCTTCTTCTCCACAAGAATCTGGGAGATCATCTCGACGTGTGTGGGATCCAGCCCGTTCATCACTTCGTCCATCAGCATGATTTGGGTATCGGAGACAATCTGCATCGCAAAGCACAGTCGCTGGCGCATGCCAAGAGAATAGGTGCCGGTTTTTTTCTTCACGTAAGACGCCATCCCGAGCTTTTCAATCGTGTCTTCAATCAATTCCGGGCGACTGTTCCACATCGTTTGGTAAATCTTCATATGGTTCTTTCCGGATACGTGATTATACAAATCATTTTGGTCCGGCATCATGGACATCACTTGGTGAATCTTCACTTCATTTGGTTTACTTGTGTACTTCAAGCCCTCGCCTACAACCACTTGTCCCTGTTTCGGCGACAGGTAGTTCATGATGACGTTCATCAGTGTGGATTTCCCTGTGCCATTCGGTGCGACTAGGCCAATGATTTGGCCCGGTGCAAATGTGATGGAAATGTCATCGAGCACGCGCTTCTCTTGAAACTGCATGCCTATCTGTTTCAACTCAAGCATTTCGGTCCCTCCTTACTTTGTATAGGAAAAGCGTTTATTGGTCGTGATCAGTAGAATAAGTAAGATACAAATGGCTGCACTTCCGGAAACGAGCATCACACCGCGGTCCACAGTAAAGAGTTCGGACGCGTATAAGAAGTCCCGGGTGCCGGAAATGACCTGCCCTACCTGTACGTACGAGGTCGGATACCAATAGGCATCAGTAAACGGACTGACCGCTCGTTCAAAATAGAGAAACTCGACGAAAAGAATGCCAAGCCCGACAGCAATGTTGATGAACTCAAGCCGCACGGTGATGCTGAGCAGAATCATCACAGCAATCAAGGCAACGAACCAGAGCGATAAGAAGGCCAGGTTCTTCAACAGGAATTCCCACATCGGCATCAGAGAAAAGATGTTGGGTGTAAAATTGAATATCGTGACGTCTGTATTGTAAATGGGCACACCGAGCGTGAAATCGCCAAACCCTTCCCGCAGGCCAATGATGAAGAGTCCTGCACTTAATGGGAAAATGGCGACTAGACTACCGATAAATGCGACGACGCCCTTCCCAAACATGCGCTTCCAGTCCGCAATCGGGAACCCTTTGACGAGACTTGGATTGCGGCGGTCTTTTAAGACAATATCTGCTGTCAACAAAATACAGCTGATCAGGATTACAAATGGCAAGAAATCCGTTAACAGCCGTTGAAGCGTTTGTAATGCTGTGCGCTCTTCAAACAACTCGATAGAAAGTGCGTGATTTCCTTCTGCAAATTCCTGGTAACGACTCGTTGCGTAGCCGTAGCCGTAAAAGCCATCGTCTTTAGCAAATCGGTTGCCATATGAATAGTAAAGCGGGTTGTAATAAAAATTTTCTCCGTACTGAATGATTAAATCATTCATCGAATTGTACCATTCTGCAGTCGCCGAAGCATAGGTGACGAAGTCCCCTTCATCAAGGGCATCAATCCGTCTCTTCTCCACTTCGTTCCATGGCACGAAAACAGAGGCTGCAAAGAGAACCTCGGGATGAAGATTTTCTCTCCCCTCAACACTTTCTAAAAATGCCTCCCGCGTGTCGTACGCCGCCTGCATCTCATCCCGGTCCACCTTTTCAATCGGCTCGTAGTTCGGTGCAACAGCGAACGCATAATACAGACTAAGAAGAAGAAGGATAATATAGACGGCTTGATTCTTTTTGTTGTTCATGAATTGTAGCGCTTCCCATTTGATAAAATTCCACATAGCTGTCCCCTCCTTAGACCCGTTGTAATTTTCCGCTGGATAAGAACCATTTGACGAGGGCTAGTAAGAGCACCAAGTAGATGGTCAAGACGACAAGTCCCGTCCAGGCAGAAAGCTCTGCAGGATACGCACCCATCAAACTTTCTCCGCGCAACAGAGACGGAAAATTGACATAGTGATATGGATACCAAGGTACGAGTGTCGCCAGTCGTGGAAACATAATCGGTAGAGCGACTAAACCGAGCTGGATAAAGACGGTGATGTAGACATTCCGGACGAGCACGTTCAAAATCACTGAGCTGACGATAGCGACAAGAGATAAAACGAGCATATATCCAATGGCGAAACCACTATACGAAAGCACCGTATGGATCTCCACTTCGCCGTTCCAGACCGCAATCACGCTCGAGAGACTTCCCCATTCCCCTAAGAAGCCGTACGGTAAGCTAAATAACAGCAGCGTAAAGAGAAAGAGACAGGTAACGCTCCACGTCACGAGCACTTTCGCCAATACGTAGCGATCAAATGCAATTGGGTAGCCTTTAATGAGTGTCGTATGGCGGAAATCTTCGATCATAATGTTCGAAGAATAGACGGCGACGACTAAAAACCAAAAGGCTCCGACAAATCCAAGTAGATACATTAAAAACTGAGTATATGTATACGCCGCAAATGGCGGTGGTGCTTCAAGCTGCGATAGATAGCTATAGTAGTAATAATCTAGTTCGTTCTCGATCATCTGTGGCATGATGTCTGCTACTTTGTCGTATTCGTCCATCGTGAACGCATCTTTACGAAGTTGCGTTAAACGTAGCGCAGATTCTAAATACAGTTCCGGACGATTGACTTTCAGCGACATCCCTTGTCTCGTATAAGCATGGTCTTGCTGGACGACATTTTTATAAAGCGGACTCCCCGGACCATTCTCTGTCGCATCCACCACTTGGAATTTATTCAGTGCGACCTTTACGGATAAAGACTCATTCGATTTCTGTTCAATCGGATTTCCTAACTCTGTCTGATAGCAATAGATACTGATTGCCAATGAAAAAATCGCAATGGCGAGCAATGCAAAGAGCGTCTTTTTATCTGTGCGCTCAACAATAAATAGTGTTTTTAACATGCGAAACATTTTTATGACCCCTCATTTTAATTTTCACACTTTTCTATCATCTCAAAATGACAGGTGATTTGTACAGGTCTATGTTGAATTTCATTAAACTTACATCAAAGAGTTACAGTGCATGCAGGATTCTCACAAAAGAACACCTCAACCGGTATGAAATCAGTTGAGGTGTTGTGTAAGCTAATGTTTAGTTGTATACTTCGCGCCGATGGTAAGAACGACAATACTTCCTAGAAGCAAGATAATACCGACCCACGAATTCCATGTGAACACTTCGCCTACTATAAAAACGCCAAGAATGGCTGCAGTCGTGGGTTCAGCAAGAGACAGAGTCAGGGCAGAGCTCGATGGAATCTTCCGCAAGCCCGATGTGTAGAATATGTAAGCAAATGTTGTTGTGCCAATACCGAGATAAAGTAAAACGAGTGCATTCATAGGTTCGATCGTCCACTCAGCACCGTTAATCACATAGAATGGCGATAGCAGAACGGCCGCTACACTGAATGTCATGGCTACAGCTGCTACTGCATCTTGTTTGGCCACCAAAGACTTACTCGACATTGTATAGATGGCAAAGACGATTCCGGCTCCCAGCGATAACATGACACCGACGGGATTGACTGTTACCGCGCCGGAATTCAAGAACAAGAACACACAGCCAAGTAATGCAAACCCAGTGGAAATCATCCAGATCCGTGTAGGACGTTGTTTAAATAGCGACCATTCAACTAGACCAGAGAAGACCGGTGCGCTGCCAATGGCTACAACACTCGCAATGGCTACTCCCGTCAGCTTAACGCTACTGAAGAACAGCATCTGGAAAAGACCAATACATACTGCGGCGAGAATCGTTTCCCTCCACGTCCATGTACGGAAATTGATTTTCTTCATAATAAGAAGCGGAATGAGTAGGGTAAAGCCACCTACAGCTGAGCGAGCAGCTGCCACCACAAATGGATGGGCGTCATCCGGTAAAAACGTCTGTGCCGTCCCTGTTGTTCCCCAGAGAATGGCTCCAAGTAAGACGAGTAAATATGGTAAACTAGACAATGAAATCTCTCCTTGCCACTCTCAAATTGAATTTATCCTACTCAGTATACAAGGAGGTCCGGCGAAATGTATAGAACGATTGAAGAAACAGCCGCGCATCTTCAAATGCCTGAAGAACAAGTGCGTCGCTACATCCTCGAACGGCGAATCAAAGCCATTCATGATGGCGAGCAATTTCTGATCAACAGTGACCAATTCACGCGTCATTTTGAACAGCTCGAGCAAGTAAAAGCCTGGATTGAAGAATGGCGAAACACGCCGATTCCCGAAGACCCTGACATCAAAGACGAAGACTGACCCAGCCAATTGATGGCTGGGATTTTTATTGTTGCCCTATTCGCAATCCTTTTGCAATTCCGGATATTAGCAGATGACTATCTATTCCAAGCAATTCTTCTTATAATAAACAAATGCCTTTACAGGTAATTGTCAGAATTGTGATATGATTTGGAGGTTTTACAATGGAAACTGCGAAAAAACGTGGCTTCATCCTTCGCTCCCTTGATGGTATCGAGCGCGCAGGGAATAAATTGCCGCATCCCGTAACCTTATTCGCAATTTTCTCTGTGATCATCCTCGTTCTTTCCGCGATTTTCTCAACGCTTGGCGTGAGTGTGGAAGACCCGATGAACCCGGGAGAAACGTTAACGGTTAAAAACTTATTAAACTCTGAAGGAATCCTGTACCTGTTTCAAAGTATGGTAACAAACTTCACTGGATTCGCCCCACTTGGTACCGTACTTGTGACGATGCTAGGAATTGGTCTTGCTGAGCGTTCCGGTCTTATCAGTGCGGCTCTTCGCGGACTAGTGACATCTGTTCCAAAACAACTATTAACAGCTGCATTAGTATTTGGTGGAGTTATGTCTTCTATGGCTGCGGATGCAGGATATGTTGTATTAACACCACTTGGTGCAGTACTGTTTGCTGGTTTAGGACGCCATCCACTTGCAGGTCTTGCAGCGGCTTTCGCTGGGGTATCTGGTGGATTCAGTGCTAACTTGTTACTGACATCACTTGACCCACTTCTTGGTGGACTTACGCAAGATGCAGCTGCTATTATAAACCCGGAATATGCTGAAGGCATCAACTATGCGATGAACTACTACTTTATGTTTGCATCTGTATTTATGATTACAATCGTAGGTACCCTTGTGACAGAAAAGATCGTTGAGCCTCGGCTTGGTACCTATAAAGGAGATGTAAAAGAAACAGTAAATACGTTATCTGCTCTTGAGAAAAAAGGACTGTGGGCTGCGCTTGCTTCCATTATTGTTGTAGCAATCGGCTTAGCATTACTTGTTGTTCCTTCTTGGGGACCTCTTCGCGCTGGCGTAGAAGATATTGTCACAGCTCCATTTTTCCAAGTGCTTGTACCAGTCATCTTGATTCTGTTCATTGTTCCTGGATTTGTGTATGGTGTCATCACGAAAGCGATTCGCAATGACAAAGATGTAGCAAACCAACTATCTGAAACGATGGAAACAATGGGATCCTACATCGTGCTTGCGTTCGTAGCCGCACAATTCGTTGCATACTTTACGACATCAAATCTTGGATTGGTGTTAGCTGTAAACGGTGCAGAATTATTAGAGAATACTGGTTTCACAGGCTACCCACTTATCATCGCTTTCTTATTGATTACAGGATTCATCAACCTGTTTATCGGGAGTGCCTCTGCTAAATGGGCAATCATGGCTCCGGTCTTTGTTCCTATCATGATGCAACTTGGCTACACACCAGAACTAACACAGGTTGTGTATCGTATTGCCGATTCATCAACAAACATCATTTCTCCACTGATGCCATACTTCGCAATCGTAATTGCGTTTGCTCAGAAGTATGATAAAAAAGTGGGCATTGGGACGTTGATTGCGACAATGCTTCCATATTCGATAGCCTTCTTCGTCGTGTGGACGATCATGCTATTCGTATGGATGGCATTTGGCATCGACTTAGGACCAGGTTCTGGAATTTATATGCCTGAATAAATCATCAATCCGACTCTCTTTCTAGGGAGTCGGTTTTTTGATGCACGAATTTCTCACAAAACTAGAAAAATCGGCAATTTAGGTCTCCCTTCCCCTTTTCAGATTTTTCAATCAGTGATAAAGTAGCGCATAGAGGGGGAAGCGAACATCATGAAAAAATGGCTTATACTCAGTGCTGCCACACTTTTCCTCGCAGCATGCCAAGACGAAGAAGCAAACGAACCAGTGAATGAAGTGGAACAACAAATAGAAGATGCATTCGGTACTGACGTGGCGATTCCATCTTTACAAAACCACGAAATCGGTCTGGCTTACTTTGAGCAAGACCCGGAAACAGAAGAAATTCAAACAGCTCAATTGATCTACCAGACAACAACAAAGCCAATGGAAGGCTTTACTGTAGAGAACTGGGCAGAGCAAAATAATTTGCAACTGATTCAAGGAGACTTGTTTAAAGATGCTCCACTAGCGGAATTAACCATTTTCCCGGAAACCTACGGTTCAATGGACCGAGCGGAAGTTCGTGAAATTGCAGGTGAAGAAGTGGACTTTGCAGTGATTCCTGGACACGCCCGCGACACTGCCTACATCGGCTTTGATAAAGAAGGCGCCGGTTATCTTGTAAAGTATCACTTGGCTCAAAATCAAACGATAGATGAGGCATTACGCTTTGCTGAACAGATCATTGAAGGCCTGAATTAAACCACGTCCCTGCTTTCTTTAAAGAAAGTGGGGATTTTTCTTTTTTAGCAATGGACTTTTCTTTGAAAAAGTCCATAGACGATTCCACCTAGAGCGATATGAGGGAGATCTTGCGAGCAAGAACTTGGGTATTCTGATTTTGAGAAAAGTTAGAGGCAAGCTAAAGGATTGTCGGAAGAAACCATAGAATTGTAGGGGAAATCTCTTGGATTGTCGGAAGAATCTTGTTTTTTGTGGGGTTGTTATTTTATTGTAGGAAAAGATGCGCGTATTGTAGGAAAAACATCATTTATTAGCGGACAAATCGCTCGTATTGTCTAGTGTTTCTTTCCCAAAAAAATTTGAAAAGACGCAAGGTAAAGCTTTACAGATGGAATCACAAGAATAGGGCTGCCCATGCATTATTTCTAGCATGGGACAGCCCTATTTGTTCATCTCTATACATAGCATCTGTAGGTGTTCAGAAGCCTGATTTTCTCGGAGTTTCTGGAGCAGGTCGCTTCACATCTGGCATTATCGAGTTGCGAACGCTAGAAACCCCTTCACTAATCCGTGACCTCCAGAAATGCAAAGGGCGCATTTTTGGAGCCCCCGTCTTAGCTCACGGTTTCTGAACGAGCGTTCTCCACATCTAATGTTAAATAGAAATCATAAACCCCGCCCGTTTCCCTATAATCTCCGCATAATCCTCGACCATGACGCTGGCGGTTGGATACATACCCGCGCCTGGGCCGACAAGTGTCAGAGTTCCAATGTAGTTCGTGTCGACAGCAACGGCATTGTTGACGCCTTCGATAGCGTAGAGTGGATGATCCGGACCGACAAGCTGTGGACCGACGGAGGCTTCCAGTCGCCCATTCGAGTGCTGGATGATTTCCGCTACATGACGGTAACGGAGTCCTTCTTCTTGCGCTCGTTTCACGTCTTCCAAAGTAATTGCATCGATTCCCTTCACATCCACTGCCTGTCGATCCGGTTGTTCGCTGAACGCGAGGGCACTTAAAATCATCAGTTTATGATACGCATCCATTCCCGATACGTCATTGTACGGGTCCGCTTCCGCATACCCAAGTGCCTGTGCATCGCGGAGCGCATCTTCAAATGAGCTATTATCCGTGCGCATCGACGTCAATATATAGTTCGATGTTCCGTTCAAGATGCCTTGAATCCGGTGGACAGAGTTGACCTGCAAAAGATTTTTCAGTGTCTTAATGACCGGGACGCCGCCAGCAGTCGTCGCCTCGTAACCAATATAGACATTTTTTGCTTTTGCACGTTCATGTAAATCGATATGATACCGTGAGAACATCACTTTGTTCGCAGTGATGACGTGACAGCCCTTGTCAATAGCGCGGCACAGGTACCCATAAGCTGGCTCTTCTCCGACGATGGCTTCAAACACGACTTGCAATCCTGGAATAGACAAGACCTCATCAAAGTTATCGGTGAAGCGGACGCCTGGTGCAGCAGGTCGTTCCTTCTCCAAATCACTTACAAGAATCGCGCCGACTTCAATATCCAGCCCAAGAGACTGATGAAGTTCTTCCCGCTTATCTTGCAGGATGCGATGAATCCCCTGCCCGACTGTTCCATATCCTAAAATTGCTGCTCGTAGTTTTGCCATGTCCATTCCTCCAACTCAAGATAATCTCGATGTCTGTTATTTTTCCTATTCTAGAGGATTGTGACCCAGAAAACAAGAAAAATCTTTCTATAGAGGACAAATGTTTTTCTTAAAAACACATTTAGACAGGAAGTGCTGCTTTTCGAATGGCTTGTAAACCTGCGTCGAGTGCCTCTGTAATATCATCGATATGCTCCAGTCCAATCGATAAGCGTACCAGTTCCGGAGTAACGCCTGAGCGTAACAGTTCTTCTCCCTCTCCTAACTGTTGGTGTGTGGTTGAAGCTGGATGGATGATCAATGATTTCGCATCCCCTACATTCGCCACGTGAGAGAACAGTGGAATCGAGTCAATCAAGAGACGACCTGCTTCTTTGCCTCCTCTGACTCCAAACGTTAAGATCGATCCTGCTCCCTGTGATAAATACTTTTGTGCTAGTTCATGCGACGGGTGGTCTTCAAGTCCTGGGTAGTTGACCCATTCCACATCTTCATGCTGCTTCAGGTATTCGGCAACAGCTTGCGCATTCTCATTATGTTTTGGTACACGTAGGTGTAGCGTCTCGAGTCCTTGTAGAAATGAGAACGCCGCTTCCGGACTAAGGGCTGGACCAAAATCACGAAGAAGCTGGACGCGCAACTTGATAGCAAATGCAACTTGAGCCACATCGATGCCGTAACGAAGGCCATTATAGGTCACGTCTGGTTCTGTGAAACCAGGAAACTTATCACTGTTCCAGTCAAAGTTGCCTCCGTCTACAACCACACCACCAATGGTCGTCCCGTGACCACCAATCCATTTCGTTGCCGAATGAATCACGACGTGGGCGCCATGCTTGATCGGTTGTGTTCCGTACGGTGTTGCGAACGTATTATCTATGAGAAGAGGTACGCCAATTTCATTAGCAACAGACGCTACTGCTTCGATATCGAGGACATGTAGACTTGGGTTTCCAATCGTCTCGGCAAAGAAGGCTTTCGTATTTGGTGTCACTGCTGCACGGAAGTTTTCCGGGTTCGTCACATCGACAAACTTCACTGTAATCCCGTAGCGAGGAAGCGTATGAGCGAATAGATTATACGTTCCGCCGTAAAGATTAGAAGCCGCTACAATTTCGTCTCCTGCCCCCGCAATGTTCAGAATGGAAAAAGCAATCGCCGACATGCCGGAAGATAAGGCAACTGCTGCTGTTCCTTCTTCTAGTTGAGCGACACGCTGCTCAAATACGTCTACTGTCGGATTACCAATGCGCGTATAGATGTTCCCCGCTTCTTTTAAGCCAAATAGGTTTTGGGCATGCTCCGTATTTTGGAACACAAAGGATGTCGTCTTGTGGATCGGCACTGCACGTGAACCGGTCACTGGATCTGGCTGTTGTCCTCCGTGAAGTAAAATCGTTTCTGGGCGTAAATTGGTCATTGTTCTTCCTCCTTTAATGTGTCAGATCAGACATCCAGAGAGGAAGTGACAATGCAAAAGCCCCTCTTCAGTTAAGAAGAGGGGCCTACGCTTGTCCTCCTCTTATCTTCCAGATCACAATTGAATCTGTAGGAATTAGCACCTTTCCAAGCAAATGCTTGTTGGTTGCCGGGCTTCGCAGGGCCTAGTCCCTCCGCCACTCTGGATAAGAGTATAATATACGTCTGTCTGTTGAATCGTAGTATAGGATACCTTTATTTTGTTTGTCAACTCCCAATTTCATACTAACTGCACATCTCAACTACATGAAAGTGTGCCCAATCCAGTCATTTCAACGATTACTACGATTTTTAATTTTCTGTTTTTTCTGCCGAAAACGCTTGCCAAAGCATGGAAAGTAAGAAACAATAGACGTTGAGACCTTCGGTAACTGAAGAAATGAAGGAGGAATACTGTATGACAACGAAATTTGAAGAGTATACATATGAACGTCCAGATATGTCTTCTCTAAAAGAACAAGCAAAAACCGCACTAGAAGCCTTTAAAGGCGCGAAGTCGTTTGATGAACAAAATGAAGCAATTAAGACGTTAAATAAGCTGCGTGCTGATTTCTCAACGATGGCTAACCTTGTATATATTCGTGCATCGATTGATACGAATGATGACTTCTACCAATCGGAGCGCGATTACTTCGATGAGATCTCTCCAGAGATGGAAGAAATCGTGACAGACTACTACAAAGCGTTGATCGAATCACCATTCCGTAGTGATTTAGAAGCACGTTGGGGGCAACAATTGTTTGACCTTGCCGAATTCCAAATCAAATCATTCTCACCTGAAATCATGCCACTTCTCCAAAAAGAAAACAAATTGGCATCGGACTACTCGAAGCTTGTCGCATCTGCACAAGTTGAATTCAACGGAGAAACGCTAACGCTTGCTCAACTCGGTCCTTATGCAGAGTCCACAGATCGTGAGACACGTAAAAAAGCGAAAGAGGCATCATTTGGCTTCTTCGCAGAGCATGCTGACAAATTTGACGAGATTTACGATCAACTGGTAAAAGTACGTACAGAAATCGCTAAAACACTCGGATACAATAACTTCGTTGAGCTTGGCTATATCCGTATGAACCGTATCGACTATTCGGCGGAAATGGTGAAAACGTTCCGCGACCAAGTCCGTGACTACATCGTACCTGTCGCAACAAAGCTTTATGAGAAACAAGCAAAGCGCATCGGTGTTGACAAGTTGAAGCATTACGATGAGCCGCTAACGTTCTTAACAGGAAACGCTACGCCACAAGGATCTCCTGAATGGATTATTGAAGGCGGAAAGAAAATGTATGAGGAACTGTCACCTGAAACAAACGAGTTCTTCCAGTTCATGCTTGATCGCAACCTGATGGACCTGGTTGCAAAAAAAGGGAAAGAAGCGGGTGGCTACTGTACGTTTATCGAAAACTACGATGCGCCGTTCATCTTCTCAAACTTTAACGGCACGTCTGGTGACATCGACGTGTTAACGCACGAAGCAGGTCACGCATTCCAAGTGTATTCAAGCCGCAATATCGGAATACCTGAGTACATCTGGCCAACATTTGAGTCCGCAGAGATCCATTCGATGAGTATGGAATTCTTCACATGGCCTTGGATGGAAAACTTCTTCAAAGATCAGACCGAGAAATACAAATACTCTCACTTAATGAGTGGACTGCTGTTCTTGCCATATGGCGTCGCGGTCGATGAGTTCCAACACGTCATTTATGAGAATCCGGAAATGACGCCTGCAGAGCGCAAAGCGGCATGGAAAAAGATTGAACAGACGTACTTGCCTCACCGTGATTATGATGGCAACCCGTACTTAGAAGAAGGCGCGTTCTGGCAACGTCAAGGACATATTTATGGGTCCCCGTTCTACTACATTGATTACACGCTTGCGCAAATCTGTGCGTTCCAGTTCTGGAAACGTTCACGTGAAGATTTCGACGGCGCATGGAAGGATTATCTGTACCTTTGTACGCTGGGTGGTTCTCTACCATTCACGAAACTCGTTTCTGCAGCAGGTCTCAAATCCCCATTTGAAGAAGGCGGAATTGAAGCGGTTGTCAAAGAAATTGAAGCGTATCTTGATAGCGTCAACGACGAAGAACTTTAATCTGGAAGAAAGGGGCGGCCACTGCGGCCGTCTCTTTTTCACTGTATTTTTTCCGTCGACTGTTCTACACTAGAAACTAAGTGTTGAACTAAGGAGAGATCGGATAATGAAGGAATCAAAGGAGCTGTATTCATATCTGTTGAACAAGACATGGGATCTCACAGAACAGTGGTATGCCAACTTAGACAAGAGTCATACAGGCGGTGTCTACGCTTCACAAGACCCGACCGTTATAGAAACTGTAAAAAAACAGAATCACGGTTTTCACGAACGGTTCTGTAAATTATTTATTGAAGATGAAGAAACGTTTTTAAAAGACTTTGAAGAATGGGTCATTGAAATTGCACGCGACCCAGAACACTTGAACACACCACTGCACCATATATTGCAGGAATTCTTTAATACGCAACAACAATATGTGGAGCTTATTTGTCAATACGAGCGAGAGCAAGAGGACCTTTCACATGAAGTAGTGCAGCAATGGATCATGGATATCACACATACATTCTCAAAGATTGTCACGTGGTTTACAGAGGAACATCACAACTACTCTGTAACTAAATTAAGGGCACAACAAGAAATGATTAACGAGCTCAGCTCCCCTGTCATTTCCTTAAGTAAAGGGATCGCTATCTTACCGCTAGTCGGTGATATTGATACGAACCGAGCAAAATACATCTTTGAAAATGCCTTAACTCAGTGCACACAAAAGCGTATCGATACGCTTCTCGTCGACATTTCCGGGGTTGCTATCATTGACACAATGGTCGCTCAACAGATCTTTCAATTGATAGAAGCGCTGCGACTCCTTGGCGTGAAATTTATCTTATCAGGCATTCGACCTGAGATTGCGCAAACCGCTGTTCAACTCGGCATCAACTTCAATGACATCCATACCATTTCGACGATTGAACGCGCTTTTGAGCGTATTTTCACAGAAAAATAAAACCCATTTGCTTCTCTTCGGAGGAGCATTTATTTGTGTCTGAACAAGTTTCGGAATCGTCAGATATCTGCTACACTGAAGAAGTGATTTTTAATTCGAGAGGAGAAATACTTTCCATGAAACAAACGCTAATTGACCGTTTAACTACTTATGCCAAAATAGATACACAATCAAATGCAGAGAGCCCAAGCTGCCCTTCGACAGAAGGGCAATGGGACCTATTGCACCTATTAGAAAAAGAACTTCATACAATGGGTTTGACCGAAATTTCGTTAGATGAAAATGGCTATTTATTTGCAACACTCCCGGCAACAACAGATGCAGATGTTCCTACCATCGGCTTCCTTGCTCACGTCGATACAGCAACGGACTACACAGGTAAAGATGTAAACCCTCAAGTGATTGAATCCTATGACGGGAAGGATATACAGCTGAGCGAGTCCGTGACGATGCATGTTTCGGACTTCCCAGAGCTTTCAAAATACACAGGACATACCCTGATGACAACGGATGGTACGACCCTGCTTGGCGCTGACAATAAAGCCGGTATTGCCATTATCTTAACAGCGATGGATTATTTCTTAGCCAATCCGGAAGTTCCTCACGGCAAGATTCGCATCGGATTTACACCGGATGAGGAGATCGGTCGTGGACCACACAAATTTGATGTCCAAGCATTTGGAGCAGATTATGCGTATACAATGGACGGCGGACCACTTGGAGAGCTACAGTATGAAAGCTTTAATGCAGCAGGTGCGCGCGTAACGACACACGGCGTCAGTGTACATCCAGGTTCTGCAAAAGATAAAATGGTCAATGCGATTACGATGGCAATGAAATTCCAGTCTCATATGCCAGTGAATGAAGTACCTGAAAAAACAGAAGGCTATGAAGGTTTTGTACATCTGATGGACATCCATGGAAAAGTGGAAAAAACGGTGATGGACTATATCATTCGTGACTTTGATAAATCAAAATTTGAAGAAAAGAAACAACGGTTCCATGACGCAGCACAAGCGATTCGCTCGGCTTATGGCGATCACGCCATTGAGGTTAAGTTAAATGATCAATATTACAACATGGGTGAGAAAATCACACCGGTGATGGAAATTGTGAATCAGGTGAAAACAATCATGGAAGATCTATCTATTGAGCCCCTCATTATCCCAATCCGTGGGGGTACAGACGGTTCTCAGCTTTCTTATATGGGCATGCCGACTCCAAACATCTTTACGGGTGGCGAGAACTACCATGGGAAATTCGAGTACATTTCAATCAACAATATGGAAAAAGCAACGGAAGTCGTGAAAGAGATCATCAAACGCGTAGGGAAGTAAGATTGGGGGAATGGCCATGAAAGCACTTGGGCTCGGTATAGTAGCTTCTCTCTTTTTTGCAGTGACATTCATTTTGAATCATGCAATGGAATTGTCCGGTGGAAACTGGATGTGGAGCGCCTCGTTGCGGTACTTTTTCATGGTCCCTTTTTTACTTGTCATTGTGCTGTGGAGAAAAGGATTGCCTGCTCTTAGGGAAGATATGCGAAAATCGCCAAAAACTTGGCTTATTTGGAGCTTTGTAGGATTTGTATTGTTTTATGCACCGCTTACCTATGCAGCTGCGTTCGGACCTGGTTGGCTTGTCGCAGGCATGTGGCAATTCACGATTATCGCAGGTATTTTTCTGGCCCCCCTATTTCTTAACGTATCCGGTGGGCGAGAAAAAATTCCACGAGCGGCCCTTGTCATCTCCGCCATCATTTTAATAGGCATTGTTTTGCTTCATTTGCCGCAAGCAGAAACCGTTTCTCTTTCTACTCTTATGATAGGCGCTCTTCCGGTCATGGTAGCAGCTTTTGCCTATCCACTCGGAAACCGGAAGATGATGGCCCACACGAATGGTCGACTTGACCCGTATCAGAGGGTACTAGGCATGACACTCGCCTCCTTGCCTATCTGGCTCCTACTTGCCATCTATGCAACCATGACGGTTGGGCTTCCCTCATCCGGGCAAGTGTTTCAATCGTTCTTAGTCGGTGTAAGTTCCGGAGTGGTCGCTACCGTCCTGTTCTTTATGGCAACAGATCTAGCTCGTCACAACCAAAGTCGCTTGGCAAGTGTGGAAGCGACCCAGTCGACAGAAATTTTATTTGTCGTAGCTGGTGAGATGCTGCTTCTTGGACTCCCACTCCCCACTCCTGTGGCTCTTTTCGGAATGGCTGTCATCGTCTTAGGCATGCTTGCTCATAGTTTACACACGATTTGGGAACAGAAAAAAAGTATACGTCTTCAACAAAAGCACATTTCGTCCTGAGGTGTGCTTTTTAAATTTGGCATTTTTCAAAGGGGGGACATTTAGAGAGCCCTTGAGACATTTGGCAAGGATAAGTTGTTTGATGCGAAGATTACGTAGAGTTGGTTCTGATTATAGTGCCAGTGATTTATGAATTTTTCTTCCGCGATGTGCGTAGAGAAACGAAAAAAGTATAACAAAAGCGCCAACCCGTGTGGTTGACGCTTTTTCTATTCTCTCACAATTGAGGGGGGTGAGAGATCCGTGTCCTTTTGGAGAAAAGCCACGATAGCTATTGACCTTATGGTAATGATAATCATTTTCAATTAAATAGTCAAGCGAGTTCTGAAAAAATCTTTTATACTGTAAGCATGATTACTTCTTACCAACGCCAACACCTTCTTCAATACAGTGTCTATCTGCAGCCCGCAGGTCCTGTTCTCTTTCATACAGGAGAAGTGAGAGAGCATCTTGGAGTTCTTCAAGAAATCACGCAGGCGCCACATAAAACGGCCACTGCTGCATATTTCACAAGACGTCTTGGTCTTTTTACATCAACACAGTTTTGGAATTATACGTTGTACGATGAATACTGGAGTGGAACAGCATCTGAAATTCATTGGATTGCAGTTCAGGAATTTGGACGGTTGAATGTCAGCGCATATATTGATGAATCTCAGTTTATAGTTTCTCCGGATGAGCGTCTGCGTGTCATTCAAAGCATCTGGCAACTGGTCACTGATACGATTGAATCCTTAAGCGCATCCCCCGCTATCCAGCGGATTCACTGGGAAAATGTCTTTGGCTATTTGATTTGGCATTACCATGTGTTCCTGCAACAGCCGGATATACAAGCAAAAGCTTTGGCGGACTGGGAAGTCATGCAAAGTCCCGAAGCTTTCCAAGGAGAAAACCTTTTCGCTGCCTTTACAAAGGGACGTTCACCAGGCGAGATGCTAAACGGGGTTGTCCGCACGACTTGCTGCCTAGCGAAAGATATTCCCGGGCAAGTCACATGTGGATTTTGCCCGCTAACGAATTAAACGAAGCCGCTACTTGAATTGATTTCCATGTAGCGGCTTTTGATTGAATTAATTTTTTGCGAGTGGCACATACCCAGCATGCTCCAGAAGGCGTTGCCCTTGTTTAGATGTGAACCAATCTACTAACTTGCGTGCTTCCGGGTGACTGTTTTGCGTCGTAATGATATAGAACTCTGCGCCAAATGGGTAACTTCCGTCCCCAATCGTTTCTTTCGTCGGCTTCACCCCGTTGATTGCCAAGTATTTGATTTGATCGTTCCCCACCATTTCTTGACCGTAAAAGCGGAAAGTGTACCCAATTGCATTTTTATGATTCTTGTACTCTGACACTTCATGGATAATCCCTCCCATCCCTGTTTGGATGTCTTCAGCGGGTGCCTCCATAACGGGCACGTCCCCCATGATTTTTAATAGAGTTGTTTGGCTTCCGCTATCGACCGGTCTTTGGAAGGCGCGAATCTTATCATCTTTCCCACCAAGCTCTGACCAGTTTGTGATTTGGCCACTATAAATGCCTTGAATCTCCTCTAATGTCACATCTTCTACTGGATTGTTCGCATGTGTAAAAAATACAAACGCTTCCCGACCAATTGGTGTCATTTGAAGCTCTACACCTTTTTGTTCGGCTGTCTGAAGCTGTCCCTGGGAAGGTCCTGCTACAAAGATGGCATCGACGCGTCCTTCAATCAGATTGGTATAGGCTTCCGGCGTTTGACTGACTAAGACTTTGCTTGCGTACGGATCATATTCATCTGCTGGATACATCATCTCGGCGGCAGCGGCATAGAGCGGATAAAGGGCCGTTGCCCCGTCTAGACGCGGAATATCTTTAGTGAATGTGATGTCAGGCGTTTCATCTAACGGCTTTAATTTATTGTCTGTAAAAGGCTGATACTCAAACACATTCACTTCGGCGGAAACCGTTGGAATCGAATCTTGATAAAGTTCATACAGGGGGTGGATCAACCCTGCCGTCATCAACACCGCAAAAATCTTTACCGTGCGTACTGTTTTTTGCCGAGAATCTCTGTGATATGCGTGAACAAATAATACAAATAGAAATACGAGTCCAATCACCAGTGGAATGAGCCACTCCCCCTCACCCGACAACGTCAACACAAATGCACTGACGAGTCCAATAAACCCTAATGATCCTACCACAAGCAAATAGTAAAACATATTCAATGCCGTTTTCATTCCCACATCCCCTTTACTTTCTCTTCCTTTAGTTAACCACAAATCGTTGGAAAAGGTTCCCATACATTGAAAAAAGTCACCCCTTAAAGAGGTGACTTCTTTGAATTAGACATCTTTATTTGCTGTGTCTTTGATTTCCCCTCGATGTGCGTAAATGTTACTTAAAATAGTTTTGATCACGGCATATACAGGAATCGCAAGGATTATTCCCCAGAGACCTGCTAAACTTCCGGCAGATAAAATAATCGTAATGACGGTTAACGGATGGATGTCGAGTGATTTCCCCATCACATTCGGTGTGATTAAGTTACTCTCAATCTGTTGGGCAACCAACATAATGATGGCTACCCAAAGTGCCATAATGGGCTCTTGGGTAAACGCGATAATCATCGCTGGTATGACAGCTAAATAAGGTCCAAGAAACGGAATAACATTCGTTAACATACCAAATAACGCAAGAAGTAAAGAATATCTTAAACCGATAATTAAATAGCCAATTAACAGCATGATTCCGACTAAGAAACTGACAAGGAGTTGTCCTTGAATATACGTACGTAACGTTTCATCAATATCGGCAAGTGTTTTTCGGATCCATGTTTTCTTATCGCCTTTAAAGAACTTTGCGACAAATGGGGCAAACTTTTCATGGTCTTTTAACAGATAGATCAAGAAAAATGGTACTAAGACCAACATGAATATCCCTTGGAACAAGCCTTGGAAGAAAGTGATTAATATGGTACCTCCAGAAACTGCAAATTCATTGGCACGACCAATTGCATCTTGGATTGATTGTTGCATAGAGTCAGGTAGGCGATCACGCTGTTGCAAAAGGTAATCCGTCATATTCTCTATGTCTTCTACTAGCTCTGGACCATTATCCACCAGGTCATTGATTTGCTTCGTTAACATCGGACCTACAAGAGAAGAGAATCCACTTAATAAGGCAAGTAATAAGAGCAAAACAAGACTAATCGATCCCCATCTTGGCATTCCTTTCTTCTCGATCCATTTCACAAGAGGGCGAGCCAGATAGAATAATACCCCACCTAGTAGCAGTGGGATGAAAATCGTGCGTAAGATTACAAAAAACGGGTTAAAGATAGCCTGAACCTCGACTATCATTCGAATAATCACAAGGGCGAGCAAAATGGCAACGCCCACTTGGAACCATAATTTTTTTGTCATGAGTTACGCTCCTCTTTAGGCTTTGGGTCGACTTTATCAATGTCTTCTTTCAGTAAAATGAAGCCAATGAGCGCAGATAAGAGAGATGCACCAATGGTGATCAGCACTTTATTTTGAAAGGTGACATCGGGATGATCACGTAAGACCAGCACCGATAAGACGGCGGATACGACCATAATCGGAACGAGCCATTTTATTTTTTTCATGTGCGTTCCTCCCAATCGTCCCCTGCCACTTCTTGTACAGTTCGTTCTACTTCCGCGCGCGTCATTTTTTCTTTCCCTTGTTTCATCGCATCGAGTGTCTTATGGGCAAACGTCAAAGGTAACTGACAAAACAAACGAATGCTGCGTTTGTTGATGTCTTCCATATAGGCATCGGCCTTTGCTAAATTCTCTTCCGCATAAGCGAACATATCAGCCCGCGACCAATCGTCCGGAAAATAACCGACCCCACGCTCTGAGTCTTCTTCTTGGTTCCGCAATATATTGACGGCTTGTAGTCCGCGACCATAGCCAATGGCCAGATTACGATCTGTGCGAATGCCCGCGTCCCACTCCCATAAATCGGACAACATGACGCCTACTAAACCTGCTACGTAGTACGTATAATCATCCAAATCTTCTTTAGTGGTAACGACCCAGTCTTTCAAGGCCCACTTCGCCATCCCTTCTGCCATCTCAGCTGTCGCCAGTTGCATACGCCGTCTGGCACCTTCTGGGCAAAATTCCACCCATTCAGCTAACCTCAGTGTCACTTCAGGAAGCAAATGACGAATCGGTTGGAGCATTTGTTGGTACGCTACATCATCAAATTTCGCTTCGAGAAGTGCCGCGGTTTTTTGCAATACTTTCGCTTTCTGCTCTTTTGGAATGTCTTCGTGGTCTTCAATCTCATCAATAGCACGCATACATAGGTAAGCAGAAGCTACGGCTTTCTTTAAATCACGTTGTAAAAAAGTAATTGGTATATAGAACGTGCGACTCGTTTCTTTCAGGACACGCATCGCACCTTTAGTTGCTGGATTGGCTTTCACAGAAATCCTCCATTCTGGATTGTTCATCTCACTTCATTGTACCAAAAAACCCCGCCATCTGGAGAAATCAGGCGAGGTAACGTTTTTCGAATTCATGGATGGGCAATGGATGTGAGAAATAGAAGCCTTGCGCTTTGGTACAGCCGTTCTGCAGTAAGAATTCTGCTTGCTCTTCACGTTCTACGCCTTCCGCAACCAATTGAAACCCGAGATTGCGTCCCATTTCTATGATGGTTTTTACAAGGGTTGCCTGTCCCGCGTTATGAGGCACTTCACGCACAAAGGATTTGTCTATTTTTATGAAATCAATCGGCAACTGGTTCAAGATGGCAAGCGATGAGTAGCCTGTACCAAAATCATCAATATAGATGGTCACCCCTAATTGTCTCAATTTGAATAAAACCGGAATCGCCGAATCAAGATTCTGAACCATGCCTTCTGTCAGCTCTACACCTAGCAGATTCGAAGAAATTTTGTATTCTTCCATAAGGCGCTCCAGATTCTCCATAAATACGGGAGATTCTAATTGCGCGCTCGAGACATTGATAGCGATACGCATAGGTGTGTTCGCTACTTGCCACCTGTGAATCTGCTGTACCGCTTCAGTTAGCACCCAGTTTCCAATCGATACAATCTGTCCAGAATCTTCTGCAATGGGAATAAATTCTCCTGGGGAAACCTCTCCTAGGATAGGATGTTGCCATCGAATCAATGCTTCGACACCCTGCACTTTTCGAGTAACCAAAGAAACTTTCGGCTGATAGTAAAGCTCAAATTCTTGGTATTCTAACGCCCGTTTTAAATCATGCTCTAAACGAAGACGTCGTCTCTGAAGCTCTTCATTTTCCCTTATATAATACTGAATATTGTTCTTTCCTTTAAGTTTTGCTCGTTTCAATGAGGCATTCGCCTTTGATAGCAGGCTGTTCATCGTTTTGGCGTCTTTCGGATAAAGTGCCGCTCCTGCACTAATCGTGAGAAACAGCTCTTCGTCATCAACTAAAAATGGCGACCTGAAAGACTGCAGAAACTGATCCACTTTAAGTTGCATGGCCTCCTGATCTTGGTAGGGGTAGGCCACAAGGAATTCATCTCCCCCGTACCGTGCCATGAGCGTTTCATGACCAAAATACATAGGCAGACGTTCAGCAATCAATATTAGTAATTCATCTCCAACTTCAAATCCCATCATATCGTTAATAAATTTTAATCGATCGACATTGAAATAGAAGATAGCTAGTGGGTTCTCCTCCATCCCCATTTCTACCATTTCTTCTAATCTCTTATTAAAGTGGACTTGGTTCGGTAATTGCGTCAATGTATCCGTCATAGCAATCCGATTCACCGCTTCTGCAAGTTCCACTTCTTTTGATAAATCAACGACTACCCCAACGATACGAATGACTTGCCCATTTTCCCCAAAAATAGGTTCCCCTGCGGAGCTCAAATGAACAATCGTCCCATCTTTTTTATACACACGCCACTCTTTTTTTGTTGCTTCTCCGCTCAGCAATTTTTCATAATGCTTCTTGACGAGATGTTTGTCACTTTCGACTGCACGTGTATAGAAGATCTGATAATCTGCATCAACTTCTTCTTGTGTATATTGAAAGAGGGCTAGAATCCCTTTTGACACGTGTAGTCTTTCAGCTTCTATATCTATGCTCCACATCCACGCATTGGTGTTATTGTAAAGAGCCGTTAATTCCTGGTTCGCAGAGTTGATTTGCCGCTTAACATTATTCATTTCTACTTTGTAATGATGGATTACTTCTTTTAAATGTTTACGTGTCGTAAGAAGCCAGCCGATAGCACCTCCGAGGAGCGCCCCACCTACTCCCCAAAGGAAAACGTTCAAACTAATGGTCTCATGCAAAAGAAAACCGACAAAAAAGGCAGTAACCGACACAAGAAGCGCCATCCCGAGGATGGAGAGGCTATCTTTCATATGTCGTTCACCGCCTTTTGCTTTTAGCTACAGTGTACCGGATTTAGCTAAAAATAAATAGATTGAATTATTATTCTACTAGTGTGTAGTGGACCCACCAGACCCCTTGTTCTTCCTTGATGGCTGTACCGAGGAATCCTTCAGCGAGCAACTGCTGTTGCTTGGCGGTTTCTATCATAGGAACTTTGCGTGTTTCCTCAAGGCATTGCGACGACCGATGAAGGTTTTTTACAAATACATATCTTAGCTTTCCATTGTATTTATGTTTTAGTGCAGCGATTTTCATACCGAGATGAAATTTGTCCTTCATGCTCGCAATATTGAAAGGCGCTACCGTTGTACAGATGTAACTTACATCACTTTCTACAAGTCTCTCGAGCCACCATTCCCCGAGCTTCTTTTGAAGACCATACCCTTGAAAATCTGGATCAACTACTGTGATTTCTGAGTAGATCACGTGTTCCCACTCGTCTTCGGGAATCCCTACATCTTTCGCAAGATGTTCCGGGTCATTCACCGGCCGTAAAAAAGCACGAGCTGCAACAAGCTTTTCCTCGTTAAAAGCTCCGGCAAATAACTGCTGAGTAAGAATCACATCGATTTCTTCTTCTGTCAGCTGCTGCAAGTGCTCCGGCTGTGCAAGGGACCTATAGACTTTCTCTTGAAGTTGGAGAATACCCTGAAAATCATCGTGACTCAATAATCGGACCTGGAGAGGATAGGGACCGACTTGAATGGTACGCATCTGTTACTCTCCTTCCACTGTCGTCTGTTCTACCGTCAATTCCTGTAAAATCGTTTCATCCACATCTACACCAAGCCCTGCCTGGTCATTTAAAGAGATGAATGGGACATCATAGCGCAGATTTCCAATGTCTTTGGAGAACTTTAACGGTCCTGTCAACTCCACACTGCTAATAATCTTTTTAGCAAACGCAACATGGAATCCAGCTGCTGAACCTACGGAAGATTCAACCATTGAACCTACCTGACAATCGATGCCCGCCATTTCTGCCATATGGGCAAGTTTCATTGCTGGATAAATTCCGCCACACTTCATCAATTTAATATTCGCTTTGTGTGCCGCAGAACGTTGGATGATTTCGCGCATTTCCCGCTTGTACTTCAATCCTTCATCGATCATCAGAGGCGTCGACGATTTTGCTTTAATTTCTACCATTCCGTCGATATCATCTGCTTTTACGGGTTGTTCCAACCAATCGATACCGAGGTCTTTCATTTGCTCCAGAGCTTGCAAGGTGGAGGCTGCATTGATCCACCCTTGATTGACGTCGACTCGAATCGCCACATCTTTTCCTACTGCCTGTCGTACTGCACGAATACGAGCAACGTCGCTCGTAACATCACGTCCTACTTTCATTTTAAAAGAGGTATAACCTTGTTCCATTCGCTCTATAGCTTCTTGAGCCATCCCTTCCGGTTCGCCGATACTCAGAACGTGTGTGATAGGGAACCGTTCATGAAAACGACCGCCTAGTAAGTTGTACACAGGAACTCCTAGTTTTTTTCCTACCGCATCGTAACAAGCAATATCAATTGCCGCTTTCGCTGCAGGGGCTTGATAGACTGTCGCATCCATTTTGTCATGTAGACGTTCCATATGCATCGGATTCATGCCAAGGACAGCTGGTGCGAGGGAGTGCTTCAAGAGAGCATAGGTACTTTCCCACGATTCACCAGTCACATGATCATCCGCCACGGCTTCCCCGTAACCGACGATTCCCTCATCCGTTGTTAGTTTCACAATAATGGAAGGCATGTCGTCATAGGAGTGGTAGCTAACGATAAATGGCGTAGTCAATGGAAGGCGAATTGCATAAATATCCAACTTTTTAATTTTCATTTTTAGTTCATCCTTTACAAAAATATGATGTTTGTTTATAGTTGTCGTTAAATAGTCGTTATTTAAGTGAGAGAGGTGTGTTAGGATGACACTCACCATTGCTGTAATCGGTTCAGAACTGTTCACTCCCCGTATTCAAGAACTAGAGACCAAGTTTCCCGAATTGCGTTTTTATTATTATACGTATAGTGATTCGAAAGAAGCAAGAGAGATTGTTCAACAACTCCCCGTAGTCGATGCGTTGTTCTTCGCCGGTACGTTTCCCTATCATTATGCAAAGGATGTGGTGGAGCGCCGACAAATCCCTAGCTATGTGATGCGTCAAGACGAAGCCATCATCACTGCCACCTTGTTACATGCCAGCTGGATGTATCAAGTATCTGCCACCGAGATCTCTATTGACCTTACCGTGCCTGCCTTGTTTTCAGAAGTTCTAAATGAGTTGTCCTCTACAGTAGAAAGCGGACCTGTCCTTCAGATTTATCCAGAAATCTCTCTGGATTCAGTTCTGCAATTTCATATGCGCGCTCAAGATGCGCTGAAAACGAAACTAGCCATCACCAGTATTCATTCGGTTCATCAAGCACTAGAAGAAGCTGGATACAAGTCTCTTTATATGCGGGAGTTGACCGAAACATTACAACGTGCCATCTCTCAAACGGCCCATCTAGCGAAACTCGTGAAAAGTCAAAAAGCAGAACCAGCCGTCGTTCTGGTACGGAACCCTTCCGAATCCAAGGACTTGAATGATGCACTTCGACAATTTCTCAAGAGCCCATGGTTCTCTCACGATAAAACAACGCTACAGTTTGTGACCACCCGGAAGCATATTGAATATGTCCTTCACCTTTTCGAATTCCGGGAATTAATTGAACGTCATCACGTGCAAGTCGGGGTCGGGTACGGACTCGATACATTAACAGCCACTCGACATGCGGAAGATGCTCTGGGGTATGGAGATAGCGGAACCATTTTTGTCATGGATGCACAGAAGAATTTAACGACGCCTTTCACTTCAGAAAAACTCGTGTTGCAATTGACGCAGCCTCGCCAAGTGGAACTGGCAAAGAAGATGGCGATGAGTCCGGCCAATTTGTCCAAAGTCATACGTTTTCATGGGTTACATCCTTCGAATCAATTCACTGCAAGTGACTTAGAAACGTTCCTAGGTTTGACTCGCCGGTCGACGGAGCGCATGATTAAAAAGCTTGTGGATCATCAGTTAATCGTACGATCCGGTGAGGAAATGACGTATCAACAAGGTCGTCCGCGCACCGTCTATACGTTCCAGCTACCGGATTACTTGTTGGAGTCAGAATAATTTCTCACCCTCTCATTACACCGAGCAAACTCTGTATTTTTGTAACCCTCTCCATCCGTGATATACTAGTACCGATGTTATTTTGAAATGGAGGACTTTTAAATGGCAAAAACAGGTTACTTTTTAATGGAATCTGGCGACAAGCTAGAATTCGAACTTTATCCAAATGAAGCACCCAACACGGTAGCAAACTTTGAAGAACTTGCAAACTCAGGATTTTACGATGGTGTCATTTTCCACCGTGTCATCCCAGGTTTCGTATCTCAAGGTGGCGACCCAACAGGAACAGGTATGGGCGGAAGCGGCAAAACTATCAAATGTGAAACTGATGGCAACCCACACAAACATGAGCCAGGCAGCCTTTCTATGGCACATGCTGGCCGTGACACAGGATCAAGCCAATTCTTCATCGTTCACGATTCTCAACCACACTTAGACGGTGTTCACACAGTGTTCGGTAAATTAACATCTGGCTTAGATGTAGCTCGCAATATGTCCAACGGAGACAAAATGAAAGAAGTAAGAATTAACAATTAGATGTGAAGCCACCTGCTCCAGAAACTCCGAGAAAATCAGGCGGAGCCAATGAGGCGCTCTTTGCCTCAATGGATGCGAATGATTTTGGAGTGTGTTTCTAGGTGGCGCAACTCGATTATTTCAAGATGTGTAGCAGGCTCGCCCTGAAATTCTGTCAAATGACAGCGTGGACAGGGAGGCGCCCTTTGCATTTCTGGAGGTCACAGCTTAGTGAAGGGGTTTCTAGCGTTCGTAACAAAATAACCACACAAACAAACAGCACAAAGAAAGCCTTTGTGCTGTTTTTCTATGTATATTTAGTTCTTAAATAAACTTTCTAAATAGTCCCCTGCTTCTCGAGCGGGCATCGGACGGGCGAAATAATAACCTTGCATGAACATACATTCCCGTTTTTGAAGATAGGAAACTTGCGCTTCCGTCTCTACGCCTTCCGCTACTAAATCAATTCCTAAACGTAAACTTAATAAGATCAATGAGTCCAGTACGGCCTCTCCTCTTTTAGAGACTTCAATATAATCAGTGAATGATTTATCAATTTTAATTTTATCAATCGGAAAATCACTGATATAGGAAAAGTTGGAGTAGCCACTGCCGAAATCGTCAATCGCAATTCGTATGCCATTCTCTTGTAGGATACGTAGTTTCTGTTGAATGAGAGGCGTCTCAAACAATTGCATGTTTTCCGTTAATTCGAGTTCTAAGATTCCATCCGCCAGATGGAATTCTTCTTTGAGACGAAGGAGATTTTCACAAAATGAATCTTCCGAAATCAATTGAGACGTTACATTTACAGAGAGCATCCCTTGATATTGGACCTTCTCCTGCCAACTAACCAACTCTTGAACGGCTTTTCGAATCAGTCCTTGCATCAGTTCCTTTAATTGACCTGAATCTTCCGCAATCGGTATGAATTCTAGGGGCGAGATGAATCCGAGTTCCGGGTGCTCCCACCTTGCTAAAAGTTCCATGCTTAGTACGCCTTGTATAACGGTGTCTATTTCCGGTTGAAAGTACGGCATCAACTCGTCTCTTTGCATCGCTTGCAGCAAATCTTTTTCAAGACGCAATCGTCGATTCCATTCAGTGGACATAGCTTCCTGATAATAGACCCAGTTGGTATTCTTCATTTTCTTCGCCGCATACATGGCCATATCACTTTTTGTAATCAGCTCATCTGCATCATGGCCATCTTTTGAAAAAACACTGATTCCTATGGCAACGTTTACTGTAAATCGGTTAATCTCCTGAATCCAGAATGGATCGTGAAACACATGAGCTATTCGTTCTGCATCCATTTCTAATTGTTCATCATCTAGATAAGGAACGAGGATGACGAATTCATCTCCGCCAAATCGACTAACAAAAAATGTGGACGGCAGTAAAGATTGTAACCTGTTCGCTACATCTTTTAACAACTCATCTCCTGTATCATGACCACATACATCATTGATCATTTTGAAATCATTCAAATCGATAAAAAAGAGTGCAGTCGATTGACCCTCTTTGATTTTAGGCTTTACCTCTTCGTAAAGGTACAACCGATTAGGCAGTCCCGTCAGATGATCGTAGTGTGCGGTTTGCCAAAGCTTAGCTTCCTTCTGTTTTTGATCCGTTATATCTTTAAAATAAACAGAAACACCACCCCCTGAACGAGGGTAGACATGAATCTCGAACCAAGTTTCAAGTGGAGGGTAGTATTCTTCGATAACTTGTGATTTTTGCGTTTCTACCACTGCTCTATACGTCGAATAGATCATGGTATCCACACTTTCAGGAAATTCTTCCCACACTATTTTTCCTAAAACGTCCTGTCTTTCTCGTCGTAACAATCATGCCGCTTGGTAATTTAAATACATTATCCGCCAGTCATAATCGATTGCATAAAAAGCATCTGTCATACTTTCAAGGACATCATACACTTCTCTACGCTGCAGTTCCTCTTCAGTAATGTTGCGATGAGCAATCAACGCACCGTAAACCTTCCCGTCTTGCTGGAGAGGTGTCGCACGCATTAAATACCAACGTTCATTTTGGGGGCTGGGACAGGCATATTTAGACTCATAGAATGGCGCTCTCTCGAAAAGAACGGCTTTAATACCTTCTACGTCCTCCATAGAACCAGCATTCTTTAAAGTTTCTAAATAATTCCGACCTATATCGGAATACCCTTGATCCGATCCATTTTCACAGGCAAATTGCCGCCATGCACGATTGGTCGCATAAATCGTGCCATCTGATGTAATGAGTGCGATATTTTCCTGCAACGAGTCAATGAGTGTCTGGCTCATACCTTCCTCTCCTTTGGTCTTCATTATACACCTTAAAGAAAGGCACTGTGGATTTAAAATCCAACAAAAAAGCATTGGTCCACTCCTAGGGGACAAATGCTCATATTCTTTATGAAATCGCAGATACTTCGCGGTTGAATAAGACAAAACCTTCTTGATCGGTATCTAATAGGCAGCGACGGGCAATCAAATGATGTGCTGCATCCAAATGAATTTTCACTTCGTCTATCTGACGCTGTTGTAATGCGGTAAGGCCATGTGATAAATGTTCTGTGGTGGGTGAGGTCTTCAGTTGAAATACATTTTCTCCAGTGAAAAGAGGGGCCATTTCCGCCTGATTCAAGTGGTATAGGTCCCACTGCGGATTTGTATAAAGAATCGTGCCATCTGGTGCAACAATCGCCGCTTGATCCATGAGCACTTCAATGAAGTTTTGAATAAAAAATGCTACTTTTTCCATTGCTCCCACTCCTATTCGGCCCATTTGTTTTCCGGTGGACCTCAACCGGTTCTATATTATATATATCCGCATTTGCAATTTATTAAACACTTGTGTATAATAATCCACTTTTCTGATAATTTTCCAGAAAAGTGGAGCAGGCTCGTTCAGAAATGCCGAGGAAATCGGGCGTGCCCAGACTCCCGAGCGAGCGTTCATCGTACAGCCGAGAGGTTTCTCGTGACAAAACCTTAATTTGTTGTGACAAAACGCCAATTTCATCTACCAGAGAATCGATTTGTCGTGACAAACTCGTTTTATGGAAACCATTTTGTGCTTTCACCTCGCCCCCACCCCACTCTCCATCCGTTGAACACGCATCTTCCCTCAAAAGCCGGTTTACCCAAGCCCTTTTTAGAAAGACCTACCCCACTTTAGAGGGTTTGGAGTGAGCAGCCGTTACATTAGCCATGTAAGAGGAGGTATTCACCATGAAACTTGATTTATTCGCCATGAATGCAGCGTTAGTCGCCATCCACATCAATCCATTGGCCACAAATGGATTATTGGAAACAAATTTGTACGAACCGGCGTGGTGTGTTGAGAGGCGCAAAGAAAAAGCAGCACCTCATAACGAAAAAATGTCATGAGACGCTGCTCTTCTTCTTACTTCACTTCCGCTGTTTCAAGAACAGCCAGACGCTCTTCTACTTGCTCTGGTGTCATGTTGTACTCCACCACGTATCGGTTACGTGGATGTGTGCGACACTCATCTGAACAAGAACGCATGTATTTATGCTCGTTTTCTTCTGAGCAGAGGATTTTGTCATTACATTCAGGATTCGCACAGTTCACGTAGCGCTCACATGGCGTCCCGTCAAAGTGATCTTTCCCAACAATCACGTGCTCGACGCGGTTGATAGGTACGGCAATACGGTTATCAAACACATACATTTGACCATCCCAAAGTTGCCCTTGCACTTCAGGGTCTGTTCCGTACGTATGAATTCCACCGTGCAATTGACCGACGTCTTCAAATCCTTCACGTTTCAACCAACCAGAGAATTTCTCACAGCGAATCCCGCCTGTGCAGTACGTTAAGATCTTTTTGCCTTCTAATTTCTCTTTGTTATCTTTGATCCATTGTGGCAGTTCACGGAAATTGCGGATGTCCGGACGAACTGAACCGCGGAAGTGTCCGAGGTCGTATTCATAGTCGTTCCGTGCATCGAGAACAACCGTATCCTCTTCTTGCATCTGCTCAAAGAATTCTTTTGGTGACAAGTACGTACCTGTTATCTCATTCGGGTTGATATCGTCTTCAAGACCCAAGTGAACGATTTCATTTTTCGCACGAACATGCATTTTCTTGAAGGCATGCTCGTCTGCATCGTCCATTTTCCACATGATGTCCTTGAAGCGCTCGTCGTTGTTCATCATGTCCATGTACGCATCTGTTTGTTCGATGGTACCTGAACATGTACCATTGATTCCTTCGTGAGAAACGAGGATACGGCCTTTTAATCCAATTTCTTTGCATGCCGCCAAGTGCTCGGCTGCGAAGGTTTCCGGGTCTTCAATCGCTACATATTTATAGTAAAGTAATACACGATATTCTTTCATGATTGCTTGTTCCACCTTTAATTTTATTCATCAAAATAGTATAGCAAAGATTCATCAAATATTCTAGATGAATGTTCAATTTTTTAGGCGACTCAGCAACTGTTCAAACTTTTGTTGAAATTCGGCATTGGCTTCTTTGGATCGTTTTTTTGGACCTTTTAATCGGCCACCCGCCTGACGGATTTTCTTTGCTGTATGACGGCGTTCTAGCATCCCCAATATATTATCATTGGTGTATTCGTGGCCATTCTGATCTATCACGTACCCACCACGGGCGAGTACCATAGCAGCTAAGCCGTAATCCTGAGTCACGATGACGTCCTCTTTTCTCATCCGGTTGACGAGGACGAAATCGACAGCATCCGCGCCTTTTGAAACGGTGATGGTCTCTGCCCCTTCCCGCTCCATGACATGGGCGGTATCACAGATCAATGTCACAGGGATACCAAAAAGTTTCGCCGCTGTAATCACTTCCGCTACCACCGGACACCCGTCAGCATCTACGATAATTTGCATCTCATCTTCCCCCTATCCGATTTGAAATGAGGTACTACTCGTTCCTGAAGCGGATTTCTGAACCCGCAGCTGTGCCGGAATGGCCGCCTGTAATTCTTTCACATGGGAGATGACTCCAATGAGTCGTCCTGTCCGTTGAAGCTGCACAAGTGCGTCTATTGCTTTTTGTAGTGACTCCTCGTCCAGTGATCCAAAGCCCTCATCGATAAACATCGTCTCGATTTGAATGCCCCCGTTCATCTCCTGCATGACATCCGCCATCCCTAGCGCAAGGCTCAGCGACGCATGGAACTTTTCGCCACCGGACAAGCTCTTCACATCTCGGAACTGTCCTGTATATCCATCGTAGACATCTAGTTGCAAACCACTTTGTTTGCCGTGACTTTCCTGACGGTCACTGCGGACTAAGCGGAACTGACCACCAGACAACGATTGAAGGCGCTGATTCGCTGCTTCTGTAATCTGTTCGAGATAGGCAATTAGCATATAGCGTTCAAATGATAGTTTCTTGTTGTTTTGCCCGCGCAGTGCGTCGTAAAGGGACGTCGTTGTAGCCAGCTGCGTCTCAGTGTCTCCCATTTTATTCTTAAGACCTGCGAATTGATTCATGAGTCGTTCGCTCGCCTCGTAAATCCCTTGTAGTTTTTGTGCTTTTTCTTTTTCTGTATCCCATGTCGCTTTCGCTTCTTGTACGAATGCTCGCTGATCTGCAACAGGCACCCGCTCCTCATGCCCTTCCAGTTCTTTTTCAAGAAGCCCTTTCTCTGTCATCACCTGTTGAATCATCGTCTCATAGGACTGAAGCTCTTCTTTGTAACGAGTTGTCTCTGCTTCCGGTAAAGACGCCTGGGTATAGGCACTGTCGTTCTCAAAGCCTCGAGCCTGCAGCGCATCTTCCCAACTTGCGACGGCTTGCTCTTTTTCTTCTTGCAGCTGCTTCAGCTGATTTTGTTCCCATTCCAGGCGCTCTCTTACCGACTGAAAACGTTCTTTGACACCATGATATGTCTTGTCGGTCTGTTGCCATTCATCGACGGCTTGTTTATATGAAGCAGCCATTTTACGCGCCTCTTGCTTTACATCCTCTAGTGACTCTTCTTCAGCGGTTTCCATTGATTGAAGCTGCCCCTGAAGACGTTGCCACTCCTCTGTCACTCGGGCGAGCTGTTGTTCGCGTACACTCATCTGGTCTTTCAATTGATGAGATTGCTGACGAAGAGGTTTTCCTTCTGACATATAGGCCGATGCTTGTTGTTTTTTTTCATTTAACCCTTTAATGCCTGCTGTCACCTCTGTAAGTTGTTGTTCATAGTTCTCTTTCTGCTCAAGCGCATTCGGATACGTTTCTTCCAACGCTTTGGCTTCTTTTTGGAGTCGCTCGAATTCAAGTGTCAGACGCATGTGACGTGTCGTCACTTGCTGTAATTTTTGTTGCAGTTCCGCCTGACGATGTTCAGATACTTCTTCTTCCCGAACGGCAGGAGAGGGATGTTCTGTCGCACCACAAACCGGACAAGGTGCCCCGTCGTGTAGATGTTCAACAAGTTGGACGGCCAGCTGATTGGCCTGACGTTTTTGGAACTGCTGCCACTCCTCTTTTGCTTGTTGCTCAGCTTGTGCAGTTTGAAGAAGTTCTTGAGAGAACTCGTCAATCTGCCTTTGAACTTGTTCATAATGAGTGAGTTGCTTGAGCTGTTCTGAGAGTGTGCTTCGTGCTTTCTCCAGTTCGGTCAGTCCGTCCGCTTCTGCAGTTAGTGCTTGATACTGCTCTACCAAGAATTGAAGGCGGTCGTCCATTTGTTGAAGTTCGCCTTTCATCTGTTGCACAGCTGTGTCGTGCAGTTCTTTTTCTTTCGCAAGACTCCGCTCTTTTGTCAAAAGGACATCTCGTTGTTCCAGTTGCTTGACGCGATCTTCTAGCTTCTCCACTGCTCGTCGTAAGTCTTGACGCTTTTCTTCTTCCGCCTGAAGCGTCTTCCACTTCTTCTCGATTTCGGTAAATTGTATCGTGACCTGCTCAGCCTCTTGTTTCAGATTCTGCACGGCTTCTTGTTTTAGTTGTGCTTTTTGCATCATCTGTTTGTAGACCAGATAGACCGGGGCAATAGATTGAGCGCGTTCTGCCGCTTCTAGACGCGCCTTCCCCTTCTCCATCAAAGGTTGTTGATTGATCAATGTCTGATGTTTCGTCACCAGTTCTTCAAGTCGCACACGCTTTGCTTGCATCCATTCCATTTGCTGCAGTCTTTTCTGCTCGACTTGGAAATGGGTCCACGCATGTTGTTCTATTTCTGTCGCTTGCAGTTGTTGTTTCTTCAATTCATCCATGCCACGTGTGAATGCATCATCAATTTGATAGAGATTGATTTGATGCTGCTTGAATGTCTCTACTTCCGGATAGAGACCTGCTGCTTGACTCACGAGCGTCATGAGGACGGCACGGTGTTGCTGAGAGGAATTCAGAAGTTGTTGACGTTTCTCTCGTAAAAATTCATTCATCCGCTGAAAACGTTCAGTCCGGAATAGTTTACGCAAAATCAGTTCTTTTTGATCGGTAGAGGACGTCAAAAATTTCCGGAACTCCCCTTGCGGCAACATCACAATCTGGTGAAACTGTTCAGCTGTCATGCCCACTAGTTCCATTAGTTTCGCATTGATTTCCCGCACAGTGTACCGCTCGACAAGAGGAACCTCTCCTTCTGGTGTCACTTCCACAAGCTCATATTTTTCACCTGTTGCTGTTTTGTTTCCCGTTTTGATGTGCGCCATCTGTCGGAAGATACGAATCGTCCGTCCGCGCACAGAAAATGTCAGCTCAACTGCTGTATGTAACTCATCCGGTGCAAAATCACTGCGTAGCATTCGGGTATCTTGACGATCCTCTCCACTTCCGGTGCCAAAAAGGGCAAAGGACAACGCGTCAAAGATACTCGTCTTCCCTGCTCCAGTCGGTCCAGCAATGACAAACAGAGTGTGCGGATGAAGCTCAGAGAAATCAATGGTTTCCTGTTCACGGTATGGACCAAATGCGGTCATTTTCAAGTAAAGGGGTCGCATCAGTTCTCCTCCTCTTGTTGCGCGTGATGCCAGGCTTCTAGAAAGAGCGCGGTCATCTCTTCATTCGGTTGTTCATTGGTGATTTCCTCTAAAAATGCTGTAAATAAAGCGCGTTCATTAAGTTGTTGGCGTTCCTTTAAAGGCACATGTGCCTCTGAGCCTAAGACGACAAGCTGACGCTCTACGTGAAGTGTATTCGGGTAGACGGTACGGAGCTGTTCCATCGGTGACAGAATCGGTCCTTCATCCAGTAGTTTGACGATGACATAGTCTTCGCTCAGCGGGTGCTTTAATACATCCTGTAGCTTACCTTCGATACGGCGCATGGCGCGGCGTGGTGGTAATGGATGCAAGGTAATATGTGTCTTTCCTGCCGCATCCAATTCGACAAGCAAGACCCCTTTTTCCGTACCGGCTTCCGAGATTGCATACGTCATCGGACTTCCGGAAAAACGCACGTGTTCCATACCGCAGTGATGAGCTCTGTGCAAATGGCCAAGTGCTGTGTAGTGAAAATGTTGAAAGAGTTGTGCAGATACGTATTCCGCTCCGCCTATCGCAAGTGGGCGTTCGGCTTCACTCGTATTCTCTTCCGGTTCCCCGTAAGGTGTGACAAACGCATGACCTACAAAGACGTGACGCACCCCTTCTTCAAGCGGAAGGCAACTCTCGAGAACCTGCTCCATCGCTTCCTGGTGATTCATGCTCTCTTCTTTGTTCAGCCGGAAGCGTACCTGGGCCGGATCCATATACGGGATCAGATGAAAGTCGACAGGGCCATGGATATCTTCCAGACGGACTTTGTGGTTCCCCGGTTGCCAGTCTCCGTGCAGATGAAGACCGGCTTGCTTCATAAACGTAGAACCAAATTGCATGCGTCCCGGACTATCATGGTTCCCCGTCACAGCCAGGAAAGGAATCCTTCGCACGTCCACAATTTTATGTAAGAACTCTCCAAACAATTGAATAGCTTCTACAGGAGGAATGGCGCGGTCATAAATATCGCCAGCCATCACAATGACATCCGGTTGTTGCTCGTCAATAACAAGGAGTAGTTGTTCCAGCATATATCGTTGGTCATCAAGAAGTGAAATTCCTTGCAACCATTTTCCTAGGTGCCAATCGGCGGTATGTAAAATTTTCATATGATTTCTCCTTCTGCCAGGTATTGGTTCCCGTGTTCTTTCCTATATGAAGTATAAAACTTAAAAGACTCTATACAGAATACAATATACTTGTTACTATGAATTTGAAAAGGAGGTCATTATGATGTCAGCAGAAATTTATCAGATTATTGCCATTATTATCTATATGGTTACGATGCTCGTTATCGGATATTATGCTTACCGCAAGACAACCAATCTGAACGACTATATGCTTGGAGGACGCGATTTAGGTCCCGCTGTAACCGCTTTGAGTGCCGGAGCAGCCGATATGTCAGCATGGTTACTCATGGGTCTACCTGGTGCTATCTACCTTTCTGGGTTAGGAAGTGCTTGGATTGCCATCGGTCTTACGATTGGGGCTTACTTGAACTGGGTATTCGTTGCACCACGCTTACGCGTCTACACAGAGGTGTCCAGCAACTCCATTACGATCCCAAGTTATTTAGATAACCGGTTAAAAGGGAAATCTTCTTTAATTCGAATTGCTTCAGGTATCATCATTTTACTATTCTTTACATTCTATGTATCGTCTGGAATGGTAGCAGGTGGAAAATTCTTTGAGAGTTCATTCGGATTAAATTATCACGCTGGACTTCTCATTGTTTCAGCTGTCGTTGTAGCTTATACACTATTCGGAGGCTTCTTGGCAGTAAGTTATACTGACTTTTTACAAGGGTTAATGATGGTGATTGCACTTATTCTTGTTCCTGCTATTGGAATCGTGGCACTTGGTGGATTCGGTGAAACAGTGAATGCGATTCAAGCAGTGGAACCAAATCACTTCAGCTTGTTTGCTGGAACTACAGTTCTTGGCATTATCTCTACTGCTGCTTGGGGACTTGGCTATTTCGGTCAACCGCACATCATTGTTCGTTTCATGGCGATCAAATCTGCCCGTGAAGCAAAATCTGCTCGCCGCATCGGAATTAGCTGGATGATTTTCAGCTTACTTGGTGCCATTACAACAGCTTTAGTTGGGGTAGCTTACTTCAACCAGGCAGGCCAAACACCACTGGATGAAACAACTGCAGAAACGGTCTTTATTGTATTAGGCCAAGCTGTGTTCCACCCGTTCATCGCTGGTTTAATGCTTGCTGCGATCTTAGCGGCAATCATGAGTACGATTTCTTCTCAATTGATTGTCACCTCTTCTGCACTCGTGGAAGATTTGTACAAAAAAGTTATCAAATCGGATGCGGAAGATAAAACATATGTATTGTACGGACGTATTGCTGTATTAGCGGTATCCATCTTTGCTGGTTTCCTTGCTTGGGAACAAAATGAAACGATTTTAGGTTTGGTTGAGTTCGCTTGGGCAGGGTTTGGTGCTTCTTTCGGTCCGGTCATCCTTCTCTCTCTTTACTGGAGAAAGCTGACTTCTCAAGGGGCTCTAGCAGGTATGATCGTCGGAGCCGTTGTCGTTGTCATATGGGCGAACACTGAGGTGCTTAAAAGCGCTATGTACGAAATCGTTCCTGGTTTCATCCTGAGCTTGATTGTCACTGTCGTTGTCAGCTTGATGACATACAAACCAAATCTGGAAATCGATCATGAATTTGATGAAACGAACCGTTTAATCGAGGAAAATAAATAAGATGTCTGGCTCTCACTTCGGTGAGGGCCTTTTTATATGACACTTGTCATATGACATTGCTTACATCTGCTATTACTATCTGGTCGTAAACTTGATTAAGCTTAAAGTAATCAATTACGACCAGGAGGCATCACATGGATAAACAACGCATTCGAGAGCTACGTAAACAAGTGGCTCCCTTTGAAAAATCTCAATTAAACAAAAGCATTATCCAAGTTATCAATACGATTGTCCCTCTATTCTTGGTATGGGCCCTTGCCTATCTAACATTTGATATTTCCGTTCTGTTGAGCATCGGCTTTGCTGTCATTGCGGCAGGGTTTATGGTACGTACGTTCATCATTTTCCACGATTGCACACACGGATCTTTCTTCAAAAATAAAAAAGCAAACAATATCATGGGGACCATCACTGGAATCTTGACTCTTTTTGCTTATGAAAAATGGAAACGTGAACACTCGATTCACCATGCGACGAGCAGTAATCTCGACAAGCGAGGCACGGGTGACATGTGGGTAATGACTGTGGAAGAATACACAGAAGCATCTCCAGGTCAAAAATTAGCTTATCGTCTTTACCGTAATCCACTGGTGATGTTTGGTCTAGGTCCTATTTATCTGTTCTTAATTTCAAGCCGCATCAATCGCAAAGACGCACGTCCGAAAGAGCGTTGGAATACACACTTGATTACAATCAGCGTGATTGTCCTTTATACACTAGCTGGCTTCCTTCTTGGATGGACAGAGTTTGCCATTATCCAAGGTACGACCGTCTATGTAGCAGGCGTACTCGGGATCTGGTTGTTCTATGTACAGCATCAGTTTGAGGATTCCTATTTTGAGGAAGAAACAGAGTGGGATTACGTGAAAGCGGCTGTTGATGGAAGCTCGTACTACCAACTGCCGAAAGTTTTACAATGGTTAACAGGAAATATCGGCTATCATCATGTGCATCACTTAAGCCCACGTGTTCCGAACTACTTGCTAGAAGAAGCCCATGAAAAGACACCGCCGCTTCACCAGGCAACAACGATCACTTTAAAGACAAGTTTAACGTCCTTGAAGTTCCGTCTCTATGACGAAACCGCGAAAACGTTTATCTCCTTCAAAGACTGGAAACGTCGCCAAATGCGCACATCTCCTTCTCAAATGAATGGATGACCCTTTCAGACGTTCCCTTGTTTCGCGTATACTAGAAATAGAAGTTTGCTCGCCCGGCCACTTTGGTCGGGTTATTTTTTTAGGAGGTGAACCGATGCCGAAATGGTATCAGTTGTTCCCACGTTCGCCCTGGCTGAGTCTCTATGCCTGGATTGTCTTTTGTATTTTGCCTTTCTTTTTCTTATTCCGCTCGACGGGCTGGCAGGAAATTGTCCTCGGACTTAGTTTACTTGGACTATTTTTCTTGTTGTATCGTTTTTCATTCTTTTTAAACGGAACACTCTTTTACATGGCAGTAATTCTCGAGATGGCGGTCACGTCCGTCATGACGCTCCTATTTGGCTATGTCTATCTGAGTATCTTTTTATCCTTCTTTATTGGATTTACCGAAAACAAAGTACGCTTCTTTGTCCTGTACGGACTGCACGTCCTAACTGTGACACTCAGTGTAGTCTTTGGATTCTTTACACAATTTGAGCTATTCATTTCCCATTTGCCTTTCTTGATTGTCGCTCTCATCGGTATTGTCCTTCTTCCGTTTGCCACGTTCAGTAAAGCACGGCAAGATTATCTGACAGGAGAGCTTGAATATGCGAATGAACGGATTGCACATATGAGCGTTGTCGAAGAGCGTCAACGGATTGCACGAGACCTTCATGACACGTTGGGGCAAAAGCTTTCCTTGATTGGACTGAAAAGTGAACTCGCATCCAAGTTGATCGATAAAGATCCGGAACGGGCCAAACAGGAATTGAAAGAAGTTCATCAGACCGCACGACTTGCGTTAAAAGAGGTGCGGGAACTCGTGTCCACGATCCGAACGGTCCATTTTGAGGATGAAATTGAATCGGCTACCCAATTGCTTCAGGCAGCAGATATACAATTCATTCGAGAAGGCGGAAAAATACATGGAGAGATGCCACTTCTCGTTGAATCGATTCTGAGCATGTCACTTAAAGAAGCTATTACGAATGTCGTGAAACACAGCAAAGCTTCTTACTGCCGGGTCAATTTGAATAGTTCGAAGCAGTTGACCGTTCTGCAGATTGACGATGACGGTATTGGTGGAAGTGTCGGGAATTACATCGAAGGTAATGGACTCTCGGGTATGAGAGAGCGGATTGAATTTATCAATGGGTCTCTGACCGTTGAACAGTCGCAAGGAACCAAGCTGATTATTGCAGTCCCTCATGTGACACCACAGCAAAAGGAGGCGAATTAAATGATTCGCATCGTATTAGCAGAAGATCAGCGCTTGTTACTTGGAGCGCTTGGATCTCTTTTAGAGCTTGAAGACGATATGGAAGTCGTCGGGCAAGCAAATAATGGCCAAGAAGCACTGGATCTCGTTCAGAAGCTTTCTCCAGACATCTGTATCACTGATATCGAGATGCCGATAATGACCGGTATAGAGCTTGCAGGGGCGCTACAAGACCATCCATGTAAAGTATTGATTTTAACGACGTTTGCCCGTTCTGGGTATTTTGAAAAAGCACGTCAGGCCGGAGTAGATGGCTATTTAGTCAAAGACAGTCCAAGCGAAGAACTGGCCTATGCCATTCGCTCCATCATGAAAGGACGCAAAATGTATTCTCCTGAACTGATGGAACTGGCATTTGATGCGCCCAACCCGTTAACTGAACGTGAAATGCAGGTCATGGAACAAATGGCAGAAGGCAAGAATTCCAAAGAGATTGCCGCGGAATTGTTCCTTTCTCCTGGAACTGTGCGCAACTACATTTCGGTCATCCTTGAGAAGCTTCAGGCAAGCAGTCGCATCGAAGCCTTGACGAAGGCCAAAGAAAAAGGCTGGTTCAAATAGAACCGGCCACTTTTTATTCTAATATGACTTCGACAATCTCTGGACGATTACCTACACGGAGCGGAAATACACTGTTTCCAAGGCCTCTGCTGACAATCATTTGGGTCCCCGCTTCTTCATAGACTCCGGAAGTATAGGCTGGGAAAAACCCTTGCCCTGGCGCGATTACTCCATCTATTCCCCATAAGCGGATCTGTCCCCCGTGTGCATGCCCTGTGAAAACAAGTTGTTCTCCTGCCGTCACATATTCTTCAAACACTTCCGGACGGTGAGAAAGGGTGAGACGTACGGCACCTTCGCGTGGATGTTGCTCAAGCGCATGATGCACGGGTACACCGTCTAACGGATCTTCTATCCCGAAGATTTCAAGTGACACATTGCCTTTTGTAAACTGAGCAGATTCATTGGATAAAACCGTTACACCGAGTCCGCTCAGCTCAGCCTTGATATATTCAACCTCTTTCGTAGCAATCTCATGGTTGCCCGTCACGTAATACATAGGCGCAACTTGTTGTAGACCACGTACGAGGGCAAGGCTCTGCTCCAAATCATACCGATTGCTATCGATCATGTCACCTGTAAGAAAAATCAGATCAGGTGCACGGTCTGTGACTGCTTGAATCAAGTTCGCTTGACCTTCCCCAAATTCCGCATCATGTAGATCACTCAATTGAATAATCTTCAATCCGGAAAACTCATTTGGTAAGTCATCTAGTTGGACATTATGAGTGGTCACCACCGGGGTGATATTTCCCCAGTATAGCCACCCAGCTCCCGCCATTATCACGAATAGGACTAGTAATAGTTTTTTCATCATCTCTTCCTTGTCGAATTATTTCCCGGGAAATAGCTAATTAAGTTTTAATATGTCAAACGGTGTAATAATGCCGAAGAGTTCATTAGACGGCTCTCCATCTTCCGTAATTAACAATGCCTCTAACCGATGTCCGCGGGAAAGTTCTGTTTTGAACATCTCTTCTGCCACATAGGCAGAGGTGTCTCTTGATATAAAACGATGATTCGCCCGTTTGGTTTCATGAATTAAAATATCTTCTAGTGTCGTTTTCCGAAGAGAAATCGTGTCTTCATGAATATTACTGGCTAAAAATGCCGTGATTCCTACAGGAGTCACAAGCCCTTTAAATTCAGAACCTAGAAAGACAGGAAACTGATTAAACTTACGTTCCCGAATTATCTTGAGGGCATAGCTTAACGAATCCCCAAGCTGGAAAGTGAGTACATCTCGCTTAAATGTTTCTCCGACCGAATGGGGATGCATCAGCGCTTGTTCGATTTCTTCCATTTTCGTGACCACATCATCATGTGGTTCTGCAATGACGTACTCCACAGATGTGCGGTGATGCACAATCGCATTCCGTAAATCTCCAAATTCGCGAAGATCGGCTTCATATCTGCGAATAACCGCACTCTTCTTTTTGGTCAGATCAATCAGCCGGAAAAAGGAATGATGATCTGTCGATCCAATAATATGTTTCATTTCCTGATCAATTCGGTTGTACGCCGATATAAACCGATCGGAGTTCCGCTCTTCTGTCTGCTGATTTTCTGTCATCTAGACTTCACCTCAAATTTTAACGTCAGCGGCTTTTTTCTTCGCCATAAGTATGCTTACTGTAACGCAAATAAGAATTAAAAGTACAGCGATAGCCACAGTGATCCACAGGTCTTTCATGTCCACCTCTCCCATCATCACCATTCCTGCATAGGAAAATAACTTAAATGGTGTATAAGGCCAGTATCGTAAGACAAGTCCATCGATCATCGGGAAGAACGCGATGAAAAAGACGGAGAGCGCTGCAGCAATTCCGGGACGCAAAAGCGTACTGAACAGAAGCGTTACACTCAGTGCAAAGATCATCCAGACACTATAGACGCCAAGCATGGCAATAAATCGTTGAATCGAGAAATTGCCAAAGAGATAATCAGTGTAATACGCAGCGCCGATCATGCCAAGCACAAGGCTCCCAAGCAAAATCAAATTGCTGATGGTCCATTTACTCAAAATGTACGACGGAAACGAGAGAGGTCGTACATATAGGAACGCTGCCGTTCCATTTTTTCTTTCACGCGCAACAAGACCTGCAAATGCAAAAGCGATGATAAGCATACCGATGAACTGATATTGATTGAGAGCCGACAGAAGAATTTGTTCCGGTGTCATCTCTGGAAACTGAATGACCGATCCTTCCGGTACATTTCCAGCAGACTGAATGATTTGTGGTAGGAAATGATTGATAATGGGTTCTGTAATTCCGAGTAAGATAAATACGATAGGAATCCAAATCAACTTAAAGTTTCGTGCATGTTCTCGCCATTCTTTTTGAAAAAGCACACCGAACTGATTCATTTCCCATTCACCACCTTTAAGAAGATCTCTTCGAGGCTCGCTGTGGAACGCTCTGCTTTTGTTACGGTTAAATGAGGTGATGCGACAAGGGATGCTAACACTTCTTGCATCCTCGGTCGTTCCTCTTTGATTGGAATAAAGGCAATATGATTTTCTTGGTAAGCCGCATACGTTGAGCCATCAATGAAAGAGGCCGCCTCTTCACTCGTGGTGAAATGAATTTGATAGTGCGCATCTTCATACTTTTTCTGAATATTGGTGAGCGATCCTTGTTCAATCAGGTTTCCTTTTCGCATAAACAATAGCTGATCCGTCATTTCTTGCGCATCATTTAAAATATGAGTCGAATACAAGATGGTCGTCGATTGCTGCAACTCTTTTACTAGGTTTAAAATTTCGCGACGCCCAATCGGATCAAGTGCCGACACTGGCTCATCCAAGAACAAAAATGCTGGTTTATGTACAATGGCTTGAGCAAGACCCAACCGTTGGCGCATCCCACCAGAGAAGCCTGAAATCTTTTTCCCTTTGACATCACCCAGTCCCACGAAGTCGAGCGCTTTTTCTGATTCGACACGTGCATCACGTGCGGAAACCCCACTGAGTCTAGCAGCCATCTCCATGTACTCGCGAGAAGACATCCATCCGTAAAATTGTGGATACTGAGAAAGGAATCCCATTTTATGACGATAATCATCGCCTGTCTTTCCATCGACCACAATCGTGCCACTTGTCGGATTCAGGAGTCCTGTTAGCATCGACAATGTGGTGGTCTTTCCAGCTCCGTTAGGTCCAATAAGGGCTGTTGCCGTATTCGGCTCCAGCGTAAATGTGACGTTCTGAACAGCAGCTTCTTTTCCATAGTGTTTCGTTAAATTCTCTACATGCAAATGCCCGCTCATTCACTCTTCCTCCCCAAAATAAAGTAAAGAATGGGCCCTATTAGATTCCCAAGAATAATAATGAGAACCCATACCCATTTCGGCCCATTAGTTGCAGGGATACGGATAAGATCAATAATTGCCACAATAATTAAAATCGCCTGCAAACCAAGTAGCGGAGCTATGAGTCCCCATGGTATTTCGTTAAATGCTTCCATCATACACTTTCCCCCTTTTGCGCTAGTATACTATACAGTACGTTTGGACAGGAATAGCGTTTCACAGAAGACAGATTATTTGAGAAGAAAGCAGATTGTTTTAAATGAAGAGCAAAGGGTATTTAGATGGAAGTAAGAAATTTCGTTACTATGAGGAGGAATTGCATTATGGCGAACGATGGATTCTCAAACAAAGTAGAAGGCAAGCTTGAAAAAGTTTCTGGAAAAGTAAAAGAGACGATTGGGGATGCAACAGATAACAAATCCTTAGAGAACGAAGGAAAAAAAGAACAATTCAAAGGAAATGTTCAAGAAAAAGCAGGCCAAGTACAACAAAACTTTGAAGATATCACGAAAGATCGTCGCTAATTGAAACGAAAGCCCTGAAATCAAATGATTTCAGGGCTTTTTTAGGTAATCGGGATATTTTGATGAGGTGAGTAGTCGTTCATCGACTCTGATTGCGATTTCATCGACGTTACTGGAGAATACATTTGCGGTTTTCATCTTTTATCATCACTAATCATGATTTCATCTATAAATAAGGATTTAGAGCGGATGCCTTAAGCCCTTGCTAGGAAGGGCTTCAACACTTTAGGGATTTTCGTGGGCTGAGCGTACGTTCACCGTACAGCCGAAGGATTTGTCGTTACAAGATGCCACTTTCTCGTTACCAAATGAGGATTTGTCCTAACAGAGATTCGATTTGTCGTGACAGACTGATTTATTGGAAACTATTTCTCTTCTATAATCCTGTTTGCGAGCACCCATCTTCCCTCAAAATCGGATGTCCCAAGCCCTTGCTAGAAAAGACCTTCCCCACTTCAGTGGTTCAGTCCTTGTCTCAAAAGAACGCATAAGAAAATCCGGCCAAAAACCCTGGCCGGACCTTTTTGAACTATTTCACATCTGATATTTGATAGTGGGCTCCGGATATACCTTTGTACGATTCAGGATACATCCCCGCACCACATTGGTCGCACTCAAACATCGGCGGGACGCTCTGGTCCCCGTCTTGGTCCATCCGATCCATGTCACGTACGACGTCATAAGGTATCAGTTCCGTCGTCTCACAGAGTAGGCAGATGTACTTCACCTTAGCTGGTCTCGCCTTAGGCGAACTGGCCTTTTTCTTTTTCTTTCGAGTCTTGCTGACTGGTGAGATAGTCGATCACCCTCTCTAAGTATTTCTTTGTATTATTGCATACGGCCACGCGAATCGTCAGCACACCATCATCTAGACAGACCTCTCCCTTGAACACGAGATGGTTCTCGCATTTTGGGCACACCAATGGATCTGGCTGGTTGTTCATCAAGAACTTTTCACGCCAGTTGCGCTTGCGGAGCTTTGCCCCTGCTTTTACGAACCATTTCTTGACCTCTTTCTGCCATTTCGTAAGCAGTGCTTTCACCTTTGCCTTTCTGTTTCTTGCATACATCCCGTAATGGCGGATCGTCTTGAACTGTTCGTCAGGGATGTGACGGATCAATCTTGCGATGAACTCTTCTACCGTCACAGTCTCCGTTTTCTCGAGACCGTCGGTCTTGTCCTTGTAGGTGAATGTCACCATCTCGCCATCATATGCCACGATCCGATTGAGACCGATCGCAGGTCGTCGCATGTAACGGCCTATGTAGCGCAACTGTTCCTGAATCTTCCCCTTCTGTTTTGGGGCATGCACATAGAAGCCGTCCTTGTTGTTGTTGAAGGCAGCCTGGAGTCTCGGTTGGACCTTTCTCTTCTCTTCGGCATTCAGGTTCTTACGGATCAGTTTTAACACGACTGTCTGCCACTGCTTTCTCAACATCGCAAATGGAATGAAGTCATGGTCCACATATTCACCCTTCTGATTGATCCCACCCATCGTGACGAGCATGTGTACATGAGGATTGAAGTTCACCTGCGACCCAAATGTATGGAGACCTGAGATGATCCCTGGTTCGACCTTGGCCTTTTTCCAGAAGAACTCTTTGATGATCCGTGCGGCCTCATCCATCATGTCTTTCAGTAGATATCGATGTTGAAGGAATACATCCCGCAACCCCTCGTCGATTGTAAAGATGACATGGCGATGGTTCACCTGTATCACCTCGTTCGCCAAGATGCGACTCCACTCTTCACTCTCACCTACTGAACATGTCGTACAGAATCTACCTTTGCAGCGGTAGGCCACCTTTTTAGTATGATGGCATCCCTCACACACAAACAATTTGAATCCATTGACAACCTTTCCGCACCCTTGAAATTTTTTGATCTCTTTCAAGACCACCGGTCTTATAAGTCTGCGATGCTTTTGAACAAACGTAAGCCCGAATTCAAATAACGCATATTTTTCGAATGCACTTCCCGGTATGATCGTGGTATCACGAATGGGAGGTGCATTTTAATTGCCAACTGACTCACTAACAATCGTCCCCGTCCAATTGGAAACAAAAGAAGGTTCGTCTAGGAACCAGCGACCACCGGTCAAGCCGATATGTACAATCCAAATCCAAGAGACGAAGGTCCACT